>NZ_JBYOJU010000057.1:0-56179 GCF_057798855.1 Cupriavidus sp. 96C5-1 | reverse complement strand
ACAAGATCCTGATCGCCAATCGCGGCGAAATCGCCTGCCGCGTGGCGGCCACCTGCCGCCGCCTCGGCATCCGCACGGTGGCTGTCTATTCGGACGCCGACGCCAACGCCCGCCACGTGGCGCTGTGCGACGAAGCAGTGCACATCGGCGGCGCGGCCACGCGCGACAGCTACCTGCGCGGCGAGCACATCATCGAGATGGCCAAGGCCACCGGCGCGCAGGCGATCCACCCCGGCTACGGCTTCCTCTCCGAGAACGACGGCTTCGCCGAAGCCTGCGCCGAGGCCGGCCTGGTTTTCATCGGCCCGCCGGCTTCCAGCATCCGCGCCATGGGCAGCAAGAGCGCGGCCAAGCGCCTGATGGAGCAGGCCGCGGTGCCGCTGGTGCCGGGCTACCACGGCGAAGATCAGGACGCCGCCCTGCTGCGCCGCGAGGCCGACCGCATCGGCTACCCCGTGCTGCTCAAGGCCAGCGCCGGCGGCGGCGGCAAGGGCATGCGCGTGGTGGAAGCGGGCGAGGCCTTCGAGGCCGCGCTGGCCTCGGTCAAGCGCGAGGCATCCGCCAGCTTCGGCGACGACCGCGTGCTGGTGGAAAAATACCTGACCCGCCCACGCCACATTGAAATCCAGGTGTTCGCCGACACCCACGGCAACTGCGTCTACCTGTTCGAGCGCGACTGCTCGGTGCAGCGCCGCCACCAGAAGGTGCTGGAAGAAGCGCCGGCGCCGGGCATGAGCGAGGCGCGCCGGAAAGCCATGGGCGAAGCCGCCGTGGCTGCCGCGCAGGCGGTGGGCTACGTCGGCGCGGGCACGGTCGAGTTCATCGCCAACCAGGACGGCTCCTTCTACTTCATGGAGATGAACACCCGCCTGCAGGTGGAGCATCCGGTCACCGAGATGATCACCGGGCAGGACCTGGTGGAGTGGCAACTGCGGGTGGCGTCGGGCGAGCCGCTGCCCCTGACGCAGGATCGGTTGCGCATCCACGGCCACGCGCTGGAAGCCCGCGTCTATGCCGAGAACCCCGACAAGCAGTTCCTGCCCTCCACCGGCACGCTGCGCTACCTGCGCACCCCGGCGGCGGTGACGTTCGAGCGCGGCCACGACGACCACGGCCCGGCCGGCGTGCGCATCGACTCCGGCGTGCGCGAGGGCGATACCATCAGCCCGTACTATGACCCCATGATCGCCAAGCTGATCGTGTGGGGCCGCGACCGCGAGGAAGCGCTGGCACGCATGGCGCAGGCGCTGGCCGAATATCACGTGGTGGGCCTGTCGACCAATATCGCCTTCCTGCAGCGGCTGGTCACGTCGCAGGCCTTTGCCACGGCCGATCTCGACACCGGCCTGATCGAGCGCAACCAGGCGGTGTTGTTCCCGCCGCCGCCGCCGCTCGGCACGGAAGTGATCGCGCTGGCGGTAGCGGCCGTGCTGGATGCCGAGACCGCCGCACGGCGCGTGGACCCGGCCGATGCGCACTCGCCCTGGAGCCAGGCGGGCGCATGGCGGCTGAACGGCGCGGCAACGCGGCAGTACCGTTTCCGTGGCGCCGAGGGCGAGATCGTTGCCAGCCTGCATAGCGACGGCGCCAGGCAAGCGCTCACCGTGGGCGGGCAAACCGTGCCGTTCCATGCCTTGTCGCAACATGGCAGCCATGCACTCGACCTGGGCCTGCGCACCGTCAAGGGCAGCACGCATATCGATGGCGAAACCATCCACGTGTTCAGCGGCAACCGGCAAACCCGGCTGGAGCTGATCGATCCGCTCGCCCACGCGGGCGCCGCCGATGCCGAAGGCGGCAAGCTGGTGGCGCCGATGCCGGGCCGCATCATCGCCGTGATGGTCGCGGCCGGCGCGGTCATCGGCAAGGGCGATCCGCTGATCGTGATGGAAGCCATGAAGATGGAACACACCCTCACCGCGCCCACCGACGGCGTGGTGCAGGAAGTGCTGTACGCGATCGGCGACCAGGTACAGGACGGCGCGCAACTGGTCACGCTGGAAGAGGCGGCCGCCTGACGCACCGCCCGCGCCTGCCGCTCCTGCCTATGGCGACGGCCTGGCCGCCGCCGCGCCCTGCTCCCCTGCCCGCAGCATGTCGATGACAAGCTGCATGGCGGGCGTGGGCGGGCGGCTCTTGCGCAGCACCAGGCCATAGGGCGCCAGCCGGCCGTGCAGGGCCACCGGCAGCGTGGCGATCATGTTCAGGTCTTCGTAGTAGCGGGCCACCGAAGTGGGCAGCACGGCGAGCATGTCGGACTCGCGCAGCACGGACAGCGTGGTGAGGATGGATGAAGTCTCCACCGTGCTAACCGGCGGCGGCACGCGGCTCTCGCGGAAGGTCTGGTCGATGATCTGGCGCATCGGGCTGGGGTGCGGCTGGATGATCCACGCATACTCGGTCAGCGCGGCCAGCTTCAGCTTGCCGCGCTCCGTGGCCGAATGCCCCACGCGGGTGACGATGGACAGCGCCTCCTCCCCCAGCGTTTCGAACGACAACTCCTCCGACGGCCAGCCATCCGGGATGCGGCCCAGCACGATATCGATCTGGTTCTGCTGCAGCGCGTGGACCAGCACGTCGCTGGTATCGATCTGCACGATGATGTGCAGGCGCGGATGCGCCTTCTTGAGCGTGACGATCACGTTGGTGAGCAGGTCAGGGGCCGGCGCCATCACGGCGCCCACGCGCACCTTGCCCACGTCGCCGGCCTGGATGGCGACCAGTTCCTCGCGCAGTTCATCGAGATCGGCAGAGACCACGCGCGCGTAGCGCATCACGGCCTCGCCGGACACGGTCGGATCCAGCCCGCGTGCATGGCGGGTGAACAGCGATACGCCGAGCACCTCCTCCAGCTCCTGCAAGGACTTGGTGGCCGCCGGCTGGGTCAGCGCCAGCCCCTGCGCCGCCTGGCGCAGCGAAGGCGACTCCGACAGCGCCAGCATCAGTTGCAGATGCCGCATGCGCAGCCGCTTGCGGATCGAGGCGCTGGAGGGAATGGTCACTGCGATAAGCTCCGGGAATCGGCGGACGGGGCGTCCGCTATTTTGTTTATCGCGGGATTCTCGCATGCGGGACAGCGGGAAGGAACGGCCTGCGGCAATGCGCGGGGAAGGCACTTTCGGGAGTTTCCTGGTCTTTTCTGGCCGTTTCACCGCTTTTCGGCACTATTTTCCGGCATTTCCCGTCCGGGACGGGACATTTCGGGCATACTGGTCCGTTCCCTCCCTATTGTGAAGCCGGTGCACTGGCTTCTCCCCGATGCCCGGCTACCAAACCAAGCAAGAGTGCATCGCCATCGTGGGCGCCGCCGACCTGGTCATCCGCTCCTTGCTGGATAAGCAGCAGTACTACGACCCGCTCGGCGAAGCCGAACGCATGGGCATCTCTTCGGCCATGTGGCCGCTGTTCGGCATGCTGTGGCCATCCGGCGCGCATCTGGCGGCGCGCATGGCGGCAAGGCCCGTGGACGCGAACGAACGCGTGCTGGAAATCGGCTGCGGACTGGCCCTGGCCAGCCTGGTGGGCCACCGGCGGGGCGCCGACATGACCGCCAGTGACTGCCATCCGATGGCAGCCAGCTTCCTCGCGGAGAACCTCCGCCTCAACGGCATGGCGCCGATGAAATACCGGCACGGGCACTGGAGCGCGGCGGAGCACGGGCAGGACGACGCCGGCGCGGCGCAGCACGCAAGCCTCGACGTCCACGGCCAATTCGACCTGATCATCGGCAGCGACCTGCTCTACGAGCGCGATGCCAACGCCAACCTCGCCCACTTTATCGGGCGGCACGCCAGCCCCACCGCCGAGATCTGGATCATCGACCCCGACCGCGGCAACCGGCCGGCCTTCAACCGGCAGATGGCCGAGCAAGGCTTTGCCATGCGCGAAGAGAAGCTGGATCGCGTGGCATCGCCGGGCGTCGACGCTTACAAGGGGCGCCTGCTGGTCTATCGCTGGGCGCTGGCGCTGCCGCCAACCCCCTTGCCCCTGCAATAACGTAACCGCCTCCTCCTGCGGCTATGCCGTGCGCAGCGAGATTGCGCAGCGGCTGCCAGACATGACCGCCGTGCCAGCCCCCACCTTGCACGCCATGTGCAGGCGCGCATACAATGCGAATAGTAATGATTCTCGTCCGCATCAGATTGCGCCCCTCTTGCCCGTAGCCAACCCCCGTCCACACCCCGCTTCCGCACCCTGCGCCCCGCACGACATCGGTACGCTCTACAGCCATCATCACGGCTGGCTGTACGGATGGCTGCGCGGCCGCCTCGGCAATGCGGCCGACGCCGCCGACCTGGCGCAGGACACCTTCGCCCGCCTGCTAGGCACCCGGGATCTCGCCGGCGTGCGCGAGCCGCGTGCCTACCTGACCACGGTGGCCAAGGGGCTGATGATCAACTGGTACCGGCGCCGCGCGCTGGAGCTCGCCTACCTGGAGGCGCTGGCCGCGCTGCCGGAACCCCAGGCGCCCTCGCCCGAACAGCGCGCCATCGTCCTGGAAACCCTGTACGAGATCGACGCCATGCTTGACGCGCTGCCCGGGCGCGCCAGGCGGGCCTTCCTGTTGTCCCAGTTCGATGGCATGAAGTACGAGGACATCGCCGCGCATCTCCAGGTCTCGCTGGCCACGGTCAAGCGCTATATGCAGCAGGCCTTCCGGCAGTGCCTGGAGGCCATGGGGTGAGGCGCGGCGCCAGCCCGGAGCCGGACAGCGCCCTTATCGACCCGCAGATTTTGCTCGCCGTGTCGAGGCACTTGATCTCGGTGAATCCTCAGGCAGGGCCACAGCGCATACTTCACTGGTGACCCTGAGCTGGATGGCTTCCCTCGTTGCGACGGTTGACCCTTCGCAATCTTCGAAAAATCAAAGCCTCGGCAAGGATGATTGATTAACCTAATAGAGCCCTATCCTTTTGGGATAGAGGTGTCCTGCCCAGGAAACATCACTGATGAATATTAAAAATAAAGTACTGGTTTATCTCACGTGGCGGGACAGCTTGCTCACCTTTACACAACCTGAATTTCCCGATGCGGGCCGGCAGGTGATTGCCGGCACAATAGAATCCAACGAGGAAGCTGCTGCTGCGGCTCTTCGGGAATTGTCCGAAGAAAGCGGCATAGGAAATGCTGAGATCGAGCGTATTCTTGGTAATTATTATTACTCGATGTCCAAGTTCGGGCGAAACGAAATTCAGCATAGGCATGTCGTGCATGCCAGGTTGAGCGACGCTATCCCGATAGCAGAAACCTGGACTCACTTTGAGCGGCATCCCAGTACCGGCGGAGAACCCATCGAATTTAGGCTCCAATGGCTCCCTTTATTCAAAAAGGAGCCGGAGTTGATCGCCGGCCATGGATTTTTTATTCCCATGCTGGAACATTTCCTGCGTGAAAACATGGCGGCTTAGATGCAGAAGTCCATCGACCCGCGCATCCTGGACGAAGCCGCCGGCTGGCTGATGCGCCTGCATGCCGGCGCCGTCAGCGATGCCGAGCGCGCCGCCTGCGAGCGCTGGCGCCGGCGCAGCCCGGCCCACGCCAGCGCATGGGCGCGGGCCGAGCAGTTGATGGACAAGCTTGGCGGCCTGCCGCCCGCGCTCGCCATGCCGGCGCTGGACCGCCCCGGCCGCCCGGCGAGACGCGCCGCCACCGCCAGGCTGGCCCTGCTGCTGGCCGGCGTGCCGGCCGGCTGGGCGGCCTGGCGGCTCGCGCCATGGCCGGAATGGACGGCCGCACACCATACCGCCGCCGGCGAGCGCCGCGAACTGCGGCTGGCCGACGGCAGCCGCGTCACCCTGAACACCGCCAGCGCCATCGACGTACGTTTCGACGCGGCGCAGCGCGTAGTGCTGCTGCGCGCCGGCGAAATCCTGGTCCGGACCGCGCCGGACACGGCGGCGGCACATCGGCCTTTCCTGGTGGTATCGGCACAAGGCCGACTGGAGGCGCTGGGCACGCGCTTCAACGTGCGCCAGGAAGCGGGTCTCACCCGCGTAGCCGTACTGGAAGGAGCGGTACGCATCAGCCCGGGCCAGGCCGGCGCCGCCGAGCGCATCCTGCCGGCCGGGGAGCAGGCCAGCTTTACGGCCGCCAGCATGTCCGGCGCTACGCCGGCCGACTACACCATTGCCGCCTGGACGCAGGGCATGCTGGTAGCCGACAAGATGCCGCTGGCCGGCTTCGCGGCCGAACTCGCGCGCTACCGCACCGGCGTGCTGCGCTGCGACCCGGCCGTGGCCGGCCTGCCGGTCTCCGGCGCCTTCCCGGTTGCCGATGTGGGGCGCGCGCTGGCCATGCTGGTAGCCACGTATCCGGTGGACGCCATCGAGAGAACCCGTTACTGGATCACGCTGGTGCCGCGACGCTCCGCGCGGTGACCGGTCAAGGCTGGCGCGCGCCAGCTTCGCCAGCCGTCGCACCGCGCGGTCATCCCTCCATGCACCCCCCACGTCGGGGGGGTATGGAATGCCAGCGGAACCCGGCTGTAATCCTGACAGGCGGCTCCCATCCGGGATCTCGTATGCCGCCCGATAAAAAAAGACAGAGAGATACCAGGGAATGATCGACGATTGCGATGCAATGCCGGCCAAGACGGCGGCGATCCACCATCCGGCCTGGCCCATGCGCCCGCAACTGCGCGAGATGGTCGTCGAAATCTCCGCCCGCCTCGTCGTCGGCCTGCTGTTGAGCGTGTTCGCCTATAGCGCCTTCGTGCAGTGGCGGCTGGCGCCGGAGCGCACCACCTTGCTGCTGATGATGACCGCCACGCTGGTCACCGTGGGACTATCGCTGTTCGCGCGCATCCCCGCCAGGCGGGATTTCCGGCCCATGAGCGTCGTGATGTCGGTCGGGGGGAGCTTTTACTTCCTCGGCATCGAACTTGAGCCCGGTGCTCGCGTGATCCCGGAAGCGGCCGGCGCCACCCTGGGCGTCGGCGGCATCCTGTGGCAGTTGTTCGCCAAGTTTTCCCTGCGCGATGCCTTCGGCATCCTGCCTGCCAATCGCGGGGTGGTATCGCGCGGCGCCTACCGCTTCGTCCGGCATCCTATCTACCTGGGCTACCTGGTGACAGACCTTGGCTTCCTGCTGACCAATCTCGGATGGCGCAATGCGCTGGTCTATGGCGGCCTGTACGCGCTGCAGACAGGGCGCATTTTCAGGGAAGAGCAATTCCTGGGCGAGGACCCGGCGTATCGAGCCTATCGGGCCAGAGTCCGCTACCGGGTGATTCCCGGGGTGTTCTGAACCGCCGGTCACGGCGGGGGGCCGCCATCCGCCAGCGCCGATGCCTCGACCTCGACCCGATCGCGCCCGGCCAGCTTGGCCCGGTATAGCAAGCGGTCCGCCCGCTTCAGCAGCGACTTGACGCTGGGTGCGTCCGCGCGCGCGGCGTATGCAACGCCGAAGCTCGCGGTCATGGTGAAGCCGGCGCCTTGCTCGACCGGCACCACGGCACGCGATAGCCTGAGACGCAGCCTTTCCACCATCTCAAGCACCTGCGCACGGTCCTGCACGCCGACCAGCACGGCGAACTCCTCGCCGCCGATGCGCGCAACCACATCGCCCTTGCGCCATGTTTCACGGCACAGATCGGCCATGCATTCGAGGGCGCGATCGCCCACGGCATGGCCATAGGTGTCGTTGATGCGCTTGAAATGGTCGATATCGATCATCACCAGTGCAAGATAGGGGGCCAGCACGTCCCGATCCAGAAAGGCCACCTGCGCACGGCTCTCGAAGGCGCGGCGATTGAGGAGCCGGGTCAGGGAATCGGTCTCCGCCATCGTCCTCAGTTCCGCGATCAGGCGCTGGCGCTCCTGCTCGAGCCGCGTCCTTTCGAGATCCTTGGCCTTCAATACCTGGACCGCATCGAAGAGTTCCTGTATCTCGCCGCGATACGCGTTCGGCGGCAGGTCGGCCGAGGGACCGCCCGCTGCGATGGCCCGGATGACGCGCGCAGCCTCGGCGAAAGGACGGATGACCTGTCGCCGGAACAGCCATACGCCCAGCGCCAGCGCGCACATCAAACTCGACAGGATGCCCGCGGCCCCGACCAGCCTGACCAGCATCGCGTGCCGGTGCAAGCGCACCTCCTCCTCGGCCAGCGCCAGCGCCTCATCCCGGAATTCGACGATCGGGCGCATCAGGGGCACATACCGTGCGGCAAACTCGCCGGTCGAGGCGGCCGCGCCGCCTGGAAGGCTGGCCAGCGCGCGAATCCGGGCCACATAGGCCAGACCCTCGCCAAAATACTTCCCGTTCACCCGGGCGAAGGCCCCGTGCGCCAGCGCCGCATCCTCCTGCACGCGGGTTCTCATGTATGCACCCAGCTGGTCAATGCCGCCGCGCGTGCGTTCGATGGCAAATTGCTCATCCTCCGTCAGCTGCCGCTGCGACACCAACGCCGCGGTGAAGCGCGAGCCTAATAGCCCGGCCTGTTCCCGGAGCGTCGCTGCCAGGCGCGCCGCCGTCATGCAATTCAGCGCGCTGGCGTCTCCGTTGAGCACGCCGGCGGTACTGGCGTTCGTGATCGGAGAGAAGTGCGGGATGACCTCCACCATGCGCATCACGGCCTGCTCCAGCGCCGGATCGGTGCGCTGCGCGCGTGGCACCCGGAGTACCCGGTCAATGTTCGCGCGCGCATCGGCCAGCGTGGCTTGCACGCGCTGCGCCGCTGCCCGTTCGTTCTCGCACCGGTCGCAGCCGGGCAGGCCGAGGAGCCCGACCAGTTGCGCGATGCGCGCATCGCTCTCGGCACGCGCCACCCGCAGCGCGGCCGCCCGCGCCTCCGGAAGCGGCACGTCTTCGCCCAGCACGCTGTTGGTTGGCCCCCGCTCCGCGGACACCTTCTCCATCGCAAGCAATGTGGCCCGGAAGACCTGGAAATGAGTCAGAGCGTACTCTGCCCTTGTATATGCGCTCCACTGGTGAATCAGGAGCCCGCTCGCCAGTACCAGAAACAGGAGGCCCAGCGCGCTGGCAATGATCCCAAACCGCCGGTCGACCGACATGGTTGGCAAGACAAATCTAAGCATCTTGGACAGACTCGGCTTCAGCAATTCAAACGTAAGCGTGGGCCCGGTACCGGATCGACATTGGCTGGAATCTGCGCAACGCCCAAACAGCCGGACTCTGGCCGGAAGTCCTGGCCAGCGCTCCGCGCGGGGTATTACCCGCACATGCCGGGCTTGCGTGCGGTTGTTGCAGCATACCGACGCGTCTCCCTGTGTGCCTCGGTGCGGTCTGCGAGGCGTTATCCATGCTGGATTTCCTTTGCCGGGAAACCAGCGTCGGCGGCGCATCCGTGCGGCGCTGACGGATTCTAGCGCAGGGACCCGGCCTGGAACGGAATCGGGAAGGCGCTTGCCCTGCCGGCCCGGCTGACAGCCGGGCGCGACGGCGATCCTGGCCGCTCCATTGCCCACGCCAGAAAAAATCCCGCCACCCATGACACTTTTTCCGGCCTCGGCTGGCAAGGAGCATGAATCCCAGACTCCGAACCACCGAAAGGACTTTATCCGCATGGCCGTCGCCCGTCCGCGCTGCTCCGAGCGCCCTCTCCCCCAAGCCATCCGCCTGGCGCTGCTGGCCATGGCGTTCGCCGGCGCGGCGACGCCCCCGGCCGTGCACGCCGCCACGGATGCGGCCAGTCCCACGCAAGCCGATGCCACGGCCGCCCGGGACTACAACATCCCCGCCGGCCCGCTGGGCCGCACGCTGTCCGCCTTTGCCGCCAATGCCGGCATCGCGCTGTCGTTCGATCCGGCGCTGACGGAAGGCCTGGCCAGTCCGGCGCTCTCGGGACGCTATACGGAGCGCGCGGCGCTGGAGCAGTTGCTGGAAGGCAGCAACCTAGCGCTGCGCCCGCGCGCCGACGGCAGCTATACGCTGGCCCGGCGGCCCGTCGCGGCTGCCGCGCCGCATTCCCAGGGCATCGCCCTGCCGACGGTGGTGGTGACCGCGCAGGCCGATACGGAAACCGCCCGCGGTCCGGTCAGCGGCTATGTGGCGAAGCGCTCGTCCAGCGCCAGCAAGACCGATTCCAGCCTGATGGAGACCGCGCAATCGGTCTCGGTCATCACGCGCGACCAGCTCTCCGACCAGGCGGTGCAAACCGTGGGCGACGCGCTCAAGTACACGGCCGGCGTCAATGCGGATCCCTTCGGCGCCGATGTGCGCGCCGACTGGTTCTATATCCGCGGCTTCAATGCCGATGCCTATTGGGACGGCCTGCGTGTACCGCAGATCGCCAATCGCGTGGGCAGCTATGCGGCGTTCCGCGTGGATCCGTCTTCGCTGGAGCGGGTGGAAGTGCTGCGCGGCCCGAGTTCGGTGCTGTACGGCGCCGGCAACCTGGGCGGCTTCGTCAACCTGATCAGCAAGGATCCCAGCGCAGAGCCGTTCCACGAGCTGGCGCTGGACTACGGCTCGCACAACCGCCGCCAGGTGCGGGTGGATACCACCGGCGCACTGAACCAGGACGGCACCCTGCAGTACCGCTTCAACGGCCTGGGCCGCCTGAGCGGCACGCAGGTCAACAACATCACCGACGACCGCCTGAACCTGAACCCAACGCTCACCTGGCGCCCCGACGGACGCACCAGCCTGACCCTGTCCGCCACCTATATGCGCGACAACATGGGCTCAGCCGCCACCTACGGCCCGGCGGCCGGCATGGTCACGCCGACGGTCTACGGCCGCATTCCCACCAGCCTGCTGACGGGGGACCCCGGCTTCGACCGCTATCTCAAGACGCAGGTCGCGGTGGGCTACCGGCTGGAGCATCGCTTTGCCGACAACCTGACCTTCCGGCAGAACGTGCGCTACACGCACCTGGACCTGGACTACCGCTCCCTCTTCGGCAAGGCGCTGCTGGCAGACCAGCGCACGCTGACCCGCACCGCCTACCAGGCCCGCCCCATCCTGAACGGCGTGCAGGTGGACAACCATATGCAAGTCAACACCGCCACCGGGCCGCTGACGCACAAGATCGTGGGGGGCGTGGACTACCAGTGGCAGGGATTCCAGAACCGCGTGTGGAGCGGTAGCGCGCCATCGCTGAATCTCTATGCGCCGGTCTATGGCGTCAACGCCACGCTGCCAGCCAGCCCCACCACCAGCACGGACCAGGCACAGAGCCAGCTTGGCCTCTACCTGCAGGACCAGCTGCGCTGGGAGCGCTGGGTGCTTTCCGTCGGTGGCCGGCAGGACTTTACGCACGCGTCCACCAACAACAACCGCAACGGCACCAAAGTCACGCAAGACCCCGGCAAGTTCACCTACCGCGCCGGGCTGCTCTATGAATCGCCGCTGGGCCTGTCGCCGTACGCCAGCTACTCGACCTCCTTCCTGCCCACGCTTAGCACCAACCTGGCCGGCGATCCGCTGAACCCCACCACCGGGCAGCAGTACGAGGCGGGCATCAAGTACCAGCCACCCGGATCCGGATCGATGTTCACGGCAGCGGTATTCAACCTCACCCAGCAAAACGTGGCGACGGCGGATCCCGCCAATCTGGCCAACACCATCCAGACCGGCGAGATCCGCACGCGCGGCGTGGAGCTGGAGGGCAAGCTGAGCGTGACGCCGCGCCTCAACCTGGTTGCCAGTTATACCTACCAGGAGCCGGTGGTGACCCGCAGCAACGGCACCGATCGCGGCAAGCGGCCCTACGGCGTGCCGCGCCAGATGGCATCGGCCTGGGCCGACTACACCTTGCCGCCGGTGGAAGGCGTGCGCGTGGGCTTTGGCGCC
Organism: Cupriavidus sp. 96C5-1; assembly: GCF_057798855.1. NCBI lineage: Bacteria > Pseudomonadati > Pseudomonadota > Betaproteobacteria > Burkholderiales > Burkholderiaceae > Cupriavidus > Cupriavidus sp. 96C5-1. The sequence continues at coordinate 44,425 of NZ_JBYOJU010000057.1, read as the reverse complement.
GGTGTGCGCTATCTCGGCGATACCGCCGGCGACACGGCCAATACCTTCAATGCGCCGGCCGCGACACTCTTCGATGCGGCGATCCATGCGGATATCGGCCCGCGCTGGCGGCTGCAGCTCAATGCGTCCAACCTGTTCAACCGCGAATACGTGGCCGGCTGCAACTCCAGCGTGCAGTGCTACTACGGCAACGGCCGCACCATCGTCGGCAGCATCAGCACGCGCTGGTAGGCCGGCAACGCGCCGCGCCTGCTTCCCGCGCCCGCCCCAGCAGGAATTCACGCTCGCGCGCGTTGCGGGTCATGGCGGCGGCGCGCTCGAACTCGGCGCGCGCCTCGTCGAGGCGGCCGAGCCTGAACAACAGGTCGCCACGCACGCTGGGGAGCAAGTGGTACTTCGCCAGCGACGGTTCCGCCGTGAGCGCATCGGCGATGTCCAGGCCGGCTTCGGGACCGAATGCCATCCCCACCGCCACCGCGCGGTTCAGTTCCACCACCGGGGACGGCGCCACCTGGGATAGCGCGTCGTAGAGTGCGGCGATCTGTGCCCAGTCGGTCTGCGCGGCGACCGGCGCACGGGCGTGGCAGGCGGCCAGCGCCGCCTGCAGGGCATATGGCCCCAGCGCCCCGCCAAGCGCCTGCGCATGCTCCAGCGCGGCCAGCCCGCGCCGGATCAGCAGTGGATCCCAGCGGCCGCGGTCCTGGTCGAGCAGCAGCACCGGGCGCCCCTGCGCGTCCACCCGCGCGTGCGTGCGCGAGGCCTGGATCTCCATCAGCGCCACCAGCCCGTGCACCTCGCTTTCCTCCGGCGCCAGCCCGGCCAGGGTGCGGCCCAGGCGCAGCGCTTCCTCGCACAGGGCGGGCCGCATCCAGTCATCGCCGGCGGTAGCCGAATAACCCTCGTTGAAAATCAGGTAGATCACCTCCAGCACCGAAGCCAGGCGCGGCGCGCGCGCCTGCGGCCCCGGCACCTCGAAAGGCACGCGCGCCGCGCCCAGGGTGCGCTTGGCGCGCACGATGCGCTGGGCAATGGTCGCCTCCGGGGTCAGGAAGGCCCGCGCGATTTCCCCGGTGGAGAGCCCGCCCAGCAGGCGCAACGTCATGGCCACCCGCGCGTCGGTGGAGAGCACCGGGTGGCAGGCGGTGAAGATCAGGCGCAGCAGGTCGTCGCCGATATCGTCCTCGCGGGCGGCATCGAGGGCATCGACGAAATCCGGCACCACATGCGCCTCCAGCGCTTCGAGATCCTGGCCGATCTGCTCGTGCTTGCGCGCGTGCAGCGCCTGCTGGCGCAGGTAGTCGAGCGCGCGGTTCTTCGCGGTGGTCATCAGCCAGGCCCCCGGGTTGTCCGGCACGCCCGTGTCGGTCCAGCGCTCCAGCGCGGCTACCAGCGCGTCCTGCGCCAGTTCCTCGGCCAGGCCCACGTCGCGCACCACGCGCGCGACGTGGGCGATGACCCTGGCGGATTCGATCCGCCATACGGCTTCGATCGCCCGATGCATCGGCACAGTGGTCATATTGCGAGCGCCGCGCGCCTCAAGCCTGGCCCGCCGCCGACGGCTCCATGTACACCAGCTCCCAGATATGCCCATCGAGATCCTCGAAACCGTGGCCATACATGAAGCCGTGGTCCTGCGGCGCGCGTGGCGACGTAGCACCGGCGGCCACCGCCCTGGCAACCAGGTCGTCCACCTCGGCGCGGCTCTCGCAGGAAATGCAGATCAGCACCTCTGTGCTCTGCGTGGTATCGCACAGCGTCCGGGTGGTGAAGGTCTGGAAGAATTCCCTGACCAGCAGCATCGCGTGGATGTTCTCGCCGATCACCATGCAAGCGGCGTTCTGATTGGTGAACTGCGGGTTGAAGCTGAAGCCCAGTCCCTTGAAAAAGGCTTGCGAGCGCTGCACGTCGGCCACGGGTAGATTGACGTAGATTTGTTTGTGCATGATTTCTCCTGTTTGGCGACAGCGCGTAATCCGAAGGCCCGCGCGTGTTTGCCCGTCCGCTTCGGTTTAGGATATGCGGAAAATTTCAGTGCTGGCCCACGCCCAGGTCGCGCAAGCGCTCCACCGCCTGGCCGGGCTCGAAATCCTCCAGTTCGAACAACTGCCGCACCTCGATCTCGCCGTCGGCCATTTCGCCATGGGGCGCGGGAAAACGGCGCGCCCATTCCATCGCCTCTTCCCGGCTGCGCACCTGGATCAGCGTATAACCCGCCACCAGTTCCTTCGACTCCGTGAACGGCCCGTCGATGGCCGTGCGCTGGCCGCCGGCATAGCGGATGCGCCAGCCGGCAGAGGTGGGCTTGAGCCCGGCGGCGTCGAGCAGCACGCCCGCTTTTGCCAGTGCCTCATGGTAGGCCGCCATGGCGGCCATCAGCCCTTCTTCCGGCATCGTGCCGGCTTCAGTGCCTTGCGTGCCTTTTACCAGGATCATGAATCGCATTGCGGTTCTCCTTGCGCTTTCGATTGCCGGTCTTGGCGCCATCCGGTTCCGGTGGCGCTTACCGGTACGACGAACCACGATCCGCCGGATCGACAGCCGATGCGGGAAAACCTGGGAACCTAGGGTAACTACCTAACAAGCCGCGCGAATGCAGGCGACGGCATCACAGGAAGCAAGGCCCGACCTCGCGGACTTCCACCGTGCACCAGGCCGCGGCGGGACAGTCGGCGGCAATGGCGATCGCTTCGTCCTGTGTGGCGCAGTCGAGCAGGAAGTAGCCGCCGATCATCTCCTTGGCCTCGGCAAAGGGACCATCGAGCAGGTCGCGGCGGCCTGCGCGCACCTGCACGCGAACGCCGCTGGCGTCCGATGTGAGCGAGTTACAGCCAAGCAGCAGGCCACGTTCGGTCAGGCCGCCGGCAAACTGCGTCATGCTGGCGTAGGCCTGGCGCCCCTCTTCCAGCGTGCGTTCGGCGCGCTGGCCCACGGGTTCGACGATCAGCAACATGTACGGCATAGGGTCTCCAGTTCCATTCGATCCGGTTCAGTCCAGTCCAGGGTGCGATCCGCTGTCCGGCTTCCGATTTCCAATTGCGGGCCCGTCCATCCATGGGAGAAGCGGCAGATAAAGGCCTGGGATATGGGAGCCAGGTGGGAGCCAGGTAACCCGGTGCGGCGCGGTACCGGCGCAATATACGCAGCGGGCATGTCTACCGTGCACATCGTGCCTGTCTGGCGTGCGGGCCGCAAGCGGCCGGCACGTCTTCGCGGTTGGGTTGCATTCCTGGCGGTTAATTGCGGTTAGAACCCGACTGCAACCAGTTGCCCGCCCTTGCCAACCCGGATCGACGGTTTAACATGTCGACCTTGCTCCACCCGGCCCCAAGGTCTTCCGATGCCAGCCAAGCTACAGCCCACCAACCATCCCTCGTACTGCATCGACGGCGATACCGTGCTCTGGCACGGCCGGCCGCTCTGGGCCAAGGACGGCAGCCCCCTGCCCGTCGCGCATCCCCGGGCATTCCGCTGCGTCGCCGGGCGCTGGTTCACCGATGGCGAGCACGTCATCGTGCAGGCGCAGCAGGGCAGCGGCTCCGTCTACTACTATTTCTACCGTATCGAAGACCCCGACCTGGCCACCTTCGAGGTCCTCAACGAGCGTTACGCCCGCGATGCCCGCCAGGCCTACTACATCACTGGCAAGACCATCCGCACCCGCAGCCCGCTGGCCTTCCGCCCGCTGGCCTACCAGGGGTGGCGATGGCCTGAGAACGGCCCCCTGGAACCCGTGGAATGCGTGCATGCCTACTACGCGGTGGACCATGAGGCGGCCTACCTCAACGGCAAGCGCATCGCCGGCGCCGACGGCGCCACCGTGGTGGGCTTCGACGGGAGCTATATCGCCGATGCCAGCCACGTCTACTATCATGGCCGCCGCATCGAGGCTGACCGGGCCAGCTTTGTGGTGGCGCCCAACGGCGACGGCCCGCTTCAGATGACCGACAGGATCGGTCCCATCGACCACGGCAAGCGCCAGACCGTGATCGACAACGGCGAGGCAGAGCGATGGCGGGATTTCTTCACCGCCCTTCCGGCGCTGCAGGACTACTGGTGGCACCGCCTGCAGGCGCCGGCCGCGCGCCCACGGGAAGTCGAGTACGGCGGCCACCGCCTGACCGGGCTCGACCCGGACAGCTTCGCCGTGCACGAACTGCGGCTGGTCCACGGCCTTCCCGGCGTGTTCTGCGGCGATGCCCGCGGCATTCACTGGCTGTACAGTTGCGGCGAGGGCCACTGCGAACTGATCCCGCTCTCCACGCAACCGATCACCGGACTGCGGCAACTCGACGAGCACTATGTCAGCGACGGCGTCACCGTGTTTTTTGTGCCGAACCACTATGAAACGCCGCAGGCCCTGCGCAAGGTCGATCCCGCCGCCTTCACGGTGCTGCGTGGCGGCTGGGCCCGCGACGCCGGCCGCGCGTTCTATCTGGGCACGGTGAAGAAAGGCGTGGCCCCGCAGGCGCTGCGGCTCGAAGGTTGCTATGCCTGGGACGCGGACCAGTTGTTCTGCGACGGCAAGCCGCTCAAGGTTGGCGTGCCGCATGACACCCTGCAGGTGCCCCATCCGGGCTTCCTGCTGGCCGGCGACCAGCTTTTCTTCGGCCGCCGCCCGGTATCGGCCAGGCGCGTCCACCTGCCCACCCTCGAATTCCTGGACCACGACTTCGCGCGCGACCGCAAGCACGCCTACATCGTCGGCTACATCAGCCTGGTGGCGATCGACGGCGCCGATCCGGCCAGCTTCCGCGTGCTGGGCAAGGGCCGCGCCGCCGACGCCATGCGCGAATACGATGCGGGCGCCCTCAAGGACGCTACCGCGCCGGCCGATTGATCGGCCCGGGCCGCCCGGCCTTGATCAAGTGTCACATAAGCGACATGTAAGCGACATACAATCGGCGCCTTCCCAATAATCCGAATGGCCTGGCGATGTCTGACGTCCCGGTTGACTCCCATGTGGCTCGCTCCCGCTTCCGGCAGCCCTGTGCCGAGGATCTGTGCGTTGCCACGCCATCGGTGACCACCGGGCACAACAACCAGGAAGTCCTGGATGTGTTCGGCAAGCACCGGGATCTCGCCAGCCTGCCGGTGACCGAGGATGACAGGCCGATCGGCCTGATCAACCGTGCGATCTTCATGTCGCAGATGAGCAAGCCCTATCATCGCGAGCTCTACGACCGCAAGAGTTGCATCGCCTTCATGGACAAGGAGCCGCTGGTGGTCGATGCCGGGATGAGCATCGAGGCCCTGACGTTCAAGGCCGTCGAATACGGCGAAAAAGCGCTCGCCGACGGCTTCATCGTCGCGCAGGACGGCCGCTTCCTCGGCATCGGGCATGGCTTGCAGCTGATGCGCGCGGTCGCCGACATGCAGGCCGAGAAGAACCGGCAGATCATGCACAGCATCGACTATGCCAGCACCATCCAGCGCTCGATGCTGCGCCCCTCGCGCGAGGCGCTCGCCCGCACCCTTGGCGATGCGGGCCTGGTGTGGGAGCCGCGCGATGTGGTCGGCGGCGACTTTTATCACTTTGCCGCCTTCGACGACGGCTGGTTCGCCGCGCTGGCCGATTGCACCGGCCACGGCGTGCCGGGCGCGTTCATGACGCTGATTTCCTCGTCCATCCTGATCCAGGCCATCGAGCAGCGGGGTCCGCGCGATCCCGGCGCACTATTGATGGCGGTCAACCGCGGCATCAAGCAGATGCTGGGGCAGACGGAAGCCCATGACGGTGCGCCCGAATCGAACGACGGCATGGATGCCGCGTTCTTCTGGTACGACAACGCCAGCCGCCGACTCTCCTTCGCCGGCGCCAAGAGCGCCCTGTTCGTGCTCCATCCCGGCGACGAAGAAGGGGAAATGGTGGACGGCGAACGCATGGGGGTCGGCTATGTCGACACCGACATGGATTTCGCCTGGCAGAACCGCCTCGTCCAGACACAGCCGGACAGCGTGGTGTTCGTGACCACCGATGGGCTGATCGACCAGATCGGCGGCCCCCGGGAAATCGCCTTTGGCAAGCGCCGCATCCGCGAGGCGATCCGCGCCAACCGGCATGCCAGCGCCGCGCAACTCAACCAGGCCGTGCTGGACCGGTACCGTGCCTGGCAAGGCCATCATCGCCGACGTGACGATCTCACCTTCTTCTGCTTTCGCGTCCAATAGCCCTGATATGAACGGTACTTCGATTGACAACGAATATGGGGCATTCTTCGATATGGCCCGTGAACGCAACGTGATCTTCTACTACGTCGGATATTTCTCCCAAAACATTATCGCGGCGATGTCCGACGCGGTCCGGCTGCAGCTGACGATCACCGGCGTCGATGGCACGACCCGGCGCAAGCTGTTCTCCTCGTTTGTCGAGATGGCGCAGAATATCGTGCACTACTCGTCCGACGCGCTCACGCCGCCAACCCAGGACACCAATCAGTTGCGGCACGGCTCGGTCTGCATCAGCATGCTCGACGACCGCTACCGGCTGATGTGCTCCAATCCGGTGGCGATCGCCAGGGTCGGTCAGCTTCGCGCCGCGCTGGAGCCATTGCGCACCATGACGCTGGAACAGATCAAGCAGGCCTACAAGGAAACCATGCGTGCCGAAGCGCCGGAGGGCAGCAAGGGTGCCGGCCTGGGTTTCCTGACGGTGGCGCGCGACGCCAGCGCCCCGCTCGAATACAGCTTCCAGCCTATCGACACCGATCCGGTGTCGACGATGTTCCACCTCACCGCCACGATCTGAACGGGATGAAAAAGGGAAAGTAATGGAAAACCTGTTCATTGCCGCCACACCGACATCGCCCGAGGTGAGCTTCGATTTCGGGCAGCATACGCTGTCGCTCAAGGGCGAGTCCTATCCGGAAAACGCCGCCGCGTTCTATGGCGATGTGATCGTCCGCCTGCGCCGCTACCTGGCCGCCTGCGAAGGCGCCGAGGTCACGGTCCACGTCGCGCTGACGTATTTCAACAGCTCCAGCACCAAGGTGCTGTTCAGCATGTTCGACGCCATGAACGATGCGGCCGACAAGGGCAACCGGGTGATCCTGCATTGGTATCACGACGTGGACGACGATACGATCCTGGAGTTCGGCCAGGAACTGCACGCCGATTTCCCGGCCATCGAATTCTTCGACCACGCCACCACGGCGAGCTGACCCGCGGATGACCGAGCCCGACCTTTTCGATTCGGAAAACAGCGTCCTGGCTGGCGCCAAGGCAGTATTCGGCAATCCCCATGCCGGCAGCGAAGCGTACCGCGACACGCTCGGCCAGCTGATTGCCTATTACGAGCGGCTGATGCGCGAGACGCGCCGACTGATACGGCGCAGCGACCGGGAAGAGCTGGAGATGAACCGGCTCAACCATCGCCTGCAGGAACTGGCGCGCGAGCTGGAGTTCCGCGCCACGCGCGACACCCTGACCGGCGCGCTGAATCGCGGTGCGATCATCGAGCAGGCTGGCATCATCCTCGCCGGCGGCAGCCTCGCCCTGATCGTGCTCGATATCGACCACTTCAAGCGGGTCAACGATACGCTCGGCCACCCGGTCGGCGACACCGTGATCCGTGGCGTCGTCGGCTGCCTGGAGCGGACGGTGCAGGACGCCGGGATGATCGGCCGGGTCGGCGGCGAGGAGTTCGCGGCACTGGTGCCCGGGCTTTCGCTCGACGCCGCGGTAGGCCTGGCGGAACGCATGCGGCTGCATATTGCGGGCCATGCGTTCGCCGTGCCCCCCGGCATGCAGATCACGGCCAGTTTCGGCGTCAGCTGGAGCCCGCGCGGAACGGGTTTCGATCAGGCATATGGGCATGCGGACGCGGCGCTGTACGAGGCCAAGCGCGGTGGCCGCAACCGAGTCGTGAGCTTGACCGGGTCCGACCTCGCCCCGCCGCTGCACTAAGCATCCAGGCGGATTGCCGGGCGCGTGGCGTGCTGCGCTATGCGGCCAGCGGAAAGCGCGTATCGAACGTGGTCCGCACATCCAGCCGCTGCTTGAGCAGCCCGGCCTTCAGGTAAAAATCCGCCGTACGCTGCTGCTCGGCGATCACCTGCGCGTCGATATTGCGCCATTGCGTGCGGCGCCGCTCGAACTGCAGCCGGGCCGCCTCCGGCGGAATGCCGATGATGCGCGCCAGCGCCGCCGAGAAGCTGTCCACATGCTGGTACGACCAGACCTGCGCGCGCACCACGCGTTGAAGGAAATCGCCCAGCAGCTCGCGCCTGGCGGCCAGCGCGCTGTCCGTCGCCGCGAGATAGCTGAGCCCGGACCACAGGCCCCGGCCGCTGACCAGGACACGGGCATGCCCGCTGGTTTCCGCCAGCGCCGTATAGGGCTCCCAGGTGGCCCACGCATCGATGGAGCCATTGACCAGCGCAAGCTTGGCGTCCGCCGGCGGCAGGAAGCGCAGGCTGGCGTCCTCCGGCTTGAGGCCGGCCGACTCCAGCGCCTTCAGCGCGACGAAATGGCCGATCGACCCGCGATTCGTGCCGATGTTCCTGCCGCGCAGATCGGCCGCCGTCCTGAGGGGCGAATTCGCCCGCACCAGCACGGCCGTGCCGAACGGGTCCGAGCGGTTGGCGCCGATGATCTTGATGGGCGTGCCGGCTGCCAGCGCAAAGATGGCCGGCGCGTCGCCGATGGGGCCCGAGTCCACCGCCCCCGCGTTGAGCGCCTCGGCCAGCGGCGCGGCGGCGGGAAACTCGGTCCACTGGATGTCGTAGGCGAGCCCCTTCAGCTCGCCCGCGCTTTCCAGCAAGGCACGCAGGCCGCCCTTCTGGTCGCCGGCCCTGAGCACGGGGCGGCCCTGCGCGGAAACGCAGAGCGGCAAGGCCGCGCCTGCCGCCGCCGCCGCGCCGAAGCGCAGGAATCGTCTTCGGGATGCCGTCATATTGCCGCTCGCCATCCCCTTCAGGCTGCCTTGCGGCCGGCACCCGCCGCCGCTTCGCGCTGCGCCACCAGCGCCCGCACGCGCGGGATCAGCTCGCGGCCATAGTCCACGGCATCTTCCAGCGGATCGAAGCCGCGGATCAGGAAGGTGGTCACGCCGAGATCGTAGTAATCCAGCAGCGCATCGGCCACCTGCTCCGGCGTGCCCACCAGCGCGGTGGAGTTGGAGCGCGCGCCGGTCAGCCTGGCGAGTTCCGTCCAGAGGCGCTTGTCCACACGCGGCCCCTGCTCGGCGGCGGCCAGCAGGCGGCGCGCGCCTTCGCTTTGCTGGGGTCCGCCCTGCCCCAGGCCAGCGGCATCGCGCAGGCGGCGCGTCTGCGCCAGGATGCCGTCCGCGCGCGCCCACGCCTGCGTTTCCGTTTCGGCCAGGATCGGCCGGAACGAGACCGAGAAGCGCACCTGCCGGCCGTTCCGGGCCGCTTCGGCGCGCACGCGCGTGGTGATGTCGCGCACCTGCTCGAGCGATTCGCCCCACAGCGCATAGACATCGGCGTGGCGGCCGGCCACATCGATCGCCGCCTCCGACGCACCGCCGAAGAAGATCGGCACATGCGGCTGCTGCACGGGTTTGACCTCGGAAAAACCCTGCCTGAAACGGTAGTGCCTGCCTTCGTGATCGAACGGTTTTTCCTCGGTCCAGATACGGCGCAGGATGCCCAGGTACTCGTCGGTGCGCCCGTAGCGATCATCGTGCCCAAGGAAATCGCCGTCGCGCTGCTGCTCCGGGTCCGAACCGCCGGAGATGAAGTGCACGCCAAGCCGGCCACCGCTGAACTGGTCGAGCGAGGCGATCTGCCTGGCCGCCAGCGTCGGCGCGGTAAAACCCGGGCGATGGGCCAGCATGAAATGCACGCGCTCCGTCACCGCGGCCGCATAGGAGATGGTGAGCGTGGCCGACGGGCCGGTGGAGTGATGCGGCACCAGCACGCGGTCGAAACCGGCGTTCTCATGCGCTTGCGCAAAGACGCGCACATAGTCGCGATCCACCACCGGTCCGCTGGCCGGATGGATCTCCGACTGTTTCTGGCTCTGGATCATGCCAATGATCTCGACGCTCATCGTAGGCTCCTGTCCCTGGTTTGTGCCTGGTTTTGCGAAGGCTGCGGTGCCATCAAGCCCGGCACCGCACTGACAAGACATGAACATACGCCGCGCCGGTCCGATCCTTAAGGAATAAGAACGAGGGTCGATATGCGGATTTGCAGGGCAGCCCGCCGCAGCGGTTAAACCTGCCGCCGTCCGCCACACGCCATGCACCGATCGCGCCGGCCTCCCTGCCCGTCACGCCTGCCCATGCCAAAACGCCGCCTTCATCGGGGGACATCGTGGACCGGTTCAACGGTATGCCGGTGCGGCGCGGCTGGCACGGAACCGGCGCCATCTTGCCGATGGCGCCGGTTCGGACAGCGCAGGGCTATATTCCGCGGCAGCGCGACTAGCCGGCGGCAGCGCTCTTCAAGCCGTTCGACACGCCTTGTGCCGCTTCCTTGCACCACTGCTTGGCGCCAAGCTTGCTGCTTTCAATCCCTTCTTCCTTGCCGTCAGCCATCTGCACCTTACCGCGCAGACCTATGGCCTCGCTGGCGTCGCCCCCGCTTGTGTCTACGCCCGGGATCGCGGCGATCAGACCCACCATCTTCCTGGCGTTCCTGACGCTATCCTCCTTCAGGAAGCCCTTTCCCACACAGTAGCTGGTGAGGCCGGCGACGTTGCGGGACATGTCATACATTCCCTTGAGCGCAGCCGGGTCTGCTTGTGCATGCGCCGGAGCGGAGAGCGCGATCATGCTTGCAGCCATCAGGAATGCTGAAATCTTCTTTTTCATCTCTCTCTAATCTCTCTCTATTCATTCAAACGCAGGGTTTCTCGATCCAGGTCTTCCGGGCGAGCCGCGAAGCATACTATACATCACATGTATGCCACCCCCCGGGCACGGCTCTGCATGGCGCTGCGGCCGCGCCATGCCTGCACCCCGCTTCCCGCTGGCGCGCGGGTGGCTTCAGGTTGCTACATGCCGTTGCCGCCTTCCACCCTGCCGGTCGAGATCTCGGCCCCGCCCGCGACGGCGGTGCGGATACCGCGCACGGAATTTGCGCCTGCCCGTCCTCCTCCGGCTTGCCCAGCCAGAGTTGCGCGAACAATCCGTCTTTGGCGGAATAGCCGCCGAACCAGTCGACCAGTCGACCAGTTGGCCGATGTAGCACTGGCCGCCGATCCAGACCGGTTCTGGTCAGGCCAGAACGGCCTCCCCATCCAGCAACCCTCGCCAATAAAGCTCCGCCGCCGCCAGCACGGTGCGCATCTGCGTGGTGTGCGCCAGCCGGAAGGCATCCCCATAGACGGTCTGGTCGGGGAACTCCGGTACCAGCGTGAACGGCACCGTGGAGCGATGGTCTTCCATCACCATGCACGGAATGCCATGCAGCACCGGTAGCGGCATCTCGCCATAGTGCGCGTGCCAGGTCGCCAGGCAGCGCGCGTTGAATGCGGCGAGCTTGGGATCGCTGGCCAGTTCGGCCGTGAGCGCCTGCAGGAAGGCCATGCCATTGAGGCCGGCATGGTGGCGCAGGATGAGGAAGAAGCCCTTCGGGATGGTCCACTGCTCGAAGCCTTGCGGGATATAACCGTTGAGCGGACGCGTCCATTCATGCGCCGGGTAGCCGTGGAGGCTCAGGTGCAGGCGGGCGCCGGTGCGCTCGATGGCCTCCAGGCGGGCCGCCTTCTCGCCGTATGGCGGCGCGGCGCGGGCTTCGAGATCGTCGCCCAGCGCCGAGTAGCGCGCGGCGTGCAGCATATGGCGCGGATTGTCCTCGCGCAGGGCCAGATGCAGTGCCGAGCCATCGGGATTTTCCGAGGCGATCACCGCGAAGTGCGCGCCGGCGCGCTGCGCCAGCGCCCGGGCCGCGCGCAGCGCGCCGACCACCCCGGAAGTCTCGTTGGCATGCTGCCCGCCTGTCACCACCAGTCCGGGCAAGGCGCCTGCCACATGGAGGCCCAGCACCTGCCGCCCCTGCGCGGTCGGCACGCCGAAACGCGTACTGCCAGCCACGGCCAGGGCCTCCATTTCCCGCTCCACCTCGCCGGGTGCAAGCGGGCGGTCCAGGCTCTCCAGCGCGGGCGCCCGGCCACTTTCCGGCGTGACGGCGGGATGGGACAGCAGCGCCACGCGCACCTGCGTGGGCCCCTCGGCGGCGCGCAGGCGCGGCACGATCTGGCCCGGCTGCAGGGTACGGTCGCCATCCGGCACGCCCGCGCGGCGCTGGAAGAAGGCGAGCACCGAGAAGTAAAGGTCCTCGTGCAGCGCTTCGCGGGTGCTGATGCACTCGTCAAGGTAAGGCAGGCGGCGCTCGATGCCGCCGGTGGCAATGTCGATCTCCAGCGTATCGAAATACGGTGTTGCCCTGGACCAGGTGTGGGCGCGCACCGCATCCATCGCCACGGCGTAAGCGGCCTCGAAATCGGTCTGCAGGGGCCCGTCCTCGATCCATTGCCCGTCCTGCCAGACCCGCAGCCAGCCGCAGATGGAACCGTCGGCGCGATGCGGCACGAAGACGCGCTGCGCCTCGCCATCGATCTCGACATAGCCGTGCAGTGGTTCGTCGCCCGCCGTGAACACCAGTTCGGTGTCGGCCAGCAGGCCGGCCAGTGGATAGGCTTCCAGGCGGAAGCGCCGTGCATCCCCGGCCGGCGTGCGGATCGCCACGCGCCGGGGCCGCGCCGCCGCCACCTCCTCAAGGAAGAAATGCAGCAACGGCTTATAGGCGCTGCGCAGCCGCGCCTGCGTGCCGGCCGCGGCAAGCCGGCGCTCGGCCGTGCGGCGTGCCGCTTCGTCCTCGAACAGCCACGCCTCGATACGGGTTGCCGGGCTGGCGCTGAAGCGCTCGACCAGGCGATCGAGGGTGCGGGGAATGGTGGCGTTCACCAGTGTTGTCATGCGCCAACTCCTTGTAGGGATGCGGCTGGCGCGGCGGGCACCGCGCACCGGCAAGCTCGGGATTGGCGATTATATGCGTAGGAAATATAATCTATCCATTGAATATGCATCATGGTTAATATGCGAGATGAGTATGAACCTGCATGACCTGGAGGCCTTCCTGGCCGTCGTGGAAACGGGCTCCATCGTCGGCGCCGCATCGCGCCTGCACCTTACCCAGCCCGGCATCACCCGCCGCATACAGAGCCTGGAGGAACTGCTGGGCACGGTGCTGCTCGACCGCCAGTCCAAGCCTTTGCGGCCCACCACCGCCGGGCGCGAAACCTACGCGCACGGCCGCCGGGTGTTACGCGCCATCGACGACCTGCGCGCCGGCCTCTCGGCCGACGCCGAGGTGGGCGGCGAATTCCGCCTTGGCATCACGCCCTACCTCTCGGAGATCGCGCTGGCCGAGCCGATCGACCAGCTCCACCGCGAGTTCCCCGCCCTGGTCCAGCGCATCACCACCGGGTGGCCGGCGGCCATGGCCGAGCAATGCCGCCGCGGCGAGATCGATGCGGCGGCCTTCTGCCTGCCCGAAGGCACGGCCCCGCCTGATGGCCTGGAAGCGGAGGATCTGGGCATGCAGGACATCCTGCTGGTGGCGGCCAGGGACCTGGCCCTGCCACCGGCCGCCGCCCTGCGCGATCTGGCCGCCTACCCGTGGATCCTCAACCAGGACGGCTGCGGCTTCCGCAGCGCCATCCGCCAGCGCCTGAGCGCGCAGCGGCTACCCTTGCGCATCGGCATCGAAGCGCACAGCACGGAACTGCGGCTTTCGCTGGTGGCGCGCGGGCTCGGCATCGGGCTGGCGACGCCTTCCGCGCTGGCCCACAGCGCATGGCGGGACGCGCTGCGGGTCGTCGAAGCCGAGGATTTCACGCCGCGCGTCACGGCCTGGCTGGTGCATCACACGCCGGCGAGCCGGCTGTCGCGCCCGCTGGCGCGCCTGGGCGAAGCGCTGCGGGCAGCCTTGCAGCGGGCCTGATACCGGCACGGGCGGCCCGCGCCGGCCGCTGCCGGCACGCCTCGCCCACCGCATATCGATAGCGGATTTTCTTCGTTCGCGCGGCGTGGCGCCCGCTCTAAGCTGGGGCCGGACCATAAAAAAGCGCCATGGCGGCGCCGGCGCAGCATGAACCACCCCGAGCACTTCATCACCCCGGCCATCGATGCCGGCCAGGCAGCGCAGGCAACGCGCGGCTTCGGCGAAACCGATGTGCTTTCAGCGCTTACGCTGCCGGAGCCGGGCGCAGGTTTGGGAAGCGGCACCAGGCCCGACGGCGCCCACAGGCGGCTATCGCAGGCCGGACGATGGAAAGGGTTGGCAGGGGCCATCGCCGGCACGGCCGGGCTCTGGCTGGCGCTTGGCACGGCGCCGGCGTGGGCGCATCTGGCCGGCGTGTTCCTGGCCAGCTTCGGTCTCTATGTCTGGGTGATGTCCCGTCAGCAGGACTAGAAAGGCGGGAAAAAACCGGAAGGCCTCGGAAGGCCAGAAACACAAAACGGCTCCTGGGCGGAGCCGTTCGCAGGCATGCGGAAGGCCGGCATGGCGCCGCGGCCGTGCGCCTTGCCAAGCGCGCGGGACTGCGGCACAACCGGGCTTTCAAGCGGGCCTGGCCGGGTCCCGAAGGTAGCAGGCCCGTGCGGCACTCAGCCTACAAATGCCTTTTCAAGCACAAAATGCCCTGGCTCGCTCATATTGCCTTCCGTGAACGCCTGCTCGGTCAACATGGCGCGGATGTCCTTGAGCATATCCGGGCTGCCGCACAGCATGATGCGGTCGTTCTCCAGCGAGAACGGTGCCACGTCCAGGCGCTCGAACAATTCGCCAGAGGCGATCAGGTCGGTGATGCGGCCCTTGTTATCGAACTCCTCGCGGGTGACGGTGGGGAAATAAACCAGCTTTTCACGGATCAGGTCGCCCAGGTGCTCGTGCTGCGGCAGGTGCTCCGAGATCAGCTCGCGGTAGGCCAGTTCCTCGACATAGCGACAGGTGTGGGTCAGCACGACCTTGTCATAGCGCTCATACACTTCCGGGTCGCGGATGATCGACAGGAACGGGGCCAGGCCGGTACCGGTCGCCAGCAGCCACAGGGTCTTGCCCGGCAGCAGGTTGTCGACCAGCAGCGTGCCGGTGGGCTTCTTGCCAACGAAGATCTGGTCGCCTTCCTTCAAGTGCTGCAGGCGGGAAGTCAGCGGGCCGTCAGGCACCTTGATGCTGAAGAACTCGAGCGTTTCCTCGTAGTTGGCGCTGGCGATGCTGTAGGCACGCAGGAGTGGACGGCCATTCACTTCCAGGCCAACCATGGCGAACTGGCCGTTTTCGAAACGGAAGCCGGGGTCGCGGGTGCAGGTGAAGCTGAAGAGCGTGTCGGTCCAGTGATGGACGGAGAGGATGGCTTGCTGGTTGAGATTGCTCATAAAAAAGCGCGAAACGCGCTGTATAGCGCCGGCGACGGTGGGCCTGATGCCAGTGGCTGGGCGATAGCTTGCCGGTTGCGTTCAACAAGGCGGCTCCGGTCCGAAGGCAGGAAGGCGCGCCGATCAAGGTGAGAAGATAGCGGATTTTAGGAGAAAACGCAGGGCGCGTGCCAATTCATGCCCCATTTGTGCGGGTATCTTTGCCTTTGCACCCCGCGTTTCCCACCTAGCGTCGCCCGGAAAGCCGCCTGACCACCGAAATCAGCTGGTCCACCTCGTCCGTGGTGTTGTAGAAGGCCAGCGACGGCCTCACCGTGGCCTCCACCCCGAAGCGCCGCAGAATGGGCTGGGCGCAGTGATGCCCCGAGCGCACCGCGATGCCTTCCTCGTTGAGCGCACGGCCGACTTCCCCGGTTTCATAGCCCTTGAGCACGAAGGACAGCACACTGGCCTTGTCGCGCGCCGTGCCGACCAGCCGCACACCCGGAATGGGCTGCAACAGGTGGGTCGCGTACGCCAGCAGGTCGTGCTCGTAGCGCGCGATGTTCTCCATGCCCACCCGCTCCACGTAGTCCAGCGCGGCGCCCAGCCCTACCGCATCGGCAATATTGCCGGTGCCGGCTTCGAAGCGGTTGGGCGGCGGCTGGAACACCGTGCGCTCGAAGGTCACGTCGGCAATCATATTGCCACCGCCCTGCCAGGGCGGCATGTCCTCCAGCAGCTCGCGCTTGCCGTAGACCACGCCGATGCCGGTGGGCCCGAATACCTTGTGGCCCGAGAACACGAAGAAGTCGGCATCGATCGCCTGCACGTCCACCCGCATATGCGAGACCGACTGTGCGCCGTCCACCAGCGCGCGGGCGCCGGCCCGGTGGGCCAGGTCGACGATCTCCTTGACCGGCACCACGGTGCCCAGCGCGTTCGAGACCTGGGTCACCGCGACGATCCGGGTGCGGTCGTTGAGCAGCCGGCGGTATTCATCCAGCAGCACCTGCCCGGCATCGTCCACCGGAATGACCCGCAGCTTCGCCCCGGTCTGCGCGGCAAGCTGCTGCCACGGCACGATATTGGCGTGGTGCTCCAGGTGCGAGACGATGATCTCGTCGCCCTCGCCCACGTTCTGCGCGCCCCAGGTCTTGGCGATCAGGTTGATGGCCTCGGTGGTGCCGCGCACGAAGATGATCTCGTCGGGCGAGGCGGCGCCGATAAAACGCTGCACCTTGCTGCGCGCGGCCTCGTAGGCATCCGTGGCGCGCCCGGCCAGAGCATGGGCGGCGCGGTGGATGTTGGAGTTCTCGTGCGCATAGAAGTACGAGATCCGGTCGATCACCGACTGCGGCTTGTGGGTGGTGGCGGCATTGTCGAACCACACCAGTTGGCGGCCATTGACCCGCTCCTGCAGGATCGGGAAATCGCGCCGGATGGCGTTGACGTCGAATGGCACCCGTGCCGGAGACAATGCCCACGGCAGCGCTTCCGGGCCCGCGTGGCCGTGGCCGTACGCCCCCGGCCCCTGCTGCGGCAACTGCAGCGAGAGCGGATCCCCGAACGTGGCGATCTCGCGCAGTCCCGCCGGGCCGCCGTGCAGGTCGCGGCCCGCACCCTCCAGGAAGTAGTAGGCAGGCGCAGCCGGCGTGTGGGGCGAAGGCGCCGCCGCGTGCGGCACACCCAGCGCCTGGCCGCCGAAGCGGCTCTCCAGCGCGGGCGCCACCGTGGCGACCGTATCGGGCAGGCCATTCTGCGCCACGGCGGTGGGCCGCAGCGCGGGCGCCCGATTGGGCAGCGACAGCACGTGCGTGGGCGCGGCCGGCAGCAGATTGGCGCCGGGCACATGGCCCTGCGGGATCGCCGCTCCGGGTACGCCGGTGCCGGTGCCGCCAGGGCCCGCCACCGGCGTACCCGGCGGCGCCGGATTGTTCACCACCGGCAGCGACTGCGCGGCTGCCGGCGACGTCCCCGGCAGCGCCGACAAGAACAGCCCCGCCAGGCGCGCCAGCGCGGCCGGATCGGGCAGGCCGGGCGGCAGCGCGGGGGCGCCCGGCAGCGCTGCCGAGGGGTTGGCCGGCACCGGATTACTTGTAGGTGTCAGGATAGTCATGGTACTTGCCGATCTCCACGTCATCGAGAACCGCCAGCGCATCCGGCGCATGCACGGCCAGCGAGCAGTACAGCGAGATCAGGTACGAGGCGATGGCCTGGTCGTTGATGCCCATGAAGCGCACCGACAGGCCCGGGCCCTGCTCGCCCGCCACGCCCGGCTGGAACAGGCCGACCACGCCCTGGCGCTTGTCGCCCACGCGCAGCAGCAGGATCTTGCTCTTGCCGTCGGCCACCGGCACCTTGTCCGACGGGATCAGCGGGATGCCGCGCCAGGTGAGGAACTGCGAGCCGAACAGGCTGACCGTCGGCGGCGGCACGCCACGGCGCGTGCATTCGCGGCCGAAGGCGGCGATCGCCAGCGGGTGGGCCAGGAAGAAGGCGGGCTCCTTCCACACCTTGCTCAGCAACTCGTCCAGGTCGTCCGGCGTGGGCGCGCCGGTCAGCGGGAAGATGCGCTGCTCGTCGGCCACGTTGGCCAGCAGGCCGTAGTCCGGGTTGTTGATCAGTTCGCCTTCCTGATGCTCCTTGATGGTCTCGATGGTGAGACGGAGCTGCTCCTTGATCTGATCGTGCGGGCTGCTGTACAGGTCCGACACGCGGGTATGCACATCCAGCACGGTGCTGACGGCATTCAGGAAATACTCGCGCGGCTGCTCTTCATAGTTGACGAAGGTGCGGGGCAGCTTGCCTTCGTCGTCGCGCTGGGTGCAGGCCACCTTGACCGATTCCGGGTCCTGCACCTTGTTCAGCCGGTAGATGCCGGCTTCCACCGGCACCCACTGCAGGAAATGCGTCAGCCAGCGCGGCGTGATGGTGGCAAGCTGGGGAATGGTCTTGGTGGCATTGGCTAGTTGCCGTGCTGCGTTATCGCCGAGCGCCGTCTGGCCGCTCACAGTTACCGACATGTGCTGCTCCGTTAGCTATATGAGAAAAACAGGAATCGTTATTACCGCGGCGATTATCGGGAGGCGGCCCGGACCGTTCAACATGCTATAGACGGCAATGCGCAGGGATCTGCGGCAAAGCTGCGGGAAGGCCGCGGGAAGGTGCTACGGCCGTGTACCGACGGTCCCGGCATCGCGCGGCGATGCCGGCGCGCCGCCGGCCCGCAACAGCCAGGAGATCGGTACGCCCAGCGCCCCGGCCAGCTTCTCCACCGTGACGATCGAGGCAATCGCGCTGCCGCGCTCGATCTCGCCGATATACGAGCGGTTGAGTCCCGCATGCTCCGCCAGCGCTTCCTGCGACCAGCAATGCGCCTCGCGCAGCTGGCGCACGGCGGCGCCCAGGGTTCGCACGAGGTCGGTCATGACAGGGTCGCCTCGATGGCCTGGCGCCTGTCCGCGGGCGGCGCCGGCGCGGTCTCGTTGCGCGACACGGCCTGCGTGACATGGGCGCCGGGTGCCACGTCCTGCGTCACCCAGACATTGCCGCCGATCACGGCGCCACGGCCCAGCGTGACCCGCCCCAGGATGGTGGCGCCGGCATAGATCACCACATCGTCCTCGACGATGGGATGCCGCAGCAACCCCTTCTCCAACTGCCCCGTGGCATCGCGCGGGAAGCGCTTGGCGCCAAGCGTGACCGCCTGGTACAGGCGCACGCGCTCGCCGATGATGGTGGTTTCGCCGATCACCACGCCGGTGCCGTGATCGATAAAGAAGCCTGCGCCGATGCGCGCGCCGGGATGGATATCGATGCCGGTCTCGGCATGCGCCAGCTCGGCCACGATGCGCGCCAGCAGCGGCAGGCCAAGGCCGTAGAGCGCATGGGCGATACGGTGGTGGATCATCGCCAGGATGCCGGGATAGCACAGCAGTACCTCGTCCACGCTGCCCGCGGCGGGATCGCCATGGAAAGCGGCCAGGACATCGCTGTCGAGCAGCCCGCGGATACGCGGCAACTCGGCAGCGAACTCCCGCACCACCGCCAGCGGCCGGGCCCGCAGCGCGGCCTCGTCGCGCTCGGCGTGGCGCGCGGCATAGTGCAGTTCCAGCCGGGCCTGGGCCAGCAGCCCGTGCAGCGCCGCATCGAGCGAATGGGCGATATAGAGGTTCTCGCTCTCCTGGCGCAGATCGGGCGGCCCCAGCCGCATGGGGAACAGCACGCCTTTGAGCGTAGCCACCACCTGCGCCAGCGCATCGCGCGAGGGCAGGTCGCGCCCGCCCGGCTCCAGCAAGCGCTGCTGGCCTTCCCGCCACTGCTGGCGCACCTGCTGCAAGGCGAGCACGATCCCGCCGATCCCGAAGTCAGCCATAGTGACACTCCCCATTCTTGTGTTGGCCGCGTTGGCCGCGCTGGCTCTCGCGGTTTGTTCTTTTTTGTGCGTATCCGCTATCGGTTGCGCGCGCCGCACCTAGTCCTGGATCCAGGGCAGGTCATGAAAGCGCCAGCCGCCGTTCTGGCCGCGCCGCCGG
Organism: Cupriavidus sp. 96C5-1; assembly: GCF_057798855.1. Classification (NCBI taxonomy): domain Bacteria; kingdom Pseudomonadati; phylum Pseudomonadota; class Betaproteobacteria; order Burkholderiales; family Burkholderiaceae; genus Cupriavidus; species Cupriavidus sp. 96C5-1. Next base: position 24,562 of record NZ_JBYOJU010000057.1, on the reverse strand, counting down.
CGCTCGTCGATCTCGCCCTCGAACCCTTCCAGCACGTTGAACACATGCTGCAGCCCGGCCTTGGTTGCGGCTTCCGCGGCCAGCGCGGAACGGTTGCCGCTGCGGCACAGCAGCAGCAGCACCGCCTCCCTGCCGGCCCTGGCTTCCAGCTCGCGCACGAAGCGCGGGTTGCGGGTCAGGCTGGTGCCGGTAGCCCAGGGCACGTGCAGCGTGTCGGGCACATAGCCCACGAACTTGCGCTCTTCCACGGTGCGCACGTCGACCAGTACCGCATCGCCGGCACTGACCAGCGCATAGGCCTGCTGCGGCGTCACGCGGCCGGCATATGGCAGGCCCGAGGAACGTGCTACGCCGCGCGCGGCTTCCAGCACGGGATGCTTGATCTTGTCTTCCAATGCAGTCGTCATGAAACGCTCTCCTTGCAGCATGTTGTCCGCGCCTGTGGCTGAGCCTGGCCGGCCCGTCGCCGGCCCCTGCCGGATGCACGGTTTGTGGCTGACGGCAACCGCCTATAGCCATCACGCCTCCACTATGAAATGACGCCGGCGGATTGAGAACGAATAAAAACGCATTTCCTAAGACGGGCTGCTCATGGCGGCATGGGAGGGACTGCATCCGCTCGGGTGACCCCGGCGAGCGATGAGCACATCGGCTCGCCGGCCAGCAGCGGCACCGCCCGGCGCATGGTTGACTGGCTTACTGGCTTACTGGCCGACCGGAATCACCGCGCCCTTATACTTCCTGCGGATGAAATCCTGCACCTCCCTGGAATGCAGCGCGCTGACCAGGGCCTTGATCTCGGGCTTGTTCAGATCGCGCTTCTGTACCGTGATGATGTTGGCATAGGGGTTGTTCTCGCCGCTTTCCACGGCAATCGGGTCCTTGGTCGGGTTCAGGCCGGCGTCGATGGCATAGTTGGCGTTGATCACGACCGCGTCGCCCTCCCCGTTATTGAACATCTGCGGCAACAGCGGCCCCTCCACGTTGGCCAGGAATTTCAGGTTCCTCGGGTTATCCACCACGTCGGCAATGCGCGCGTCCACCTTGTTCACGCCCGGCTTCAGCTTGATGACGCCCTCTCTTTCGAAGATGGCGAGAATACGGCCCTCCTCCGCCTGCGCATCGCGCATGATGATCCTGCCGTTCTTCGGCAGGTCCTTCAGGCTCTTGTATTTCTTCGAGTAGATTCCGATCGGCTCGATATGGATCGCGCCCGCGCTGACGAAGGCATAGCTCTTGTCATCGGCATGGTCCTTGAGCACGCTTCTCAGATAGGGCACATGTTGAAAGTAGTTGGCTTCGATATCGCCGCTGGCCAACGCGGTGTTGGGCAGGATGTAGTCCTGGAAGCGCCGGATCTTCAGATCGATCCCTTCTTTCGCCAGGATTGGCCTGGCCTGCTCCAGTATCTCGGCATGCGGCACATTCGAGGCGCCGACCACCAGCTGGATATCCTTGGCGGTGGCGGAGAAAGAGGCCAGGCCAAGCGCGGCTGCCGATACCAGGGCCAGCATCAGGATTTGCTTCTTCATTATGTTTTTCCTTTGAAGTTATCGTTTGTCGAGTATCGAGGTAAGCATGTCGCCGATGAACTGGACCGAGAAGACGATGGCCAGGATCACCAGCGTTGCCACCAGCGTCACATCGTTGTGGTTGCGCTGAAAGCCTTCCAGATAGGCCAGGTTTCCGAGCCCGCCGGCACCGATGGCCCCCGCCATCGCCGTATAGCTCACCAGCGCGATCAGGGTGACGGTGATGCCGGAAATCAGTGCCGGCGAAGACTCCGGCAGCAATACCCGGAGAATGATGGTGGAGGTATTCGCTCCCATCGAACGCGCGGCTTCGATCACGCCCTTGTCCACTTCGCGCAGGCCGATCTCGACCAGCCTGGCGTAGAACGGGGCGGCACCGACAATCAGGGCCGGCAGCGCTGCATCCGCTCCCAGGATGGTGCCGATCAACGACTTGGTGAACGGGATCAGCAGTACGATCAGGATGATGAAGGGAACCGAGCGGAAGACATTGACGAGAACCGAGATGAGCGCATACACCGGGCGGCTCTCCAGCAACTGCCCCCTGGCGGTCAGGAAGAGGATGACCCCGAGCACCAATCCCAGCAGGAAGGTTGCAAGCCCGGCCAGGGCGGTCATATAGAGCGTCTCGCAGGCAGCATCCAGCAGTTGCCCTGGCTGCAGGTGCGGGAACAGGGCTTCAAGCATGCCGGATCACCTCCGCTGCGATATCGCGCTCCCCGATCAGCTTCAGCAGGTCTTCCAGCTGCTGCGGCCCGCTCTCCACGCGGAGGTAGAGTTCACCGAAGGCCCCGCTACGCGTCTGCGTTATCTTTCCGTGCAGGAAGCTGATAGCAGCACCGTAGCGCTGGATCGCTTCGGAAATCACGGCCTGGCGGGTCTGGCCCCCGGCCAATGTCAGCTTGACGATCGCGCCGGGGAGGTGTGAGGCCAGCGATGGATCGAACGTATCCTCCCCGCCCGCGACATCGGACACCTGGCCGGCAAAGCGCTGGGTAATCGCTTGCACAGGCCTGGCGAAGACGTCCAGGACCGGCCCCTCCTCGACCACGCGGCCATTCTCCATGACCGCGACGCGGTGGCAGATTTTGCGCACCACATGCATTTCATGAGTAATCAGCACGATGGTCAGATTGAGCCTGCGGTTGATATCCAGCAGCAGATCGAGAATGGCGTCCGTGGTTTGCGGATCCAGGGCCGAGGTGGCCTCGTCGCACAACAGGACAGCCGGGCTGTTGGCGAGCGCGCGCGCAATGCCGACGCGCTGCTTCTGGCCTCCACTCAACTGGGCCGGATAAGCATCCTCCCGGCCTTGCAAGCCGACCAGGCTGACCAGTTCGGCAACGCGCTCCGTGATACGTGACTTCGCCACGCCGGCGATCCGCATCGAGAATGCAATGTTCTCGCTTACGGTGCGGGACCACAGCAGGTTGAAGTGCTGGAACACCATGCCGATACCGCGCCGCGCCTGGCGCAATGCCGCGCCGCTCGCCTTGGCGATATCCTTGCCGGCGACCACGATGGAGCCGGAAGTCGGGGTCTCCAGTCCATTCAGGAGGCGGATCAGGGTGCTCTTGCCTGCCCCGCTGTAGCCAACGATGCCGTAGATCTGTCCAGCCGCTACGGCAAGGTCGACGTTATCGACGGCGACGACGCGCCCGCTGGACGAATCGAATGATTTTGAGACCTTTGAAAGAACGATCATCATCTCAAAACGGCAATATTCCTGTTCCTGTAATAAGAAATCAGAAAAAATCTCATATTCCCTCGCGATGCAATTTGTATGGAAGACGTTTATCCCATCATCCGGCGCGGCCGCTATGCCCACGCCGGACGATCGGCGATGACGTTCATCCTACCGATCGAACCCGGCCTCCCGAAGGAAGATAAAATCAATTGAATATTTGGATTTCCTTGCAAAAGAACGATTCGAAGCACTCGGGCTGCAGCGAATCTCCGGCATGGATGGCGGGCGGGTAGCTTCCCGCGAACCCCTCATACAACGTCACGATGTTCTATCGGTTACCCGTGGCGCGACTTGCAGAAGGATTTCGGACGCTGGCATACCGCGTACATGCGCTTCTCCAGATGGCGGCGCAAAGGAGGCCTGGGAACGTGTGGCCCACGCGGTGGCCGACCAGACCGGGATCAAGCGGATACTGATCGGCTCGACCATCGTGCGCGCGCACCGGCATTCGGCCGGGGCTCGAAAAAAAGCGGTCCACAAGCGCTCGGGCGTTCGCGAGGCGGACTGAGCACCAAGCTGCATCTGGCCGTCGACGAAACTGGGCGCCCCTTGCGACTGCTCGTCACCGAGGGGCAGGTCGCCGATATTTCGTGTGCGGACGGACTGGTCGAACACCTGCGAACGGGAGCGGTCATCGCCGACAAAGGCTACGACTCGGATGCGTTCGATATGAGCAGCACAAGACAATGCCGCAAGCTGTCAATCGACGATCGGAAAGGTCATGAGAACTTGCTCTCTGACGGAGCAGCATGACAGACGGCCTCGACCCGATTGCCAGCGGGGTCAATTAGAAAGGCCGCGTAGTAGTCACGATGGTAATGCGGCCTCAATCCAGGATCGCCCTCAGACTGCCCGCCCGCTGACAGTCCGGCGTGGAAAAATGCATCTACATGCTCACGGGAAATGGCCTTGAAGCACCAGTGCCGTTTGCTCGTCCCGACTTCAGCGGGATCCAGATATACCGCAAGAAAAGTTGATTCGGTGTCGCTCTCATTGCAACGCTCGCCATAGCCGAGTGCGGTGGGCCGGTCATAGACCTTGCATGCGCCCAGAGCGGTCATGATGGCATCGTAAAAGAGACGCGCTAGCTGAATATCGGGGACGCCGATAGACACGTGGTCAAGAAGTTGCATTTTGTGTGCTCCATTGAACTCGCACGAGTCTACATGAGCGCAACGTATCGCAAAGAAGAGCCCAGCCACCCGCGGACAAGGAGCGATTGCCCGGACATAAGCCGGCGCTATGCAGCCCACAATTGTGAACAGACCCTGGGCTGATCGACCCATGCTCGATTTCCCGGGACTGGGAGAATCCTACCGACTTCGGCCGCATCGAGTTCCGGTGAAGCCTGATCATGACTGGAAAGCATGACATGACGAAGAGCACGGGCAGCCGAAAGCCGGGTATGCGGCTGGCCAAATTGGCCACGCGTAAACCCCTAGGACGCAGCAGCCGCATTGACAGGTAGTTGACAGCCTTCCCTTCGTAGAATCTGGCCCGTGGTTGGCTGGATCAGCCAGAAATTCCGGAAGCAGAAAGCCAACAGGCCAATCGACAAACGTCAAGGAGACTGCCACGGCTCGCGCTGTTGCCAAGGATCGCGTACGCCACATGGCTTGCCGGTGCGGTCTCTCACATCGTGATAGGAAAACAGATGGAATACGGTGCAAGCGAAAAGATCCCCGTCACCCTGATCCCCGGCGATGGCATCGGACCGGAAGTGGTGAAGGCCACCGTCCGAGTGCTGGACGCGCTTGGCGCCCCCTTTGCCTGGGATGTCCGGCAGGCGGGCATGGCCGGCATTGAGCACAGCGGTGACCCCATGCCGGAAGAGACGCTGGACAGCATCCGCCGCACCGGCCTCGCCCTCAAGGGACCACTGACCACGCCGGTGGGCGGCGGCTTTCGCTCGGTCAATGTGCGCCTGCGCGAGGCATTCAATCTCTATGCGAATGTGCGGCCGGCCCGCACGCTGGTGCCGGGACGCTTCGAGAATATTGACTTGGTGCTGGTGCGCGAGAACGTGGGCGGCTTCTACGTCGCGCATGACTACTACATTCCGGTCGGCGACGACCCGCATGCGGTGGCGGTGTCCACCGGCACCAACACGCGCGACGCGTGCCGGCGCATTGCCCGCTTCGCCTTCGAGTATGCCGTCAGGAACGGGCGCAAGAAGATCACGGTGGTACATAAAGCCAATATCCTCAAGGCCCTGACCGGCATCTTCCTCGATGCCGCGCGTGAGGTGGCCAAGGACTACGCCGATCGCGTGATCATGGACGACCGCATCGTCGACGCCTGCGCCATGCAGCTGGTGCTGAACCCCTGGCAGTTCGACATGCTGCTCTGTACCAATCTGTTCGGTGACATTCTGTCGGACCAGATCGCCGGTCTGGTGGGCGGGCTGGGCATGGCGCCGGGCGCCAATATCGGCGAGCATGCGGCGATCTTCGAAGCGGTGCACGGCTCGGCTCCCGATATCGCGGGCAAGGGCATCGCCAACCCGATTTCGCTGATGCTCGCCGCCGGCCTGATGCTCGAGCACGTTGGCCGCCAGGACATGGCCTCACGGCTGCGCCAGGCCATCGAGCAGACGCTCAACCTGGATCAGGTGAAAACCGGCGACCTCAAGGGCACGGCCTCCACGCTGGAGTTTGCCGACGCCGTGGCGAAGCGCATCGCTGTGCCCGGCTGAGCCTGCGTTGGGGCCGGCAGGCGGCGCCTGCCGCCGCGCATGAATCACGACCCTCGCGCGGCGTTCGTTGGCAAGCTTTTCGACGACCGGGGCGAGTACAACGTATTCCCCGCATTCTGTCGCACGCTGTTGCGGACGCAGTAAGAGGGGGGATCGTCCGAAGCGTGCATGTATGGCTGCGGGCGCGATATCGGGCGGGCGACTGCGCCAACCAGGCGCCCGAGAGCGCGGCCTTCACGGTCTTCCTGTCCGGCCGGACGATCGGCTGCGCAGTGGACATCTACGACCATTTGCACCGCGACCGCAATCTCGACACTCGCACTCCGCAGCCAAACGTACGATTTTTCGCGTGAGCGCCGAACACATACTGATGATCAGACCAAGGGCCGGGCTGCTGGATAGTTTCGTTGTCGTGCAGCATCGGCCTTCAACCGCAAGGAGACACTTCGTGCACACCACCTCACATACTTTGCCGCCCGCCGAGGCGCAGCAGCCCGTGGTCAAGCCCCGCTTCTGGCCCGAAGGCTGGTGGAAGCTGATGGAATTCCGCATCGGCATCATCCCACTGCCGGTCTACGTGACCCTGCTCGCGCTGATTGCGGGCTTCGCAGTCACGGGTAAGGTCCCCGGCGAGATCTCGATGGCGATCGCCGTGCTCGCCTTCTTTGGCTTCACCTGCGCGGAAATCGGAAAACGCCTGCCGATCATCCGCAATATCGGTGCCGCTGCAATCTTCGCGACCTTCATTCCGTCGGCGCTGACCTACTATCACCTGCTGCCCAAGCCGATCCTGAGCCTCACGACGGAATTTACCAAATCGACCAACTTCCTGTATCTGTTCATCGCGTCGATCATCGTCGGCAGCATTCTCAGCATGGACCGGAGAGTGCTGATACAGGGCTTCATCAAGATCTTCATTCCACTCGCGGTCGGCTCGATCGCAGCCGGCATCGTCGGGACGGCGGTGGGCACGGCGCTCGGGCTCGGCGCGCACCATACGTTCTTCTACATCGTGGTGCCGATCATGGCGGGCGGTGTCGGCGAGGGTGCGATCCCGCTGTCGATCGGGTACTCGGAGATCCTCCATCTGCCTCAGGGCGAACTGTTCGCGCAAGTGCTGCCGCCCGTGATGCTCGGCAGCCTCACCGCGATCATCCTGTCCGGCGTGCTCGACAAGCTTGGCAAGCGTTTTCCGCACCTCACCGGCGAAGGGCGCCTGCAAATCGGCGAAGAGGACGAAATGGACCCGGTCCAGGAGGAGATTCGCGGGCATATCGACGTCACCCATATCGCGGCGGCGGGGATCACGGCCATTACGTTGTACCTGCTCGGGCTGATGTGCCGCAACCTGTTCGGGCTGCCGGCGCCGGTCGCCATGCTGTTCCTCGCGGTGCTGGTCAAGATCACGCGCGCCGTGTCTCCACCGCTGCAGGAAGGCGCCTTCGTGGTCTACAAGTTCTTTTCGACGGCGGTGACCTATCCTCTGCTGTTCGCGATCGGCGTGGCGATGACACCGTGGGACAAGCTGATCGCCGCGTTCACGCTCGCCAACATCGTGACGATCGTCGCGACCGTGGCCACGCTGATGGGCACGGGCTTCGTGGTTGCGCGCATGCTGAAGATGCACCCGATCGATACGGCGATCGTGAACGCATGCCACAGCGGCCAGGGCGGAACCGGCGACGTCGCGATCCTGACGGCGGCCAACCGGATGACGCTGATGCCATTCGCGCAGATCGCCACGCGCATCGGCGGCGCGATCGTCGTGACGCTTACGCTGATCGTGCTTGCGCACATGGGATGATGCGCAGATATTGCGCACACTGAGGGTTGGCCGGGGTGTGCGTAGTTGCCCATGCGCCTTGAGCGCTGTGCCGCTGGCAGGCCCCTGCAAACCCAAATCGGGTCCCTATGGACCCCGACATACCCGTCAAGAAAAAACCTCACGGCGCCTGCAACACCACCCCGTATTGCGCAAAAATCCGCTGCAACTCCCCGCTCCCCCGGATCGCATCCAACGCATTCTGCAACGACTCCGCCAATTCGCGCTCATCGGCCTTGACCGCCATACCGATAGCCCAACCATGCGGAGGCAACAGCGGCGAGACCAGGTCCACCGTGGCAAAGCGCGCCGCGGACTGGCCAGCCGCCTTGAGCGCGCTTTCGTATTGCGAGCGTGTAACCAGGGCCGCGGCAATCTCGCCCGCGAACAGGGCGTGCAGGGTCTCGTCCGGCCCGGGATAGATCTTCACCTTGTCGCGCAGCGCGCCCTGGGCCCCCGACAACAGGGCATTGGCACCGGCCGAACCCGCCTCCGCGCCGGTCGGCTGGCCGGCCAGGTCCCCTAGCTGGCGGACCTCTGCAATACGCTCCCGGTCGTGTACCAGCACGAACGTCTCGCGGTGATAAGGCGCGAAGATCAGCGTCTTGTCGTTCTCGCGCATGAACGCGCGGTCGACCGGCACATGCAGCATCACGTCCGCCGGCCCGTAGCCCAGGTAGTGGCCACGCCAGACCATATTGCGCAGGTCGTCCGACATATTCTCGTCGGCATCGAATGGCAGCAGCGACACGGACAGCCCCATCTGCTTGCTCAGGGCCTTGGCCAGCGCCACGTCGATGCCGGGCAGCGGACTGCCCGGCGCGGTGGAGAACGGCGGCAGGCTCTTGTAGACCGCGACCTTCAGCGTGCCGCTCTGGCGGATCTTGGCCATATCCGCCAGCGACGGCTGTGCGCAGCATAGCGCGGCGAGCGCCAGCAGGGTGGCGGCCAGGCGGCGGGAAGCGGGCGGGACGGACGGAACCGGCACGGTGGGAACGGCACCCCGGACTGGGCAGGCGCGCATGGGAAGTCTCCTTGGTCTTTGTTCTATTTGCGAGCCGGGCCGGCAACGCGGTGCAGGCCCGGCGCAACGCACACTTGCGGCAGACAGCCCCTCGGTCCTCACTCGCGGCGGGATTCGAGATAGGTCTTGATGGCCCAGACCGCTTCCTGGCTCAGCACGCCTTCGAACGGCGGCATGTAGACGCGGCCGTCGCGGGTGCGTCCCTTGCGCACGGTGGTAGTGAAGTATTGCGAGATCTCGCCCATGCAGGCCTGCTTCTTCTTGGCGTCGGCCAGCGACGTGCAATCGCCGTCGAGCTTGCGCAGGTCCGGCGCAATGCCGCCCGATACGGCTTCCAGTCCATGGCAGCGCGCGCAGTTCTGGTTGTAGGCCGAACTACCGATACGCAGGGCCTCCGGTTGCGCATCGCCGGCGCGGTATGGATTGTCCGGACGCCATTCTTCGCCGAGTTGCGGTAGTGTCTTGGTGTCCACGGCCTGCGGCGTGACGTCGCCGTGGGCCGACGCGATCCCGGGTATTGCTCCGGCCAGAAGCGTGCAGACAGAGAGCAGGGCAAGCATGCGGCGTGTTGTTTTCATCGGTGTCACCTCCAGTTGTTAGTCGTTGAACTATCTTTTGGAGAGGACTTCCGCAAAAGCCATACCAAGCGCAAAGCCGGCCATAAACGGGGCCTGCCCGCCGCAAACGGGTTGTGTGCAGTGCAGCATCCGGCTGCGAGTGCCCTGGAATGCAACAACCTGGCAAGCGTTTTGCTTCATGACGCAACACTTCCGGGGCGATGTCGATCACGCCAGAACCCGGAACGACCCGCGCGCAGACCGCGGGCGACATCCACAGGAGACAGAGAAATGACTTTTCAAGCGGCTTCCGGCCTGCATGTGCCCGGCGCCATGCCGGCCCCCCCGGGCATCCCGGCGGAGGGAGACCGGCCGGACCTGATCGCCCAGGCCCACCAGCGTTCCGAGTCATATGGCTTGCGCCCCTACGAGTCGCCGGATTTCTGCCCGGTACTGCAGAGTGAGCTGAAAACCCAGATAGAGCGCAGCCAGTCGCTGTTCGCCTACGCGCTGCCGGTGATGGAGACGCTCTATGACCAGATCGTCAACACGCAGAGCATGGTGATCCTGACGGATGCGGCCGGCCTGATCCTGCATTCGCTGGGCGACGACGATTTCCTGGCCAGGGCCAACAAGGTGGCCCTGCAACCCGGGGCGCTGTGGTCGGAAGCCAGCCGCGGCACCAACGCCATCGGCACCGCGCTGGCCGAAAACAAGGCCACGCTGGTACATGGCGCGGAGCACTTCCTGGAGGCCAACCGTTTCCTCACCTGCTCTTGCATGCCCATTCTCGACGCCTACGGCAAGACGGTCGGCGCGCTGGACGTGACGGGCGACCAGCGCGGGTTCCACAAGCACACCATGGCGCTGGTGCGGATGTCAGCGCAGATGATCGAGAACCAGCTGTTCGCCAATGCCTTCCAGGACATGGTGTGCGTGCGCTTCCACTCGCGCGCGGAATTCATCGGCACCCTGGTGGAGGGCATTGCCTCCTTTACGCCGGGCGGCCGCTTCCTGTCCGCCAACCGCAGCGCCCAGTTCCAGCTTGGGCTATCGGTCGGCGCGCTGCACGCGCACACCTTCTCGTCGCTGTTCGGCCTGTCGATGTCGCAACTGTTCGATGCCGAGCGCAGGGCGCCCGGCGGCGTCGTGCGCCTGCCGCTGCCCAGCGGCGTCAAGGTCAGCGCGCGCATCGAGTGGAAGGCGTCCGCCGCATCCGTGGCGGGCAGCGCCATCGACAACGGCAACGCCCAGGCGCGGGAAGCGTACGGCGTGCCCGAATCCCCTTCCCAGGCCCGCCGTCCCGCCGCGGCCCCGGTCCAGCGGCCCGCCGGCCTGGACGATCTCGATACCGGCGACGCCCAGATCAAGTCCGTCATCACCAAGCTGCGCAAGGTGATCGGCAAGGATATTCCCGTCATGGTGCTGGGGGAAACCGGCACCGGCAAGGAATTGCTGGCGCGCGCCATTCATGCCGACAGCCCGCGCCATGCCGGGCCGTTCATCGCCGTCAACTGTGCTTCGATTCCCGAGACGCTGATCGAATCCGAGCTGTTCGGCTATGAAGAAGGCGCCTTTACCGGTGCCCGCAAGAAGGGCGGCATCGGCAAGATGCTGCTGGCCAACGGCGGCACCCTCTTCCTCGACGAAATCGGGGACATGCCGCTGCACCTGCAGGCGCGCATGCTGCGTGCGCTGCAGGAGCGCGCGGTCACGCCGCTGGGCAGCAGCAAGGTGATCCATGTCGACGTTTCCGTGGTCTGCGCCACCAATCGCAATATGCGCGAGCAGGTGGCCAACGGCCTGTTCCGGGAAGATCTTTACTATCGCCTCAACGGCCTCGTGGTGCGGCTGCCGGCATTGCGCGAGCGCAGCGATCTCGACGTGGTGGCCAACAAACTGCTGCGCGAGGGCCAGGAAGCCGGCGTGCCGCGCATCAGGGAGTCGGTGATGGCGATGTTCCGCAGCTATCACTGGCCCGGCAATATCCGCCAGCTCGGCAACCTGTTGCGCACCGCCCGGCTGATGGCCGAAGGCGAGCCCGAGATCACCGAGGACCACCTGCCCGACGACTTCCTGGAAGACCGGCAGGCACGCCAGGCCACCAATGCCGCGCCCGGCGCGATGGCGGCCCCGGATTCGCCGCCGGAGACGGCCCGCATCGCGGATGCAGCGCCGCGCGCCCAGCCTACCCGTCTGGCCGACGTCGAGGCGCTGGCCATCATCGCCGCGGTCAAGGCGCACCACGGCAATATTTCCGCGGCGGCCAAGGCGCTGGGCATCTCGCGCAATACGGTCTACCGGAAGATGGACGAAGCCAGCGCGCTGCCGCAGCAGGAAAGCTAGGGCCCGCTGCGCGGCGCTCAGGCCAGCGGTTCGCCGTGCATCCACAGGTCCTCCAGCTCGCGCCAGGCGTGCTGCACATTCAGCGGGTGGCGCGATGCGAAGTGGCGCCAGCGGCGGTAAGGCTCGCCTGCCGCCGGAGCCAGCATCCGGGCGGCATCGCCGCCCGTCTCCAGCGCGGCGGCGATGCCGCCGGCCAGCGTATCGAGATAAGCCAGCGTCGGCGCCAGCGTCTGCGCCGGCGTGCCTGCCGCGGTCCCGACCACGATATCGGCCGGCAGCGCCGAAAGCGCACGCAACGCGCGCCGCCAGCCTTGCAGCGAAGCCTCCTGCATCTCCGGAACGCGGTCGCGATAGGCCAGGCCGCCCACGCATAGCAGCCGCCGCCGCGGCGCATACAGCACGGTATCGGATGCGCTGTGCGCGGCCGCGTGAACCTGCACCTCCCATGCGGTGCCGCCGGTGTCCAGCCGCTCGCCATGCCGCAAGCCGGGCTCAGGCAGCACGATCTGCGTGCCGCGCATGGCGGCCGGTCCCAGTTGCGCCGACAGCCTGGCCAGGCACGCCTCGCAGCGCTGCCGCATCAGGCTGGCGGTGGCGGCCGACGCCAGGAACACGGGGCGCGGCCGCAAGCGCGCGAAGGCTGCGTTGGCAAGCACGTTCTCCGGGTGCGCATGGGTGTTGACCACCCAGCGCACCGGCTCGGGCGTCGCGGCCCGGATTGCGGCCAGCAGGCCGCTGCCCCAGCCCAGGTGCGGGCCCGGGTCGACCACCAGCACACCCCTGCCGGTCGCGTGGACCAGCGTCGGCACCACTTCTCCCGCGTTGGCGCGCGCCACCTCGGCATTGGCTGCACGGGCCACATAGACATCCGGCTGCAGCCTGGCCAGCACCACGCGGCCCGCGGCGGCAGCCGGGCCGGCGCCGCCGAGCGCCGTCGCCAGCAGGGCACCCATGAAGCCGCGGCGGCCCGGGTCCGTCACCGCTGCCACCCCGAGGCGAGGATGGCGCCGCGCAGGGCCTCGGCCATGGCGCCGGCGGGCAAGTGCCCGCCGGGTACCAAGACCAGCCGCGCCCGTGGCATGGCCGCCTGCAAACGCAGCGCATTGGCCGGCCGGCAGACCGCATCGGCGCGGCCGTGCAGCAATGTCACCGGCACGTCCCGCTTGCCGATCTGCACTGCCGCCGCCAGCAGCGCCGGCTTGCCCAGCCCGGCGCGGCGGCGCAGGTAGTGCGCCTGGATCCGGTATTTATCCAGCATCGCCATGCGCTCGCGCCAGGGCTGCCGCCGGCCCGGCCGCGTCCGCCCGAGCCCCAGCAGACGCCGTTCGCTGTGCTGCCACTGTCCGGCAGTGTCCAGTTTTGGCACAGTCGTACCACTTTGCAACAAACGGGAGACAGTAAGCAGGCGGGCCCGGGCATCGGGCACACGCTCGCCCTGCGCCATGACGCGCCGCAGCATGGCAGAGCCGCCGCGGCGCGGTGAAAAAAGCCGATGGATGTCGTCCCGGCCGGTCAGAAAGGTCCCTCGCAGGACCAGGGCCGCCACCGCCTCGGGAAAACGCGCGGCATAAGCCAGCGCCAGCGCCGCCCCCCAGGACCCGCCCACCACGCCCCAGCGCTGGATGCCGAGCGCCTCGCGCAGTTGTTCCAGGTCCGCCAGCAGCGCGCCCACCGTATTCCGGCGCAGCGTCCCGGCGGGCCGCGAGCGGCCCGCGCCGCGCTGGTCCGGCATCACGGCGCGATGCCGCAGCGGATCGAACCACGCCGCCATCGACGGGTTGCAGCCGCTGCCCGGGCCGCCGTGCAGCACCAGCCACGCCTCGCCCGTGGCGGGACCGGCCTGCCGCACGTGCAGGCGCTGGCCATCCCGCGTACGGAGAAAGAAGCAGGAGGAGGACGGCGGTGTTGCGGGCATGGATGTTGCCTCGGATAGGACGCGGCCATCGCCGCAAGAAGAACCGATGATGCATTCACTAACTATGCCACCCAAAGGAAGAGACATGAACTGGACCACTCCCGCCTACAAGGAACTGCGCCTGGGTTTCGAGATCACCATGTACATCGCCAACCGCTGAGCACGTCAGGCTGTCCGTGCCGACCCGGCAAGGCCCGCCCCGGCGGGCTTTTTTTTCTGGCTGGCGGGCTTTTTGCTCATGCCTTGCGCATTGCACCCTGCCCTTTGGCTTTGACTCAGTCACCAACACATCGATACCGCGCCATGACAATACTCCGGGTTCTGGGCTCGGCCGCCGGCGGCGGCTTTCCCCAGTGGAACTGCAACTGCCAGAATTGCGATGGCGTACGCAATGGCACGCTGCGCGCCACGCCGCGCACGCAGTCGTCGATCGCCTTGAGCGACGAAGGACAGGACTGGGTGCTGGTCAACGCCTCGCCCGACATCCTCGACCAGTTGCGCCACGCGCCGGCGCTGCAGCCAGCGCGCCGTCCGCGCGACACGGGCATTGCCGGCGTGGTGCTGATGGATGCGCAGATCGATCACGTCACCGGCCTCCTGATGCTGCGCGAGCACCGGCAGGCGCTGCCGGTCTACGCCACCGCGGCGGTACTGCAGGATCTCGGCACGGCGTTTCCCCTCACGCGCATGCTGTCGCATTACTGCGGACTGGACACGCACACGCTGGGACTGGACGACACGCCCTTCACGGTGCCGCCGCTCTATAGCGTGATGCTGACCCCGGTGCCGCTGGAGAGCAAGGCGCCGCCCTATTCCCCCCATCGCCACGCGCCGCAGCGCGGCGACAATATCGGCCTGCGCATCGTCGATCTCGGCACCGGCCGGCGCGCCTTCTACGCCCCCGGCCTGGGCCGCATCGAACCGCATGTGCTCGACGAACTGCAACGCGCCGACGTGGTGCTGGTGGATGGCACCTTCTGGCGCGGCGATGAAATGCAACAGCTCGGCTTCTCCGCCAAGAGCGCCGCCGACATGGGGCACCTCGCACTGTCCGGCCCCGGCGGCATGATCGAGACGCTCGACCGCCTGCCCGCGGCCCGCAAGATCCTGATCCACATCAACAACACCAACCCGATCCTGGTGGAAGACTCGCCGCAGCGCAGCCTGCTGGCGGACCACGGCATCGAGGTGGCATACGACGGCATGGAAATCACGCTATGACACAAGCCACGGCCTGGAGCACCGCCGAGTTCGAAGCGCGCCTGCGCGCGAAGGAGACCGGATACCATATCCACCACCCGTTCAACCTGCGCATGGCGTCCGGGCAATGCACGCCGGAGCAGATTCGCGCCTGGGTGGCCAACCGCTTCTACTACCAGACCAGCATCCCGCTCAAGGACGCCGCCGTCCTTTCCAACTGCCCCGACCGCGCAACGCGCCGCGAATGGGTCGTGCGCATCCTGGACCATGACGGCACCGAGACCCAGGAAGGCGGCATCGAAGCCTGGCTGCGCCTGGGCGTCGCGGTGGGGCTCACGCGCGAAGCGCTATGGTCGCACCGCCATGTGCTGCCCGGTGTGCGCTTTGCCGTCGACGCCTATGTGAATTTCGCGCGGCGCGCGCCCTGGCAGGAGGCGGTTTGCTCCTCCCTGACGGAGATGTTCGCCCCGCAGATCCACAAGGAGCGCCTGGCCGGCTGGCCCGGTCACTACCCCTGGATCGAAGCGCAGGGCCTGGATTATTTCCGCTCCCGCATTCCACTCGCGCAGCGCGATGTCGATCACGGCCTGCGCGTGACGCTCGAATACTTCCGCACGCCGGAGCAGCAGCAACGCGCGCTGGACATCCTGCAATTCAAGCTCGACATCCTGTGGTCGATGCTCGACGCCATCCAACTAGCCCACCCATGAGCCCGACCGAAACCGACCTGGCCAAGCCAACGCTGCACCGGACCTTCCGCCTGCAGTGGGAAGACGCCCAGCAGAGCTGGATCCTGCTGTATCCGGAAGGCATGGTCACGCTCAACGACAGCGCGGCCGCCATCCTGCAACGCTGCGACGGCAGCCATACGCTCGACATGCTGATCGACGACCTGCAGTCCGCCTTCGGCGTGCAGGGCATCGCACCGGAGGTACACGCCTTTGTCAAACATGCCACAGAACGCGGCTGGCTGGTCTGAGCCGCCCGCATCGCCAGCGCCGCCCGGACCGCCGCTATGGCTGCTGGCGGAACTCACCTACCGCTGCCCGCTTCATTGCGCCTTCTGCTCCAACCCGGTGGACTATGCCCGGCACGACGCCGAGCTCGACACCGCCCAGTGGCGCGACGTCTTCACCCAGGCGCGCGCGCTGGGCGCCGTGCAGCTCGGCCTGTCCGGCGGCGAACCGCTGCTGCGCAAGGACCTGGAAGCCCTGGTCGAACACGCCCACGGGCTCGGCTTCTACACCAACCTCATCACCTCCGGCATCGGCCTCACCGACGACCGGCTGGCCGCCTTGCGCACCGCCGGACTCGACCATATCCAGCTATCGTTCCAGGACTCCAGCCGCGAACTCAACGACTTTCTCTCCAGCACCCGCACCTTCAACCTGAAGCAGCGGGTAGCCCGCCTGATCAAGGCGCATGGCTACCCGATGGTGATGAACTGCGTGCTGCACCGGCACAACCTGCCTCACGTCGGCGCCATCATCGAGATGGCGCTGGAGATGGGGGCGGAATACCTGGAACTGGCCAACACGCAATACTACGGCTGGGCCTGGGAAAACCGCCAGGCGCTGATGCCCACGCACGAACAGCTGCGCGAAGCCGAAGCCGTCGTGAACGCATACCGCGCGCGCATCGGCAACCGGTGCAAGATCCTGTTCGTGGTGCCCGACTACTTCGAGGAGCGCCCCAAGAAATGCATGAACGGCTGGGGCACCACCTTCCTGGGCGTGGCCCCCGACGGCGTCGCGCTGCCCTGCCACGCGGCGCGCATGCTGCCCGGACTTGACCTGCCGAACGTCACCAAGGAGCCGCTGCGGCAGATCTGGCGCGACAGCGACGCCTTCCAGCGTTTCCGCGGTACGCACTGGATGCCCGAGCCCTGCCGATCCTGCGATTCGCAGGAGGAAGACCAGGGCGGGTGCCGCTGCCAGGCCTTCCTGCTGACCGGCGACGCCACCGCCACGGATCCGGTCTGCGGCCGCTCGGCAGACCACGGGAAGGTCCAGGCGATCGTGCTGCAAGGCCGGCTTGCCGAGGCGCAAGCGCGCGGCCGGGAGCATGGCTTGGTCTTTCGCAGCGATGGGAATTCGCTCAGGCTGAGCAGCGCTGGCGGGTGAAGGGAGGAACCCGGCGCGTCAAACGACGCTGGCAGGATGCGCCCGCGCCGTTTGGAATGCCCGATCCGGACGCTAATGCCGTACGGCCACGCCCCTCCCGCCCGCATGCTGCTGCCGCCACTGCGAAGGACTCATGCCGAAGCGCTCGTGGAACACGCGGCTGAAATGCGCGGCATCCGCAAAACCCAGCGCAAATGCAATCTCCGTGATGCTGCGCCCGCCCTCCCCGCCACCGGACAGCCGCAGCGCTGCCTGCCGCAGCCGGCGCGACAGGATATAGGCGTGCGGCGTCTGGCCGAACTCGCGGAACAGGTTGTACAGCGTGCGGCGCGAGACGTTCAGGACCGCAGCCAGGCTTTGCGCCGATAGTTCCGGATCGTGCAAATGGGCGTCGACGAAGGTGGCGATGCGGTTGATGCGCGCCTCGCCCAGATGGCGCGCCATGACGGCGTCCGTGCCGTCCCCGAGCGCCGGCGGCGGCGGGGCGTGCGCCCCCTGCAGCGCCGTCTCCATCAGCGCAACCATCGAATCCTGCAGCACCAGCTGGCCTTGCTGGTCCAGCAGATGGCCCGCGCAGGCATCGTGCAGCAGCGCCCCCAGCGCCGACACCGCGATGCGCGCCGCGCCCTCCCCGCGCAGCGCCCGTCCGCCCAGGCTGGCGGCCGCCTGCCGCCAGCCGAAGGCGCGCTCCTGCGGCACCAGCAGCACCAGCACGCGGCAGCGATCCGCCATCTCGATGCTGTAGGGCTGCGCGGTATCGTAGATCGACCACATGCCCGGCTCCAGCGACGCCTCGTTGCCGCGCTGCGCCACCCGGCTCCGCCCGCTGAGCTGCCAGAAAATCTTGAAAAAACCGGCATCGGATGCCGCCGCGTGCCGGGGCTCGCGCGCCACGCGATGCGCGTCGACCTCCATGTCCGCCACCGCGCATGCGCCGAAGCGCGCATAGCTCGCCTTGCAATGAAACGGCCCACGCCCCTGGCGGGAGTATTCGAGCGGCAGGAAGCTCGTATCGATGGCCTCGCGCCATTGATCGAACGTCATATTGGTCGTCCGCGTCATGTTTTGCGGCAGGCTCTGCACAGCGGGCATCAGGGCATCTCCAGTGACCGGCGGCATGGGGGCGCGCGCCGGAAGTGCTCGAAGCTGGACGGCCAGCCTAATGGAAAGCCTGCGGGCAGACAATGGGAACAACTACGCAGGCGCGGGCGCACCGGTCCGGAAAACGGCCGACCGGCGCCGTTGCGACGGCGATTGCTGCATCGCGTCAACCGGCCACCGCCCGGCGCACCTTGGTCAGCGCCTCCTCCAGTGCTTCATGCGAGATGGAGCCAATGGCAAGCCGCAGTGCGTGCGGCACGTTGGGCGTCGCGGCAAACGGCTCCGCCGTCGTCACCAGGACGCCCTCGCGCCCCAGGCCGGCAGCAACGCCATCGGCACGCATCTCCTCGGGCAATGAAAGCCAGAGATAGTAGGACGAGCGGTGCGCAGCGATGGCGCACCCGCGCAGCACGCGGCGCGCCAGGCTCTGGCGCTGCCGCGCGTCCTTGCGCTTCCTGTCCTCGAGCTCGTCGACCAGGCCGGCCTCGATCCAGTGGCAGCCCAGCGCCACGGTCAGGGACGGTGTGTTCCAGGTCGACACGCGGATAGCGCGCTCAAGCGCCGGCACCATGGCAAGCGGCGCAACGACGAAGCCGAGGCGCAAGCCGGAAGCCACGCTCTTCGACAAGCCCGACACATAGACGGTGCGCCCGGGTGCGCAGGTAAAGACCGGCCTGGGTGCCGGCTCGGCCAGGAAAGCATAGGCGCCGTCCTCGATGATCAGGAAATCGTGCCGCTCGGCCAGCCCGGCCAGGCGCAAGCGGTCTTCCTCGGGCATCACCGTGCCAAGCGGGTTGTGCATGGTAGGCATGGCGTAGACCGCGCGCACCGGGCGCCGCCTGCAGAGCGCGGCCAGCGCGTCGAGGTCCATGCCCGTGGCGGTGTGCGGCACCGGCTCCAGGTCGAGGCGATGCGCCTGGGCCAGCATCTTCATGCCTGGATAGGTCAGGGCATCCACCGCCAGGACGTCTCCCGGCTGGAGCAGCCCCATCACCGTCACGGCCAGCCCCTGCTGCGCGCCGTTGACGATCAGCACCTGTTCGCCGCCCACCCGGATGCCCCGGTTGCGCAGGTGCCTGGCTGCGGTCTGCCGCTCGTGCGGCCGTCCGCCCTGGGGCGCCGAATGCAGCAATGCGTCGAGATCGCCCGAGGCGGCAATGGTACGCAGCCCGTCCCGCAGCATGTCGACCTGCCCCGGCAAGGACGGATAGTTGAAGGTGAGATCGACGGCGCCGAATCGCACGGGATGCTGCTCCATCCCCAGGCCGCGCGGCAGCGAGGTGTCGCGCACGAACGTGCCCCGGCCGGTCTCGCCGACGACGAGGCCGGTCGATTCGAGCTCCTTGTACACGCGCGAGGCGGTTGCCAGGGCGATGCCGTGCTGCTTCATCAGGGCGCGCACGGTCGGCAGCTGCGTGCCCGGCGGGAGCTCGCCCCGGCGAATGCGATCGGCAATGTCATCCATGAGGGCTTTGTACCGTACCGGAACCATGCTGTTTCCTTGCGCCTTGTATCTAGAACAATTTTTTGTTTGTATCAATAACAAAGACTACGCTACCGATCTCATCAACGCAAAGGGATTCCAGGAGCTTTGGACATGATCGCATTCGCTACCTTGCTGGTGTTCTCGGCAGCCGTCATGATGCTGCTGCTGTCGCCCGGGCCGAACATGGCCTTTGTCATGGCGCACGGCGTCAGCTATGGGCTCGGCGGTGGCGCCGCGGCCGCGCTGGGCATTGGCGCGGCCGACCTGGTCCTGACCGGCCTGACCGCCACCGGCATCACCGCCGTGATCGCCGCGTGGCCGCCGGCCTTCGACCTGATCCGCTACGCGGGCGCCGCGTATCTGCTCTGGATGGCCTACAAGGCCCTGCGCCGCCCGCGCTCGCCGCTCGGCGCGGTGGCGCAGCAGGCTTCGCTGAAGTCCGTGTTCCTGCGCTCCATGCTGAACAGCCTGCTGAACCCGAAGGCCCTGCTGTTCTTCATGGTCTTCCTGCCCCAGTTCGTGGAGCCGGGCAAAGGCAATGTTGCCGGGCAACTGGTCATCCTGGGCTGTGTGCTGACGGCGATCAGCGTTGTTTTCCATGCCTTGCTGGGCGCGGCCGGCGGCTCGGCGCGCCGCTTCCTGTCGCGCAACCCGCGCGCGGCCACGGTGCAGACCTATGGGCTTGCGGTGGTGCTGGTGTTGCTTGCGCTCAGGCTGATTGCGATGCCAAGAGCTGCCTAGACCCTGGATCTGCATGGCGCTGCCTGAATCCCGCCTGCCGGCAAACCATCCCCCCCCACATGCGCAACGGAGAGCATGCAATGTACATCGCAGCCTTTATCTACAAGCCAGGCGAGATCGACGAGGAATTCAAGCGCTTGAGCGCCGTCATCGACGAGGTGGCGGCCAGCGTTCCCGGTTTCCTGGGCGCCGAATCCTGGCGCTCGCCCGACGGGAGCATGAGCAACGCCAGTTATTACTGGCAGGATCAGGAAGCCTTGCGCACCTTCGCCAGCCACCCGCGGCACCTGGAGGCGAAGCGCCAGTACCGCAAATGGTATGCGGGCTATCACGTCGTGGTGTCGAAGGTGGAGCGCGTCTACGGCGACCGGAGCTTCGACCATATCACCCGATCCAGCGAAGCGGAAAAAAAAGGCCGGTCGATTGACCGGCCAAACGATCCTCGCGCCGAAGCAAGGTCGATATGATTCCTGGCGGCTTGCGCCGCCGCGGGTGGAAGCCAGCGGGCGGCATGGCGCCAATGGCGCTGTGCCGCCCGCCGCCGCTTAGAAGCGGTGGCGCAGGCCGACGGTGGCGCCGGTCTGGTTCTCGCCCGGCAGTGCGGTGCCGCTGCCGTTCAGGCCCAGCGTGGAGCGCGACTTGTTCTTCACGTAGCCAACGTTCAGGTAGGCGTCGGTGCGCTTGGACAGCGAGTAGTCCGCCGACAGCACGAACATCCACGGATCCGCGTCGCTGTTCTTGACGTCGTTGTAGTAAGCCGCGCCGGTCAGCTGGAACGCGGGCGTGAACTTGTACTGCGCGCCGGCCCAGTACACATTGCTGCGCGTGGTCGCGGCCGTGAGGCTTGCCGTGCCATCGTCACGCAGCCAGCGGTAGCCGGCAAACACCTTGGCATCGCCAAAGGCATAGGCCGTACCGATTGCCACGCGCTTGGCGCTGCGATCCTTCAGCGCGACCGAAGCCCCCTGGAACTGGTCATACGCGCCACCGATCGAGAAGCCGCCAGCCGCATAGGACAGGCCGGCGCCGAAGTTGCGCCCCACCTTGCTCTGGCCCGCCACTTCGCCGCCGTTGGCCACGGTAGCGTCGCGCCCGAAGCTGTAGAAGCCGGTGGCAGTCAGGCCACCGAACTTGCCGGTGTACTTCATGGCATTGTCGGCGCGGCCGTTGAACAGGGAATCGACGCTGTTGAGCGAGTAGCGCGGGCCCACGCCCATCGGGTCGTAAGCACCGAACAAGTCATACAGCGAGTTCTGCTGGCGGCCCAGCGTCACGGCGCCGAAATTGCCCTGCAGCCCCACATACGACTGGCGGCCAAACAGGCGATTGCCCTGGCCGGACGTGCCGGTGTCCAGATCAAAGCCGCTTTCCAGCACAAAGATGCCCTTCAGGCCGCCGCCCAGGTCTTCCGTGCCGCGCAGGCCCCAGCGCGAACCGGACAGGTTGCCGGAGTTCAGGCGCGTCACCGTGCCGCCCGCGGAACCCGTGGCCGGCGTGTTGTTGATGATTTCAACGCCAGCGTCGACGATGCCGTACAGCGTGACGCCGGACGAGGTTTGGGCGAACGCTGCGCCGGATGCCGCGGCGGCTGCCGCGGCGGTCATTGCGAGTAGAGCTTTCTTCACTGGGTTTTCTCTGTCTTATGGAATGGATGAGGCAATCCTCCGCCGGCGGCGGGCGACCATGCGTGACATGCCATGAACCGCACCCGTGGCGGCAACCGCATTGTGGCTGCGGTTTATTAAACTTTTATGTCTTAATGACTGCAACAAAGGGCATTCGAATACGCCGCTGCATGTACTGCATCCGGCGAGATATAGCACAACGTGATGTAAATACCGCCGCGTGGGCAGTGCGCCACTTAAGCCTGTTTCCAGCGCATTCCGGCTGATTTTCCCACCTAGGGATTACATCCATACGCGACATATTTCTTACAAGATCGCGCTTTCGAAAGCAGTTTGGAAGGAGACGGAAAGCCGATTGGAAGACGCCATTTATAGAGTCTCGCCATCCGCTCGCGCCCGCGATCGAAATCGCATCAAAGCAAGCGCGGAACAACAGGAGACGGAGAAACATCCCATGTATCCATACACCAGCACGCGCCACCTCCCAGGTGATGCAACCGCAGTGCGGCCCCGCTTGCCGGGCGCGCCGGAGGACCGGCAATGAGCAGTCCCTCGCGCTTCAAGAAAGACTATTACGGCGGTGCGCTGATGACGCTGATCGGCCTCGCCACGGCAGGCGCCGGCATGCAGTACCACACCGGCACGCTTAGCCACATGGGGCCCGGATTCTTCCCGGTTGCCGTGGGCGTGCTGCTGGCGCTCGTCGGCATCATGATCGCGGTCTCGGCCCGCAACGAACAGCCCGCAAAGGCACAGCCGGCTGGCCATGGCCACGGCCACGGCATGCCCGACCTGCGCGGGTGCGTCTGCATCGTCCTGGGCGTCCTCGCCTTCCTTCTGCTCGGCAAGTACGGCGGCCTGATACCCGCCACCTTCGCCATCGTGTTCATCTCGGCGCTCGGCGACCGGAGCAACACGGTCAAGCAGGCCGCCGTGCTGGCGCTGGCCATGTGCGTGGTCGCCGCGGTGGTGTTCTGGTGGGCGCTGCAATTGCAGTTGCCGCTCTTTGCGTGGGGAGGCTAAGTATCATGACCGCGAATGCTCTGCATGATCTCTGGTTCGGCTTTGGCGTTGCCTTCCAGGGTTCCAATCTGATGTGGTCCTTCTTCGGCGTGCTGATGGGGAACCTGATCGGCGTGCTGCCCGGCATGGGCGCACTGTCGGCCATCTCCATCCTGCTGCCGCTGACCTACGCGATGCACCCGGTACCCGCCATCCTGATGCTGGCCGGTATCTTCTATGGCTCGCAATACGGCGGCGCCATCGGCGCGATCCTGCTCAACCTGCCTTCGCACCCGCCGCATGCCGTCACCTGCCTGGACGGCTACCCGATGACGCGGGCCGGCAAGGGTGGCACGGCCCTGGGCATCACCATGATCTGCTCGTTCTTCGCCGCGTCGGTGGGCATCATCGTGATGATCTTCGCCTCGCCGCTCCTGACGGAAATCTCCTTCAAGTTCGGGCCCACGGAGATCTTCTCCATCATGCTGCTGGGCCTGCTGGCAGGCTCCACCATGTCGCGCGGATCCCCGCTGAAAGGCGTGGCCATGACCCTGTTCGGCCTGATCTGCGGCGTGGTCGGCACCGACGTCAACAGCGGTACCTTCCGCCTCGCCATGGACATCCCCGACCTGAGCGATGGCCTCGAACTGGTGGCCATCGCCATGGGCCTGTTCGGCGTGGCGGACTTCCTGCTCAACGTCAACCGCATGACCGTCGTGACGAGCAAGACCAAGCTGCGGATCCGCGACATGCGGCCCACCTGGGCTGAGCTCAAGACCGCGTTCTGGCCCATGGTCCGCGGCACCGGCGTGGGTACGCTGTTCGGCGCGATGCCCGGCACCGGCCCCACCATCACCACCTTCGTCGCCTATGCGCTGGAGCGCAAGATCTCCAAGACCCCGGAAAAATTCGGCACCGGCATGATCGCGGGTGTCGCCGGACCGGAAGCCTCCGCCCACTCGAAGACCCAGGTGGACTTCATCCCCACCATGAGCCTGGGCATCCCGGGCGACGCGGTGATGGCACTGATCCTCGGCGCGCTGATGATCCAGGGTATCGCCCCCGGCCCGCAGCTGATCAGCGATCACCCGGACATCTTCTGGGGCCTGATCGCCAGCTTCTGGATCGGCAACCTCCTGCTGATCGTACTGAACGTCCCGCTGATCGGCGTGTGGGTCAAACTGCTGCAGGTGCCCTACCGCTACCTGTTCCCCTCCGCCATGTTCTTCATCGTGGTCGGCGTGTTCAGTACGCAGAACAGCCTGTTCCAGATCTGGGAGGTACTGGCCTTCGGCGTGATCGGCGCCCTGCTCATGTGGCTCGAGTTCTCGGTCGCTCCCATCCTGCTCGGCTTCGTCCTCGGCCCGATGGTGGAAGAGAACTTCCGGCGCTCCCTGCTGCTCTCCCGCGGCGACATGATGGTCTTCGTGAACCGCCCGATCAGCTGCGCGTTCATGGTGCTCTCCGCCCTGCTGCTGATCGGCGTCACCTATTCCGCGTTGCGCGCCCGCAGCGGCGGCAACAATCGGATCCAGGTCCCCGAGACCGACCTGGCCGTCAACGAGTAGCCAGCCGGCAGGCCTGCGCGCTGTCCCGCCGGCATCGCCGCCGGCACAACGCGCAGGCGCCGGGCCGGATCCACGCTG
>NZ_JBYOJU010000056.1:0-58535 GCF_057798855.1 Cupriavidus sp. 96C5-1 | reverse complement strand
AGAACTCATTTCAAAATGAACTCTCTTCACGCTGAAGGGTGCGCCAGCAAATAAGGCAACAGGCCAGCTTGAGAAGAGCTTCGTGAATGTCTGCGCGACGCTCGAAGCGGGTGCGCAGACGACGGAATGCGTGCAACCAGGCATGAGTACGCTCGACGACCCAGCGGATCTTGCCGAGTCCACTACCGTGGGGCTGACCACGCCGGGCGATCGAAGTCGGGATGCCGGCAGCATGAAGCGGTCGACGATACTTGTCGTGGTCGTATGCGCGGTCTGCGTAGATCCGACCTGGCTTGCGCAAGGGACGGCCTCGACATCCCCGGATCGCAGGAATCGCTTCGATCAGAGGCAAAAGCTGGGTGATATCGTTACGGTTCGCGCCGGTCAGGATGACCGCAATCGGCGTGCCGTTGGCGTCGGTAGCGACGTGGTGCTTGGAACCGGGTCGCGCGCGGTCGGTGGGGTTCGGTCCTGTTTTTGGCCCGCCCCAACCGCCCGAACTGAAGAGGAGTCGATGATGACGCGCGAGAAATCGATGCGGTCCGCTGCACGCAACTTTGCCAGCAAGATCTCGTGCAGGCGATCCCATACCCCCGCGCTTTGCCAGTCGCGCAGCCGCCGCCAGCAACTGACCCCGGAGCCGCAGCCCATTTCGATGGGTAGTTCGTTCCAGCGAATGCCGCTTCTCAGCACAAACAGGATGCCGGTCAATGCGGCCCGGTCCGACACCGGCATACGACCCGGATACCGGAATCGCCGCGGCTTGGCTGGCGGCAGAAGCGGTTCGATCAATGCCCACAATTCGTCGTCGATGATCGGCTTGCCCATCCTCTCTATCCTGTTGTCACAACGGACGAGGTTAACAGCTTCGCCTTGCGGTTAACAGTACCCAGCTGGTCTTTTTGAAACAGGTTCTTAGACGAGCGTATGCATGGCGTCAATTTCCAAAGCGAGGTTTTGATCGAAGACACCATGGAAGTGGTGGTCGGACGCATGCATCCCTTAGCCATGCAGACCGACGTGGGCTGGAAATCCCTGGAGCCTTATTCCTGGATCGCGCCACCAGCGAATACACTGATGCGCAGACGCCTGGAAAAGGCGCTATTGGACGCAGGGCTGATGCTTCGCGCGCATATCGAGACCTCCTCGATTCCTCTGATTCAGGCGCTCTTGGAAGAGAGCAACGACGTTGCGGCATTGGCCGGTCAGGTCGCCCGCAGACTGCATCACCAGGGATTGGTACACCGCCTGAGGCTGCACACACCCCGAAATTTCGGCGTAATCGGCCTAGTGTGGGACGACGGCGAGTCCAATGACATGCGACGCAGTTTTATTGACGTTCTCCGTCACGTCGTGAAGCAGAAATCTGGCGAGGAATTCGTATTCTGAGTGCCACGCCACGGCACGCCTCCCTCGATACACCGCGCGCTACGTGACGACCCAGGCCGCGCGGCGGATGGAGGCGATGCAGGCGGTGTGGGATGGCGGCGATAGTGACTGGTCTAGGGGAGCTATTGCTCATTTGACCTCTTCATAGTCATCGAACCACGGGCCCTTACGCTCCGTCCGCACATGGACCTCGCAGCGAGTCGCGGTCTTCCATGAAGACTCTGAGCTGTGGCAGTGTGCCTCGGCTTCCTCCAGCGAGACGCCGTTCTTCAGGACCCGCTTTTTCCCACGCTGGTAGTGCCGAACGATCCGATGCACGCTGACCCCCATGTCTCTTCGTTGTCGGAGGCTCGAACGACATCAAGCCGACTCACGGCCGGCGTTTTATAAGGGAACGGCTTGCATGCTCGATTCGTCGCCCCGACAGCGAATCGAATGAAGGTGTGAAATAGAGCTTCGAAGAACTACATAGGCTCCATAGGGCCGCTTCCACGCGCCCAACGGAAGGAGCGATTCTCCCCTGCGCAAATTGCAGGCGTCGAGTCTGAGGCAACTCCATGGCCCGAAACTTTACGCATTGCCCCACCGTTCGGTTACCCCAAACTAGGGTTAGCTTCGTGCAGGATTTGACATCGAAGTTCGCCCCGTTCATAACCAGCCTTCCCGATCCAAACGCATCTTCTTACCTGCGGTCATTGCGCCTTTGTTCCAGTCAGCCATCTGCATACGGATCCACATCATAGTGGTGAGCGAGCCGATGCGAGCTACTGCGACGAAGGCAGAAATACGGGCAGGGCGAGATGCAGGCCTGGTTGTAGCGGGCTGGGGAGTGGCGAAGTTATCGCAATTGCGCATCATTTATTCAATTAACGGCGGATTGGCTTTATTTCACGTTTTCGCATTCCGAGGTTTTGATAGTATCGCCGAAGATTTCCGGGTTGCCGCAAGTTGGGTTGTGGCTGTCAGTAGCCCGCAAGTCTCTTCGGCCCCTCTTTTGCGAGGGGCAATTTTTTGGCCGCTGTGTGGCGTCATGGAATAGGATCGTCTCGGTATGTCCCTGTTCAGGGTGATGGAGAAGGGGTGTTTGTCGCATCGCTCACGTCGCTGGCCGCTGATGTTCATGACTTCGTGCTGCCGTGCTCTCACAGGAGCCCTGTCGTCGTTGGGTCGCTTCATGCTCAGAATGGACTACAAGTGAGCAATCGCCGCCATACGGGAATGCGAGGGCGCGCCCCCAGACTCGCCACGCTGGCTAACGTGGATTGCGGTGGGCGATGAGTACAATGTCAGGCTGCGTCTTTGGCCCATTTGCAGCGTGTCGGTGGGGCGGCCATGGCCATGACTTTCCAGGCGCTTGGCCATGGCCAAGCGCGTCCCAGTTGGTAGGCGGCAACAGATATGGCGCAACAATTTCAAGCGAGGAATGGGGTGCTGAACTTTTCTTGGGAGGCGGATAAATGGGTCTATACGGCCGTGGGCGTGCCCCTCGTGGGCTGGGTGGCAACCGCTTGGCTCCGCCGGAGGAGGGAGAAGCGCGCGTGGCAGCAGGCCGCTGACAACATGGAACGTGCTCGCCGACAGAAGATTGATCGCCTTGTCCGATTGCCACCGGAGTGCAAGACTGTCCTCCACGGCTTCCATATGAAGGCTTCCCACACGCGACGGCTGCCCCCCTGGGATCCGGCTGTCCGTATCCTCGTCGAGGAGGGCATCCTTAGCGAGGTATCTGGCGGGGACACCTACGATGCGGTCGACCTTTATTTCAGCGTTAACATCCAGTTGTGGGCCGTGCTCCCCGATTGGCTCGCCGTTGACTCGCCGAAAGACGCCCAGAAATGAGCTCGCTCGCCTGAGTAACTGCAACGAACTGAAGAGTGTCTGGCTCCTGCTTCAATGCCTCAGGCACATCCTTCATCTGCACGGGTTGACCTTGCAGGAGCCGGACGTTGGCCAGCGCTAACCAGACCTGCAGAGAGTCCGGGAACCGCTCAAGGGCGGATTCCCCGGCTGCGCGCCCCCCGTCGCCTCTTCTGAAGCATGAGGCCTCGTACTTGGGCCGCGGCCATCCGCTCGTCGTCCGGATAGAGCTTGAAGGCCTTGAGAAACAGACCGGCGGAATCCTGGTCGTCCAAGCGCATGACCCAGATGCTGAGCCCAAGTTGCCCTGAGTCGATCGCAACACCCCTGTTGTCCAAACGCAACGGCCGTCCCGTGGCGGCAACGTTGGAAGAAAAGCAACGGACCGGGGTACGCATTTGAGCTTCAGCTCGTAGCGCCAAGCCTTGCCATCCGGGACGTGCTTGCTCTCGCTCAAGAGCATTGGCGTGAGGTCTTGGAGCGGCGGGGGAGGTTGTCTGGCGGCCATGGGACGGGAGCGCGAATTGCTGCATTCGCGCTTCCGTTAACAGTCTAGGCGCCCCGTCGATGGATGCCGCCAACCCACCCAGCCGGGAGCGGGGGAGGGTGCCCGCTCAGGCCTCGGCGATCAGGAACTTGTCCCGATTCTTCCCGAGCCAGCCCGGAGCGCGGCCACGGCCTGACCAGGTTGCGCCTGTCTTGGGGTCCTGATATTTCGGGGGCAATTCTGTCTTTGGGGCGGCAGCGGTCGTTGCGCTCGTTCCCGCCGGTCTGCCGCGGCGGCGTTTCGGCGCAATGTCTTCGGCCGTGAGTTCGTATTCCGCCATGAGGACGCGGATTTTCTCGATCACGTCAGCGACCTCAGCGGCACGGACTTCGACCAGCTGAGCTTCGATTTTCTCTTTCTCGGCCAATAGTTGCTTATATGTCGCCATGTTGGCTTCTCCGTTGGAAAGGACTAAGCCTACAGTATTTTTAACATTCGCGCGACCGGGTTGAAGCTGCTATTAAATCTGCCTCATAGTCGTGATCCTGCAGGCCGATGTAACTAGGACCGTCTTCTTTTGCTTTAGTTCTCGCCAGCGCTTCTCGCATTCACTCTGACTGCTAAAGAAAAAATAATCAGGCTTCGGGAGTGCGTCGGGTTCAGTAGATGCGACGGCAAAATACCAGTTGCCGGCGCCAGTGGCCTCGTGGTCGTCCACCGGCTGGTCTCGCTGGCCGTCGGTGGCTATGCTATGAACGGCGATCACCGACAGAATTGCTGCGCTTGCAATTGCCCAACGGGCTCCGCTTGGAAGATTAAAGGGGGCTTTTATCATCTGCATCTCGCGCAAATCATGGCCGGTCGAATCTGGCCTCAGGATAGCAGCGTTTCGGCGCTGCTTGATCCCCCCTCACGGGCGAAGCCATACCGAACTGATCCACTCGATTGAAAAGCTCGGGGATGGCAAGATTGCCTGCTGGCAGCACATCCGAATAACTCCGAAGATACCCTTTGCAAGGTGATGCGTTGACCATCTCCCGACCACCGCTCTCACACGATGTGATTGACACTGTTGTTGCGACTGCGACGGATTCTCGTGGCCACAAGCAGCTGATTGAAGCGCTTCGTCGGACAGGTTTGGGCACCGTCCGGCTCGGCAATGTGCGAGACGGATTTTCGCTTGGGACGCCTGATTGTCTTGTCATCGCGCCAGACGGGAGCTCTCTCGGGGTGTACCGGGAATGGGTCCAGGCGGAGCTCGGCGACGTCGGTGGCGATCCTGTGGCTGTGTGGCGCAAGCACAAGGACGGTGAACTGCGGTTCGCGGATGCCGAAATCGAGCGAATCTGTTTTGTAGCTCATTACGGCACGGGCACCGCGGAGTTCTACCAGATCATCGTAAGCCGATACCAATATTGGATCGAGCGGACGCTGTTTGGCGCGGATATCTACGCTGAACCCAGGTCACTCGACTGCCTGCTGGAGCAAACCAGCTGCAGGGGTATGTTGCTTGAGGCGCGTATGCCGTTCGGCGCCCCGTCCTATCATCTGGGGAGGATTGAGGATCTCGCGGAGGTGTTGCGCCTTGAGCGCGAGTTGGATGACGCAGAGAAGGCTAAACAAGCGCGCGTCATCGTCCTGACACGCAATATGCGGACGGGTGAAATCCACTCATCTCGGTACTTCGATACGTATCCTGAGTTGCGCGACCGCAAGCCGCGGCTGGCACGTTTCTTTGCTGACTGGGATCGCTCGAGCGCGGGCAGGAACGGCGCCCCGCTCACCGACCACTGGGTCTTCGAGGTCAGCGATTATACGAACCCGCGAGACCAGTCTCGCCACCTGGCAGTGCTTCCCGCCTGGACCACAACGCGCAGGCTGCCAGAAATCAAGGAGAAGCGCCGCGCATCCGTATTGGCGCTATGGGACGAGCTGCTCCGATTCGACGTGCGTGCGGGCCACGCTTTTGCCTGGTTCTTCTTTATGTTGCACGGCAATCGGCTCGGGCCCTGGGTGGGGGAGCAGATCCTGGCAGCGGCCGAGGCCGGTACCATCGTGTTGCCCGAGCACGACTACCGGGTACTGAAGGACTGGAGCCGCGCGCCATACGGATTCTGACAGCGGCGTCCCGATCGAGGTGCTCCTCGGCCGCTGCATGCAAGATCGAAAAAAATGCCTGCATGTGCGGGCTTTTTTTCAAGAGAGCCGCGCGTCGTAGAGCCAACGCCGCTGCTTTGCATAGGAAATCAGCGCGGCTTGCGGATGCTCCGGATTGATGAGGACGTTGAGTTCCTCCGGGACTACGATCGACGGCACGACGAGCACCACCGATCCTTTCGATGCCACCCACGCCTCGCCAGCGTCCAAACTCGTTTTCCCCGCAGGGATAGCGTCCCAGCCGACGGGTGCAGTCGCGGCCGTCATCCGCAACGCAGCGGCCCAGACGTCGTCGGGGATTTCGATCCGAACCAGATACCGGCTCAGGGGAAGACTCGCGGCGCCCAGATGCGCTAGTGTCTCGAGGCACGCTAAGGCAATACTGGATGCGCAGTACACCAACGAGGTGCCTTGTCGGTTCCAGCGCCCGCCAGTGGCTTTGGCTCCAGCGCCACTGCGGTCGTCGGCCGTGTAGTCAGGCGTGTCCGTTGCGATTCGCCAGACGGTCCTCAAGCGTAGGCTCCGCTCTGCATCTTCGCGACCAGGTCGGAGACGACTTCCTGCCCGGCCACGGTATCCATCAACTCTGCCGGGCGTTGGCCGCCCAATGCTTGAGAGGGCTGCTCGAGCCACTGTGCCACCCACTGGGCAGCGTTGAAGTTTGTCCCATCACCTGACCGTTCGACCATGGCCTGCACCTGGCCAACCAGCTTCGCCATGCCTACAACGCGTTCACTTTGCTCGCTAGATAGGTTCTGATGCGCCTTCGCTTTTCTGTCGACCGTCGCCCTTGGCAGATTCAGGGTCTTGATCAGGTGCTCCTTGGTCGTGCCCATGAGCTGCGCAAGACGTGAGACGTCGGTAGCCGGAATCCCTGCTCTGATGATTTGGATGACGTATAAGACACCTTGAGTCGTCAGGCTGGCCTCATGGACCGCAGAAAAATCGCTGACGCGGAAACCAGCGTGCGGCTTACGAGCGGCCGCTTTGGCTCTAACGCCAACGGCGGTAGTCATATCGATCTCCATTTGAGCAATTAGTATAGCTCAAATGAGAAATGGTGCGGACAAGCTCCTTGGCTTGCATAGTCGCCGCCTTGGAGGCTGCTGGAGGGGCAACCTCGGTGCTGCGGCGGGGTGCTTTGCGCCTGTGCGGTTCGTTTGCATCGATGCCAACAGCCTAGCGATCCCTGGGGCTCCGCCAATGTGCTCGAATCAAATTTGATTTGAGGAATCCAGCGAGAATGATTCGAGCTGACATTCTCTGATCAATTTTGATGTAAGATTGATTTGAGATCAACCTCGAATCATTCTTGAGGCACCGAGATGGCGAGAATCGAACTGTTCGAAGGCATCCTAAAGTACTTTAGGGACCGCGCCGCCGCAGGTCAGGTCGAATTGCGTCGCAGAGACGTGGAAGGCGCTGTGGATGCGCCTCCAGCCACTGTGCTCCGCTATCTGGAAAGACTTGAGGCCGTCGGGATGATCGAGCGGCTGGGGAGGTCTTCCAGCACGCGATACCGGCTCCAGGGACTGGCGCAGCCTGTCGCAGTCGCCCAGGTATCGAGCACGCCGGCGGCGGATGCACCAGCGCCGGCACCGGTAGGGACAGCCGCTCTGAGCTGGTCCGCCGCGGCCAAGAATCTGACGGTCCGACTCGATGCTCCATTGGGCGTACGCATCCCCGTGAGCTACCAACGGAAGATAGTCGACGACTACCAGCCGAACCAGACATTCCTGCTTCCTGAATCCCTTGCCAACGAGTTATACAGGGAAGGGCGGATGCAAGGCCAGCAGCCGGCAGGTACATACGCGCGCAATGTCATCGCTCCGTTGCTGATCGATCTTTCGTTCTCATCCTCCCGTCTTGAGGGGAACAGGTACTCCAGGCTCGATACGGAGGTATTGTTCGAATCAGGGCGGGCAGATCCTGGCGATCTGGATGCGACAATGCTCCTGAACCACAAGCAGGCGATCGAGTTCCTGATAGATGAGGTACCGCTATACGGAATGAGCGTGCCAATCGTTCGCAACCTGCATACGCTGTTGATGCAAGGGTTGCTTAAGGACGAGGATGCACTCGGGACCATCCGCAATAAGGTGGTGAATATCAGCAATACCGTGTACGTGCCCTCCCACGCCCCGCAACTGCTAGATGAGATGCTGACGCAGATCATTGAGAAGGCAAAGTTGGTCAAGAACCCAGTGGAAGCGGCGTTCTTCCTTTGGGCGAACATTGCATATCTCCAACCGTTCGAGGATGGGAATAAGCGTACCAGTCGTCTCAGCGCAAACATCCCACTTCTGCTTTACAACTGTGCCCCGCTCAGTTTCCTCGATGTCAGCGACGACGACTACGGTAGGGCTATGATCGGCGTTTATGAACTGCTCGATACAAGCATCGCCGCCGATCTGTTTGCTTGGACTTATCGCCGATCGATCGCAAAGTACGCCGCCCAGATCGCAGCGGCCGGGCAGCCCGATCCATTCCGGGCAAAGTATCGAGAGGCGATTTACGAAGTGGTTGCGCAGGTCGTGCGGGACCGAGAATCTCTGACCAAAGCGATCGCGGGTCTCGGCGTGGACCCGGGCGCTGCCACTCAGCTCCACGAGATCGTCATGAGTGATCTCTCTAGGCTTGGAGAACACAACTTCTCTCGCTATCGCCTGCGGATGAGAGAGGTCCAGCAATGGATCGCTGAAGGACGTCCAGCGGCCGACTGAGCTGCGACCGATCAAGAGCGCCTTAGCTTGCCGAGGAAGGAGTTGCGCCCGGATGCCTGCGCAGAATCGGTTGGAACGAGAACAGCTCGCTCGTGAGCCAGATCGATTGTGGGCCGCTCCTGCGCTGAATTGTCGGGCGTCCACCCAGTTTCTGGAAGAACTGGCTGTAGCCTGCTTCCAGCGTACCGCGCCATTGCGCAGCACCTGTGATGGGATTTCGAACAACCAGGGCGTTAGCTCCGCGTTCTTGTAACGCGCGTATTCCTGGTCAATCGGAGGATGTTGCCCCACCAAGACCAGCGCCTTGCGCTGGAATGCCCGGTAGTATCGATCCTCACCAACTTTTGCGTTGTAGACGAAGCGCTGGCACCCAATCCAGCGCAGCAGAATGGCTTGCCGCGCTGGCGTCGGGCAACAGCGGAATCGGTATCCGGTTTGCATGAGATGACTAGAGGGCTCGAGACCCCGCTTCGCGTGTTCAGCTATCGCCTATTGCGCGGCCGCTCAGTCGTAGCGATGACTAGGATCATTCTCAATGACCCAACGGACCGAGGTAACGAGGGCGGCGAGGAGAACGGCGACGTATCCTGCTGCAGCTGCGAATTGCATCTTGAGCCTCGCTAGCGACAAATTGCAAGGAACGACAGGCTGGGACACTATTGCCCGTGAGAGGGGATCTTTGAGACTGCGGAGCTAGTCTGCCTGCATGAGCATCTCGTGTGCCTTGGCCTTCTGTCGGCGCTGATGGTCCTCTTGCTCGGCGATCACGCGCAAGGTAGCCTGCTTAAACAGAGAGCCATCGGTAAGCATTGAGGCGAACGACCTCAACTCGTCGAGCGAAATTCGGTCCAGCTGGTTATCCGGCTGCATGTCGATTTTGTTGGGGGCGAAGAGAAACTATTGTCCGCAACGCAAGGCCTTGCAAGCGTTGTAGCCTAAATGGTGCGTAAATCCATCAAAATCCGCGTAATCGAGATGGGTTGATCCTGGCTCGCCGTCGTCAGCTTCGTATGGGACGGCGCTTTCGCACGACTACGGAGGGTGCCTTGGAATCGCTCTCGGAACCCGCGCCCGCCGGCCGGACACGGCCTTCCAATTGGACGGACGTGATGGCGTGCTTGTAAATCGCGTGTATGCCGTCCGGCGTGTTCAGAAGTACAACAAAGTTGTCGAACGACTCGATAGGGGGAGCAACGCTACCAAGACGTAGTACCCGCTAAAGCGAGCGGCCTTGAGGACTTTTCTAAACGGGGGGAACCACGATGCTTCGAAAAGAAGTAATCCTAAAAGGTAAATCGTCACAGCTGCATTTCCCGCCTCTTGTTGATATGCAAAAAGGACGGGTGTAGGCGCAGGGAGTTGACCTACACACCTCGAAAACGGCAACCGAGGGTCAGTCAAATTGACGCACCGAAGTTTGCCGCATTGCGGAAATCTCAATACCCCTACTAAGTGGCGGGCACCGATCGGAGGGGAGCAGCACTTTGCCGTGTCTCCCCTCGCAAAGAAAAGGCCCGCCGAAGCGGGCCTGGGACCTACATGACGAAGGGATTCACTGCGTCGCAAGCAACCAACCGCCCAGTTGTAACCTGCTACGCAATCAAGCGCCACGAAGGACGCTAAGCCCGCCGCGAAAGCCGTGCGGTATTCCTAGCTTAGGCGGGATCTGAGACCGTCACGACACAACATTGACCTCCGATGATCTGTTACGCGCACCGGCTGTCGTAACGGCGCAGCCTTTTACATCTTCGTCACAATGATCAGCACCGCAAGTAGGAAAGGTGGCCTAATCTAAAAGTGCCGCCGTGCAATGCGGCACCTTCTACGTTCATCGTGGCGTAGGGGTGGAGTCGGTAGCCAGGAGCCTCCCGCTGGTGGTACCCGACGCCGCCTGTATCTCCTAGCAGTACCACGGCCCGCTTTGGCGGGCCGTGTTTGTTTCTGCGGCGATTTGAAGAGGCCCGCCGAAGCGGGCCTTCCAAAACGCAGAACCGTTGTTCACTGCGTCGTGAAACTCCAAGTCTTGTTCACCGGCTGGCCGTTGTTCGTGCCAACCAGCTTGGCGGTGTATGTCGTCTTGGCCGCCAGCGGTGCGTCGGGAATGAGCGCCCCAACGTTGCTCGACAACACCTTGTCTTAATCTCGTGACTCGCCGGGAAATCGTCGCTGAAGTATGGGCTTGGGTTGGGCCCAGAGCGACGGGAACGGCTCGCTTCGGTGGCGAACCCCGACGACATGGCGCGTGCATAAAGGGCAACTATGCACCAACCTCTCCGGAACCTGCCGGTCGGCAGACAGCCCCGTTGCGCTCATGGCGCTCGCGAGCCGGAAGGGCGACGCAGTGCGGCGATCTGAGCTCGCTAGCGGCGCTAGCGAAGTAGTAACGGCAGGTTGTATTCGTCATGTCTGCACGGTTGTCGAGATCGAGGCGATCACGGCGAACAGCGTGCCGCGGAAGCCAGCCTATCGCGCATACAACGCCGGGCTGGACGGGACGGTTTCCAGATCTCCGGAAGGCGACGGCTGCGTGGCCTAGTCCAGAGCCCGGTTTGCCGCCTCAAGGCATAAGCCGGGAGCAACGGCGCCATGATGCCGCGCGACGCGATTCCGGCCCGCCAGCTTGGCGACGTAGCAGGCACGATCCGCAGCTTGGAGCCACTGGTCCCAGTGCTTGTCGCTGGCGTCGACCCATGCGATGCCGATGCTTACCGTGACCTGGACCTGTGTTCCGGCTGCGTCGATGACCGTGGCTTCGACGCGCTTTCGCAACCGCTCTGCAATTTCCACGGCCTTGTCCGCGCTGACTTTGGGCAGATAGAGCGCAAACTCCTCGCCCCCGAAGCGGGCAAAGGCATCACTTGCGCGCAGACTGCCTTGTACAGTTCTGGCGAAGGCGGCCAACACCTGGTCCCCCGCGGGATGGCCGAAACGGTCGTTGATCGCCTTGAAGTGATCGAGGTCGAGGACAGCGATGGCACTACCGGGGGCCGCCTTGGCCGGCAGGCGGGAGAGGAACCACCGCCGATTGCCGACACCGGTCAGGCTGTCGGTCTGCGCAGCGAGCAGGAGTGCTGTCTCGCTGCGTTCATTGACCAGGGCCATCACGAGGAATGCGATCAGGAAATTGGCGAAGATCTGCAGGAAGAGGGCCGTGGCCGGGTCAAAGAATGCGGCGATGCCGCTCGCAAGGAAGATGAGGCGAGCCGCGTCGATTGCCGCACTGGTTGCCAGGCAGGCAATCAGGGGCAGCCGCGAGGGGAGCGGGTCACTGAGGCGATCTCTCCAGAGTTCGATGGCTGCGGCGGTGAGGAAGCATACGGCAGTGAGATGGTATGCGCTGGCTCGCAGGGTGTCGACGAGTGGAAACCGAGTGATGATCCCGACAAGGAACCATCCCGTGGGGACGGAGAGCATCAGCCAGCGATGGATTCTGCGCCGACCGCTCACGCAGCGCATGCCGCCCCAGACCAGTACGTAGCCCGTGATGCCGAGCAGGAGACCAAGGTGCGCCCATAGCCATGGAGGCAGCGCGGCCCGCTCACCCAGGGAGGACAGGGTGGCGCCAACAGCCAATGCGCTGAACCCCGTGGCCAGCATCGCCAACCCGCCTGGTTTGGTGGATTTCCGGCGAGTGTTCAGGATGCCAATGGCGCCCGCCAATGTGGAGGTATCGTGAAGCAGGAGGGTCGTGGCGAGATCAATAGTGATGCGCATAGGTCAGCCGACCAGAGCGTACGCTGCCGAAAGCCGCAATTGGGAAGACGTGCTTTATCAAGCAATAGCATGCGCCGGGCAGATCAGCGAGCACAATGAGTTTCTACCCCGCACCGGAGGGGCATGGTAGAAGACAATGCGTATAATGGATATTTAGTGCGTGATAAAGATATTAAATTAATCGGTCGAGGCCGGCGAAGCTAAGCTGATCTGTCGCATTTTGGATATGACTTGTAGTCGCGAGCGTGCACCAAGCTGGAGCAGAATGGCCGAAACATGTTCTTTGACGGTGTTTTCCGTTAAACCGAGATGCCGTGCGATGGCCTTGTTGGACAATCCATCGAGCAAATGGCGTAGCACAGTACCTTGGCGGTTCGTGAGGCCGAGGGCTTTTGTCTCGAAAGTGCAGCTCAATGTCGCGCCGACAGGTTGATTAGGTACATCGCTCGTTGGGCAAACAGATGGGCCGCTATTGTCTTCAAGGAGCGGCTTGATCCTCGATATAAGCTCTATGCGCTTGCGAGCGCCAAGGCGCTTCAGGATGGCGGCGACATGTTGCTTGACGGTATTCACCGCCAAGCCCAAGCGGCGCGCGATGAGCTTATCGGGCAGTCCCTCCAGCACCAGGGCGAGTACGACCAGTTGACGTTCAGTCAGGCCTTGTCTAGTGGGAGTGATTGGAACGTGATTCGCTGGGATGCCTTCGGCGTGCATCACAATGATCGTCGCCTGAATCTCCTGGACCTGAGAAACCGAAAGTTTCGGTAGTGTAGTAAGAATGTCCCTAAGCTGCCCGTTCACAGTCCCTCCCCCCGTTTTTTATCCCGGCATGCGACTTCCGCACTGGATTTTCCCCAAAGCGCGACTTGGAGCGCCAATGTCGCATCGCGATCTTCGCCGCGAATTTGCGTCGGCATTGGCGTCGCCGCGAGTCTACACGCGGGTTTCTCCCTAGAGAAGAATCTTGACGATGGCCTGCACGACTTACGTCAAAACGTTTGTGATCGGCTGGAAATAGTCGGATGCAGATCGCCGCCTTTGATTGAGTTTTATTGCTTCTCATTTTTCGAGTGGAGTGCGCAAATAGCCTCCTGAACAAGGGTTATTGAGCTTCTTGCGGCCTATAGCGGAATTCCAGAAACGCCGTTGGCCGGGGTTTCTGCCCCATTTTTTTGGGTCAATCAAGATAGCGTGTGAATGTCTTTAATTTACAACTTCTGGCAGAATTTGATCACTTAGGAAGTGAGGGGGAAATGATGAGAATAAAGCGCATCGTCCAAGTATGCGCACCGTCTTTGCGGCTCGCCCCAGCAGTGTGGATGATTGGCGAGAAAATATGACCGAGAGACCAGAGATCTATGCCCAGAAGCTTATCGCGAGCGACGCCGGCGAGTTTGCGGCGCGCCTGCGACCGATCTGGGGCAATGTCGCGATCGACTCGGGGAGGGGAGATTATCTTGATGTGCGGCTGGCGTCGAGTCTCGCCGGGGGAGCAGTGACGCATCAAATTCAGACGACGACCGGCGTTCAATTCCGGTTTGACAGGCAATTTGACGGCTACGCACTCGTTTTGCTCCATGAGGGCGGCCTGCGGGCGCGGATTGGGCAACAGGAGCGCGCCTGGTCGGCAGGCGCTTGCGCAATTCTGGATGCGGCGCAGGTCAGTCAATGGCAATGGCAGGCCGGCAGCTACGACATGCTGCTGGTCGGCGCAACCGATATCACGCAGCGACTATCGACGCTGCTGGAAGCACCGGTGACGCGTCCGGTGACATTCCAGGCCGAGGTCTCCCCGGAATCGGACGGGGTGAGGCTGGGCCGCGCCGTGATGCAGATGATGCAATTGTGCTTTGGCGATGACAGATCCAGGGTGACGGCGATGGCCACGGCGGCCAGCATACGCGACGTCGCCGTAGGGGCCTTCCTGGAGGGCTTGCCGCACAATTACGCCGACAGGCTGGTAGTCAAGACGCCAGGACCGTCACCACGGCACGTAAGATTCGCGATCGAATTCATCCATGCCTATGCGCGGGACAGCATTTTCGTCGAGGATATCGCCAAGGCCGCTGGCGTCAGCGTGCGCGCCCTGCAGGTGGGATTCGCCACCTTCAAGAACACCACGCCAATGGCGTACTTGAAGCGGGTTAGGCTGGAGGGCGTGCGCAATGAACTCCTGCACAGCGATGACGCGTCGGTTGCTGAAGTCGCGATGCACTGGGGGTTCAAGCAGCTCGGTATGTTCGCCAAGGTGTATCGCGATGCGTTCGGCGAGCTGCCATCGCAGACACGGCGGATTGCGAGGCGGTAGGGAGACTCCAGTCTCGCCGTCGCGGGGTATTCGTGCTCGGAAAGGGAAAAAAACCAGACGATCCGTCGCTCCCCGCGCGCGGATCGTCTGGGCGTCAATAGCGGGAACCTCTAAACGCAGCGCGGATATTAGATGTGCCATATCTGGCTGACTACCCTGCCATCGATCGGGAAATCGAAATGCCTGCGTATATTGAGCGTGTCGTGCGTTATTTTGATATTTAGGCGAAAAAGAAGGCGACCCGCCACAAGGAGATATTGGTATGGCGGGTCGCCTTTCCGTCAACCGCGGGAGATCAGTTCTGCAGGGCGCAGTATTAGGCGGCCATATCCGAACGAATACCCTGCCCTGGATGGGGTAATTGAAATATCTGCGCCCATAGGTTGATTTATGCGTTATTGAGATATTTAGGTGCCGATCCAGAACACGCATCGGGTTGTTCGAGAATCGCTGTGCTGGCGGACAATGCGAGTCCGTAAGCGCACGCGGGCACTCGACCCGACCGGCCCCGACGAGCTCCACCGCGACCTCGCGCGCGACGGGGGTTTCTGGCGAGGTGTCAAGGTGCAGCCCTCAGTCGAGGGTGATAGCGGCGCGCCGAACCAGAGCGCGCCACACAGGTGTTTCGCTTCGGATGGTATCGGCCATGGCCTCGCCGCTGCTAGGATCAACGATGCGGCCCGCAGCCTGGTAGTCCGTCTTGAGCGCCAGTACGGCCCGCGACATCGCGGCGTTCAGGGATTGGCGCAGGGGGGCGGACATCCCCGGCGGGGCCACCAGCCCCACCCACACCTCGCCGATACCGGGCACGCCGAGTTCGCCAAAGTTCGGCACCCCAGGCAGGACCGCCAGGCGGCGGCTTCCACCAACCGCCAGTGGCCGCAGTCGGCCGCTGCGGATGTGCGGCAGCAGCAAGGCCGCGCCTTCCAGCGTCAAGTCGACCTCGCCGGCCAGCACGGCCTGGATGGCGGCGGGGCCCCGGTAGGGAATATGGCTCATCTCCATGCCGGTGCTGGAGCGTACCAGTTCCAGACTCAGATGCTGAGGCGATCCGACGCCGGGGGTGGCATAGCGCAGCCCGTCGGGCCGGGTTTTGGCGAAAGCCGGCAGATCGGACCATTGCTGCACAGGCGTGTCGGCACGAACCACCAGCACCTGCGGCCCCACGAACAGGATGCCCAGGTGCGTAAAGTCGCGCAGGGGGTCATATGGCAGCTTAGGAAAGAGCGCGGGTGCGGCCGTCATCTGCATCGCGTGCACCAGGCCCAGCGTCAGCCCATCAGGGGCTGCACGCCGCACCATGTCCAGCGCCTGAATGCCGCCTGCCGTTGGGCGGTTGTCGACGACGACGGACTGCCCCGTCTGCGCCGTGAAGGCTTCGCCGATTTGCCGGCCCACGACATCCATGGCGCTGCCCGGCGCCGCACCGATCAGCATTCGCAGAGGAGAGGGGGTCTGCGCGAAGGCAAGTCCGCCCAGGCTGCTCAGTGCCCAGCCCAGGAACATTCGGCGGCGCACGGATGGAGGGGGCATGCGGGTCATGGGTGGCTCCTGGTCGAAGGTCTTGCTTGCCACTGTAGAAAACTGCATTCAAGCTGTCGACAGCTTGATCTGCAAACCGATCATGAGGTTTACTCAACAATCTACGAACGGAGAATGGACACTGATATGGACAAGGCGGGCCGACTGGAGATCTTTGTGCGGATCGTCGACCTGGGCAGCCTGGTGGCGGCTGGGCGCAGCCTGGGCCTCACGGCCTCGGCCGTGAGCCGCGCCTTGGCCGAACTGGAGCAAGCCATGGGCTCCACGCTTCTGCATCGCAGCACGCGGCGCATGCAGCTCACGGAGGACGGCTCCTTGGTTTACAAGCAGGCGCAGGAGATTCTCGCGCGCCTGTCCGCGCTGGAATCCACCGTCGCGCGGCGCAAACAAAGGGTGAGCGGCACCGTGCGCGTGGGCATGCCGATTCCCCTCGGCCGGCACATCGTGTGGCCTCGGATGCATCTCCTGCTGGACCTGCATCCCGAGTTGCGCGTGGTGTGCATGCCTGTCCAGGAACCCCGCAAGATGCAGGACGAGAACTTCGACATCATGCTCACGGCCGGCGAGCCGCCGCCGAGCCGCCTGGTGGCGCGCCGGCTGGCAAAGGGCAGACCGGCCATCTACGCGTCTGCCGACTACCTGCGCCTGCATGGCGAGCCGCATACGCCCGAGGATCTGGCGGCGCATCGCTGTCTGGTCTTCCACGGTCCGTGGATGCAGGTGCCCGCCGAAGAGTGGTGTTTCAAGGACGGAAGGGCGAGGCGCACCGTGAAGGTAACGCCCAGCGTGGTGAGCGCGGACCGAGAAGGCCTGATCGTGGCGGCCATGGCGGGTGCCGGATTGATCCGCATGGCCTGCTTCGATCCCGATCTGATTGCCAGCGGTCGCCTGCAGCGCGTGCTGCCCGAATGGGAATGCACCGATGGCTTCAATGTCTACGCCCTTTATCGCCGGGGCGCGCAATCGACTCCGCGGGTGCACGCCTTCCTCGAATTCGTGCGGGAGTCCTTTGCGGCGTTCGATCCTGCGCAGGTCACGTTGTGGAGAGCCTGACACCTGCTCGCCGTTGTTGGGGTCCAGGATCTGCCCATCCTCCCACGAGTCATCACCGCCTGAGTTTCGGACCCCTTCGATGATCGTCATGCCAATGACACGTATTCCTTTTCGGTAGTCTGTGCACGGAAGGCGCGAGTCTCATCATCAGCTGGAGTAGCCGCGTGAAAGACCGCAATGCCGCCTTCGTCGCGCAGTAGACGGGAGACGAGCGCCTGGGTGCGAGCACGAGCCCCGTTGTCACATTGACGATGGTTGCTTCAGGCTGTGCATTCAGCAACGTTAATAGACCAGCCATCAGCAGTATCGGTGCTTCGAAATTGAGTCCGAGTTCGAGCTGGGTCGTGCAGACAGCGGTTGTGGGTGGCCCGTACCAGCCAGTCGGCTGGCGTGCCCAGCGCTTGGGCATGCAGCATCAGCGCCATCAGGTCGGCTTCGCGGTCGGCCACATACACCAGGCAGCTAATCCTGCTATGGCAGATGGATCTATAGTGACACAATATATCGACTTCGGTACCCTAGGAGGCAACCAATCAGCGCAATAGCATCAACCGAAGGTGACGGCTGGGTTGGCGATGACGCCCAGGCAGGCAATCGAGTCGACGGCCGGTGTTATCACCGAGAAATCCTTTGCTGCGGGAACGTATTTGGATGTTTTACTATTCTTATTCGGCTATCGAGA
The DNA here is from genome assembly GCF_057798855.1 of Cupriavidus sp. 96C5-1. NCBI lineage: Bacteria > Pseudomonadati > Pseudomonadota > Betaproteobacteria > Burkholderiales > Burkholderiaceae > Cupriavidus > Cupriavidus sp. 96C5-1. Next base: position 40,623 of record NZ_JBYOJU010000056.1, on the reverse strand, counting down.
CGCGATACTTGCAAACAGTAGCGCTAGCTCCCCCTGTGCTGCTTCACTTGTGAGGTTACCCCCCTCCTGGTATTTCCCGCGAGCATCTGTCCCACCGGCAGATGCTCTTTTTTTGTATAGCGAAGTGGAACCGGATAACCGGCGTTTGCCCCTTCAACGCCCAGGTCTGCATCCGTGTGGGGCGTTCGCTGATACCGGATTCGTCGATGAAGACGATCAATCGGCCTTCGCGCCGGGTTTTTTTAAGTGCCGGCCAGGTGCGCTGCTTCCTCGGGCGTACAGCCTCTTCGTCGTGCTCGATTGCTCGGCGCTCAGGCCTTTTGCATGCTGAAACCCAGGGTCCCAACGAGGCGCCAGACTTGCGCTGGTCCGAACTCAGCACCGTACATGCGCCGGATGAGCGCACCCACGCGCTTGAGTGTCCATAGTTCGGTGCCAAAGCCGTGTTCGGTCGGGTTTTGTAGTAGCGCCTTGCACAGTCCGGCGAGTTGCTCGTCCTCCAGTCTGGCCGGACGGCCTCGACCGGGCACGGCCCGTAGCGCATCGATTCCGCCTTCATCGAGCAAGCCCTTCCACGTGTACGCGGTCTGTCGGGCTAGCCCCACGGCCAACGCCACCTTTGCCGGACGCTTGCCCGCCAATAGCATCCGGCCAGCCCGCCAGCGCTTCTTCGCCATGCCACCCATCTCCAACCATTCCGTTAGAGAGACAACGCGCCAGCATGGAATCGGTCGTCATGTTTTACGGAAATCTCAATAACTGACGCAGCGTACCAGGCTCCTTGTGCGCAGCGTTATCCTGCAATCCCGCTACCTAACTCAGATCCTGGATCCTGCAGTGACTGGCTATCAATCCACGACTGCAACGCCTGCGCGCTCATAGGCCGGGCAAACAGGAAGCCCTGCGCATACTTCACGCCTTTGCCGCGCAAGTAGGCCGCCTGTGTCTCGGTCTCGATTCCCTCTGCAATCAGCGTGACGTTAAGGCGTGCGCCCAAGGCGATGATCAACTCCAGCACCGGCGCATTCACGGCATCCGTGTTGATCACCGAGACAAAGCCGCGATCGATCTTGATGTAGTCGACCGTGAATCTCTCCAGGTACGCCAGCGAACTGTGCCCCGTTCCGAAATCGTCGATGGCGAATTGCACCCCAGCCGCGCGCAGCGCCTGTATGTTCTTCAGCACCGCATCGGTGTCGGGCACAACCTTGCGTTCCGTGATCTCCAGCACCAGACGTGGCGCTTTTCCGTGCAGCGCTCGCTGCAGGCACTGCACATCCGCAATCATGTCCGTGCTGGCTAGGTGCTCCGCCGTGATATTGACGCCAATATGGAAGCCGGGCGGGAACGACAGCGATTCGACGTCACGTTGTATCAGGGCAAAAAGATGCCGCGTGAGTGGAAGCGCCAGCCCGTTGTCTTCTGCCACGCTGAACAGCAGGTCAGGGCGGATCGGCCCAGCACCCGGCTTGTTCCAGCGGATGAGCGCTTCCACGCCAGATGTCCTGCCGCTGGCGAGTTCAAGCAAGGGCTGGTAGTGCACATGGAATTCGTTGTTGCGCATGCCGCGGCGGATCTCGGCCACCATCGACAGGCGCTGCATATGGAAACGATAGGCTGCGTACGCGAGCAGCAACGATGCCAGCAGCATGAAGGGCGCGTAGTGAGCCAACAGCTGATTGCGCAGTGCTGCAATCACCGAGGGCTGGATACCGGCATGCACGGAGAGCGGGTAGCGCTCGGACGGTAGCGGTGGGAGCGTGTCGAGGCCAGGCGTGGTCAGCGGTGACCCGCCAGGCCCCGCCAGTACGCTGCCTGAGTGTTTTAGCACAATCGCCATGGCGAAGCGGTCCCGTGGGCTGGCAGCGGCGAGGAGATCCTGCAGATACTGGCCGTCCAGCGTGGCGATGGCGCCGCGCCCGCCGTCCAAGCGCAGTGCCACGAGTAGTGCCGGGCGGTCGGGCACCTTGGGTGTGCCCGGCAGGATATACAGGCTTCTGCCCATCGGAAGCGGGCCGGGCCGCTTCGTAAGATGCGGTATGGGCAGTTGCAATGCGCCGGTTGCCGACGAGCAGTAGAGGGTGTCGTCGCGCACCAAGAACAGCGAGCGGAAATAAGGCCTGAAGGCCCCGATCTGCTGTAGCTGGGCTGCCACCTGGTCGCAAGGCTGCGCGGCGAGTGTGGCCAGGACCCCCGTCAGGTTGACGGCTTGATTGAGCATGGTCTCGGTTTGGCGCAGCACGATCTCGCTGGCGGCAATGGCTTCTTCTTCCGCTTGCCGCTGGGCCTCTATATAGATGACCTGCAACATCAACAGGAATGGCAGCGCGGCGGCCATTGTAATGGACAGAAGCCGCAAGCCCGTCAAACGGCCCCGCATGATTCTAGTTGGCATGGGTTCAGCGCTCCGCACAAAATGCGTGAGGATGTCGACGGAGAATCTGGGCTGGGCCAGGCACGCCTTTAGTCTAAAGGCGGAACTCCAGCCGAGAGGCTTTTAGTACTGCGGCGAACGATTTCAATTTCTCAAGCAAGATTCAAACCATCTGATTGTCAGGCTGCATGTCGATTTTCCTAGGGGATGGAAGCAGACTATTGCTTGCGAAGCAAGCGCCAGCGAGATCTTGCAAGTGGCGCAGTACAAAAGGCTGCGTGAATTTCACATTTTCATCGCGATTAGAGCATTGGCGCTAGTGGCGTAGCAGATCAGTGATGACCGACCTCCAGGCAGCCGGTTGCTTTGCCGTAGTCGCGCCGCCGCCGGCACCCGAGCCGACGCGCACCTACCGTAACGCCGAAGGGCAGAAATGAAACAGACAGGGCCGAGTGGTCGCCGTGGGTCAAGGCTGACTGCGCTGTACCGGCAGATCAAGCGATTCTTCCAGGCCTGCGCCAGCGAGCCGGGCCTGGTGGATCCGCGCGGCGCGCCGCGCCGAGCAGGCCGAGTAACGAGGGAAGGGCGAAAGCCTCACCCGATCCGGGGCGATCCTACAATCCTGCCCGCATCAGCGCCTTGCTGTCCATCCAGCTTTGCACGAGCTCCGCGACTTGGTCGGCGGTGCGATCCATCATCGCCATATGGGAATTGCCCCGGATACCGAGCGCCGGCAGGTCCACGATCTGCACGTCGCGCCGGCTTGCCGCACGGCTTCAAGATAGGCTGTCGAGGCACTCCGGTAGTGCTGCCATAACGGCGACTGGCTGATGTAGTCGCCCCAGACCGCGAGGTGGGGAATGCGCGACCTCCTGCCGGTATCCGCACCTTACGGATCGACACTGTTGAGAGTGCCTGGCGTGAGAACTCGGAGGCTCGCGAGAAATATCGGCTTGGCAGTTCTGATAGGCGCCGTTTCCAACTTATTCTGGAAATTAGAAGAATATTATTGTTTGCCTATTGGTGATACTATTGGCTCGGCTTCTCTAGCTTCAAAAGCATCGCCTTGTTCTGGTCAAATGCAATGCCAATGATTCCCGCCTCTCCGGCTTGCCGGGTGAGATTCCACAGAGTCTTTTGAGGGTTAACCCAGTTTCCGTCTGCATCTCGACCGGTGGCACGTATTGTGCTGAGTTGCCAAAGCGTCGTACTTGCTAATGCGTGACGCTTTAGCGCAGCCGAAATGTTTTCCTCGTACCTGTAGACCTGGGGCACTGCAACCCAGAATGCCACAGATGCAGAGCATAGAAAAAAAGATGGTTTCAGCCACCCGGGTGCCGACGCCCATCCGTATATCGAGATCGCCAACAAGGTCATAGCGCTCAGCGCGCCAGCAATAAGTGCCGATAATGTGGAAAAATACTGCCATTTAAAAAACGACTTAATAAGGTCAAACTGTGCCTCGGCGCCTTTGAGAATTCTCTCCTGCGCACTATTGATTAAGTCCAATTCAGGTTTGTTAAAATCATTGCATCCTGATTTTTTTCCTCTCTGCAATGATGTCGAGATTTTTTCGCACTCATAAATGTTAGTAGAGATGGAAATCGGTGATCGGAAAAATGGACAAAAATCTTTGATCGTATCATACCCCACCGTAACCAAGAATGCGTACGGAACCAAGTAGATCAAAACTGCAGCAGCGAGCGTCGGGGCCGCTAGCTTCACAGCCTTGATACCACCTTCTATCATTGCATTCATGGATCACTCCTTTGCGATCTCCAAGGCCGAGTTGATCGGTACGATCATCCTGATCTTTTTGAGATAGTCTTGCCGCCGGCAACGCCATCGGTTTTCTGCGCACACTGGGACTAAGCGTGTACCCAGAACGCGCTCTCGGCAAACTCCATCCCGTTCCACCAATTGGCCCGGCCCTTGCCATAGCGGAAGTTCGTGGCGCCAGCCTGGCTCTGGAGCGGGGCGGTAACCTCGCCCATAGCATCACGCCTGGCGCTCTCGACGGCGCTTTCCGGTACCACGGCAACGATGTGACCCGAGCGACCGTCCTCTTTGCGCCGAGCGACGATCAAGCCGATCGCCCCCTGGTTGACCGTTTGTTGTAGCTTGGTCAGCGTGCCGGTCTGGCGCCAGCCGAAAGTGGGGCCGAAGTCCCGAAGCCAGCGAAACAGATCGTTGGCACGCATTTCAGCGATTGTGTCGCCAATCAGCGGTTCGACGGATTGGCCCTGTGTCAGCGCTAGGATGGCGCGGGTCGTCCACCACACGCGCGGCAGATAGACGTCGGCGAGGTGGCAGTAGTCGTGGCAATAGATATTGCAGAACGTCAGACCGTCATGGGGTTGGTAACGCCCGTGCGCCGCCTTGTCGACAGCCAGCCAGTCAATTATGGCGCTCAGCGACGCGCGGAGCTCGTCGGGAGATGTGCCCGCACGCGTTGGTTGATTCGGCTCGTTAAGCGAGTGCGCGCCGGCCGGGTCCGAACGCTTTGTGATGTGGCCTGGCCGGCTGGGCATGAAGACCGCGACCACACCGGTGACGGGTGGCGCCTCTGACGCTGTGACAATGGGAATCTCCGTGACGCCGGTGTCGGCCACGAGATACTTCTGCGAGGCGAATCCACGCAGCAGCGCACCGTTCAGCGAGGTCTCGACTTCCCGAAACCCATTGCGGGCCTTGCCCGTGAAGGCTCGCACCGGCTGCCCGTCAGGCATGTGGCCGACCACGTTCGCTTGCGGCGGATCGCTGATCTTCGGTTCGCTGCGCAACCGTAACATGCCCTCCTTCGTGTCCACGCGCAGGAATGTGCCCTGCGCGATCACCGGGCTCGGTGATGGCACCACAGCCGTGTTCTCCCGTGGCGGAGTCAGCAGCGGAGAATTGCCAGGAAGGGCCACTGTGTGGGCCATCTGAAGGAAATCGAAGAGCTGCTCGCCGTAGAATTTTTGACCGTCGAAGAAACCCTGGCGTAGGCCCTTCTTTGGAGTGAAGCTGCCTGTGTTATAAGCGATGCCCACCGCGGCGAGCTCCATGTCAGTCAACAACGCGCGGCCCTCGAATCCGAGCCGCTTTGCAGCGTGGCCGAGTTCTTCCAGGCAACATTCGAGCGTGCCCTCGAACGTCGCATAGCGCTTCTCCAGGAAGTAGTCAGGGTCGGACTTGAAAAATTGCAGGTCCCGTTGAAACATGCCAAAACCGTGGCAAAACTTGTTTGGCCGCTTTGCCACGGCGGCAAACGACGGAATCTCTTTCGACATGTCGATGAGTGCCTGGCGGGCGATCGTATACATCTCGTCGCCGTGGGCGGCAGCTAGTAACGCCGCCTTGTTCCTTGGAAAAGCGCTACGTCCCTTGTCATCGTCGAGCGTATCACCAACGCATAGGGCCAGCACCTGGTCGATCGGCAGCCTTGCACGCAGCCTAGACCACACGTAACCGGTTTCCTGGCAGGCGATTGCGGCGAGGAAGTCGACGGTCAGCGGGGAGTTGGCCAACAGCGGCTCGATGCGCGGTTGGAACTGGGTCTTGAACCACAACACGTCGTCCCGAGTTGGCATGGTGGACTCCTTTATGGGGGCGTAGTGGCCGGCGCGTCTTAAGCGTGCCAGATGCGCGGCAGGAATCGGTAGGGGCCGTCGGCGACGATAAACGCCAGACCGAGGAGGATAGCCGCAAGCTTCGCGAGCATACATACCGATGACAACACGCGCCATGGATAGGCCGTCCGCCCGCCGAGCATCTGCAGTATCGCTTTCCCACTGCCGTCCAATGGAATCGCCAGATGTGCGAGCCACGCCATGGTGGCTGCCAATGAGGCGTAGTTAGACCCCTGGCCGGCGCCGCTTTGTATGCAATGCAGCGAGATCGCCACGGAGTAGCGCAGAAGGCACAGAGAGTCGATGGGCGTGTGAAGGCGCAAAACCTGGACGCCGAGGGGGTGGTATTTCGTAAGGCGGCCAGCATCGCTTTTGCTCGGGATTGTCCCCGCGGTATCTCGAAGTCGACGGCGGCACGATACGGAAAGGGCCCCTCTGAATTGACCGCGCTTGACGCGCAGGTACGCACCGGCGAGCAGCGCGAAGACGACCGAGACAGCGCTACCGGCGCGCTGGGCTGTTGGGCTGAGGGAGGCGAGCGGACCAAAAGCCATGGCCGATGGAACGCTCAGTCCGGTTTGCTGCCACGGAACTGGCTCCGCGGCATCGTGCTTGCCGCCGTCATCTGCGCGGCCGACAGGCTTTCGCGAATCGTCTTGTACGCCTGCCAGTCGAAGCGAGCCAGAAAGTCAATCGCGGTCAGCGCGCCACGACGGAAAAGGTCGAGCTTTTCGGCATCCGCCATGCTGAACGCCAGCCAGTCGTGCTCGGCCGTGTCTATGTACGCAACAAGCCGGTTGAAGTCAGGGTTCTTCCTCAGGAATTCGTAGTCCAGGCAGTGCCGGGCCGCATTGAAGGTCTGTGTGACGATTTCCTGCAGACGGTCAATATTGTGCGCTCGCTCGTCCCACTGTAGCTTGACGCCGAACGTTGGTCGTGTCGGCACCTTGAGCGGATTGTGGAAGACGTCAATCGGGAAATTGGATAGTACCCCGCCGTCGACGATCAAGCTAAACTTCGGTGGGAAACGCTTCTTCTCGATATCGACCTCATTAATGCCGGCCAGATCGCACCACAGCTTCTCGTGAGCTGGGTCGCGCATTGCCAGTGGAATCTTCACGGGGCGGAAGAAGAACGGGATGGACATCGAGCAACGCACGTAGTCTGCTGGGTCTACCTGGTCAACATCTGCCCAGTAGAGACCGGCCATGCGTGGGAATTCGAGCTTGGTCTCTGTGGAGATGTCCGCGGCGACGATGCATAGTTTGCAGTCCTTGGGATCGAGCGGTGGCAACGCAGGCTGGCCCTCGAGTTGAGACTCCCGGTGAAGGGAGTCGTCCCGCAGCCGCCAGCCCGTCGGCGTAGTGCCCATCTGTGCCAACAGCGCCTTCGTGGTGGTAAGGCCACGGGGCTTGAGGACCATGTCTTTGAGCCAGCGATGAAAGTGTTCGCCACGGTTCAGGCCCATGATCTCCGAGAAGTTATCGACGACCTGAATGCCTTTCCAGAGCGCCTTCATCAGGCCGCGGCGCGCAAGTATAGTGTCGAGAAAATCCGAGGCGTCCGTGTCGTCGTCGTCCTTGCCGTCGACGAAATCGGCCATCGGCATGTTGGCCACGATCTCGATGAGCATTTCACTCTTGGCCGCCGCCGGCACGTCTAGCGCCGCGAGCGCCAGGACCGTAATGGATCCCGCCGAGGCGCCGCCAAGGCTGGCAAATCGCAGCCCAGCCTGCTCTAGCACATAGACGTAGCCAAGTAGAGCGATCCCGAGCACGCCGCCACCTTCCATGACCAGGTCCACGTATTGCAGCCCCGCGTCATCTATGACGTCGCTATAGACCCGGTTTTTCAACGCGGCGATGTCCGCCTGCTTGTCCGCGATGGCCTCGATAAAGCTCTGGCTGCTGAGCGTCATCTCAATCTCCCTTGTTTGAAGCGAAAGCATGGATGGACCGGCGAGTCTGGCTGCGAGAGGTACAGGCAAGGAAAGACGCCGGCTCCTATGCTCCCGTCGATCTATTGCAGAGGAATGTTTGCAGCCCTATCTCCAAGGGTTGAGATGAACCGAAGCCATACGAGTGGTGCTATCCGGGTCAGAAGTAGAACCTCCAAGTATAGTAAGAGGCTCAGCGGACCGCCCAGCACTCATGTGGGAGTCATTCTGACAGTATGGAAAAATGGGATACGGCGGTGCCCCCACGAAGGAGGGACGGAAGATATAACGCATGCGATTTATGCGTGTTTATCTTATTTGCATCGCTGGTTTGATTTGATCACTGCGTCGGAATACGCTTGGACATGCGAGTTGCACTGCGTCGATATGGATGCAATGAGCCGTGCGTAACCCATTGCGCCTGGCCGAGGTGGTGCTGACGCTGGTGCGACAGAGCGCAGGCCACGCTACGCTCGATACCACTACCCGCAACGTGATCACCGAGGCGGCGTGACGCATGGAAGCGATGTGGATGGTGCGGGATGCCGACAAGGGGGATTGTGCGGCCCAAATCGTTGCACCTTTCAGACTCCCAGAACCTGATACCTATGTCTCTTGAGATTGAGCGCGCCGCGGCCATGGTGTGGATCCGTGTGCAGATGGCAAGGCACGGCCTGACCTGACCTTGACCGACCTGCGGGCAGCCGGTTGTTTTGCCATCGTGGCGCCGCCTCCGCCGCCTCCGCCGCCGCCGCCGCCGGCTCCCAAGCTGACCCAGAGCACCGATCAGCGGTGTATGCGGCTCCCAGCTCGCACTTGAAGCTGCTTCTTGGCAAAAGAAAATGCGGCGGGCCGTGGCCCGCCGCCTAGTCCTGCCTCAGAGAAGAGCGTGTTACGCGTCAGGCCTTGGCCAGCTTCACGCCGGTCGGGTCTGCCGTCAGGTAGCCGACTGCGGCGCCGAACCGGTCCTTGTAGTTGGCGCGCACGAGCGGATCGAGTGCGGCCTTGACCTTGTCGTGCAGCGGCGTTTCCCAGTCGCCGGCGTGCTGGAAGTTGCTCATGATATAGGTCCAGCCGTTGATCTCATCCACCGCATGCAGGCCGGTGGACTCGGCGCCCACCGGGCACGACAGCACGCGGGAGAGCTTCTTCGTGTCGACGTTGTACGCCCACAGGAAGTTGTTGACGTGCGTGTTGCTGTCTTCGCCGATGAACAGCGTGCGCAGCTTCTCGGAGAACTTCAGGTTGTCCGGCGTGGCGATTTTGTCCGGGTTGGCGAAATTGCCCAGTGCGTCCTGCTGCTTCATCTTGCCGCCGCCCAGATCTTCGCTGACGAGCGCAGGTACTGGGGCCATGTCGACCGGCACCCACTCGCTGGTGACGGCGGCGCCTGCCTTGTCCTTCTGGCCACCCTTCAGGTTCAGCTCATAGATGCAGCCAGAGTACGGGCCTTCCACCTGGATGTCGCCGGCGTTGGCGGCATTGCCTTTCAGCATGCTCGTCTCGATGCGCGACATCGCCGAGTAGGCCTTCCTGTCCTTGATGTTGACCGTGGTGCCCTCCATCTTGGTGAAGCCCAGGCTGCCGCCCACCAGCGCGGCGTAGCGGTGTGTCTCCAGGAACGCCGCGGCCTTCTCCTTGCCAGGCAAGAGCTTCACCCAGTTTGGCTTGCCCGCGTACAGGATGCGCGTGTACGACGTGTCGGCCGGGTCGGTCGTCTTCACGACCATGATGTCGGCCGCCTTGATGCCACCGTCCACCAGCGCGCGGATCTCCGCGCTCGTGGCGCTTCCCAGCTTGATCCACGACAGCGTGGCCGCGCCCGGCCCGGTACCCGAGGTCTGGTTCCACTTGGCGACGTAGAGCGTGCCGCCGGAGAGGTCGCGCGCCTTGTCCGCGATGAACATGAAGAGGCCGCCGTTGGCGGCGTCGTCGCCCATCAGCACGGTGCGCTCGTCCGGCATCACCTGCACCAGCTCGTGCGAGATGCGGCCCAGGCAGTAGTGTTTCTTGATGCTGCCGGTGCCGTCCGCGTTCACGGTCACTTCCGGCAGGTGGCCGTAGTGGTAGGGTTTGGCCGTGTCGGGATTGCCGAACAGGTTCTGGCTGAAGCCGCGCAGTTGCGTGTCGGTGGCGGCCTTGGTGGCGTCTGGCTCGTATTCCTCGCTTGAGAGGTGCGTATTCCACGGCGATAAGCTGGCGCCACAGGTGATCCACAGGCCGTTGACGCCAGAGGTGTCGACGTTGTGGTACTTGACCACCTTGAGCCTGCCTGTGGCCGGGTCCTGGTCCAGCGTCAGCACGGCGATGGGCGACGGCAGTTGGCCATACATGCTCGTGTTGTTCTGGTTGGCCGAGGTGTACTCGAACTGCACCACCGCGAACACCGTCTTGCCTTTGACGCCGGACACGGAGGCGTTGGCCAGCGTCAGCAGCGAGCTGCCGTCCGGGGCGTCGGAGAAGAACTGGCGTTCCTTGCCTGCCACCGAGGTGTCGATGATCGGCTGGTTGTTGATGTTGTAGTAGCCGCCTGCCACGACCGTGCCGCCCTTGCCGTCGGGCGCGGTGTCGCCGGTGATGAAGAACGGCTGGTAGGCCAGCTTGTAGGTCTGGCTGCTGCCGTCGCTGAACGAGACCTTCAGCGAAGAGTTGACCGTCGTGGCGGCCATGGCTGCGGGCGTGTCCAGCGTCGGTGCCGCCATGCCGGTGAACTCGGCGGTGGTGAAGCTGGCGGCTGTGGGTGCGGCTACGGCGTCGTCACCGCCGCCGCAGCCCGCCAGCAGGGCGAGAGAGCTGGTACCGAGCGGCAGCATTGGCGCACTGGCGAGGAGTTTCAAAGCCTTGCGGCGGGAAGCATCCGGTTTGTCAGTCATGGTTTGTTGTGGGGCATAAGCAGACTACGAAGGGGCCGCGGCGCCCAGCGGTCTGCTTCGCTGCAGCGCACCGCGTTCGCGGGATGTCGGAAAGCACGCGGGACTATTCCGTCAGCACCTAGAGAAGACAGCGCGATCGGCGACCTTGCCCGCACTCCATGACAAACCAGTGTCACAATGTCTCAATGTCGCGTGGGGATGTGGAAGCCTGCGCAATAGAGACAATTAGCGCGTATTCTCAATTGCGACTCCGGCACGCGAAAGAGAAGTTCATCGCGGATTTCCGGGCAAGGCCGTCCCGGTTCTCGAGGAAAAATAGCGGTCATCGCGGAGCCATAGGTCATGCGCTCGGCCCATGACCGCGTCGGCAGACTCAAGCGGGCTCCGTCGGAATGGGCCCACAGTAGAATGGACGGATCTCGAATGCAGCTGGGTATGATCAGCCATGACTCTGCAAGTCACGAGGATTTTGATGCACTTGCACCACCCGCTAGAGGTGATGCTGGCCTGCGTGCGCCGGTACGTCTCCTTTCCCCAAGAATCTCGTGCGAGCGGTGGATTATTTGGACCGACCTCGAGGCAACATCCGCGACACTCTCCCCGAGCCGGCCTGTAGGCGATCCCGTCGGTCCATATTCTTCTTCACCGCGCGCACCTGCACTGTTGCCGAGGCTTCGCCGCGCGGCTGCGTACCGCCAGCAAGCGCACCCACGTTTCCCGCGCGCTGGCGGTCAGGGCGCCGCTGGAGGTGGTACAGCAGACCGCCGGCCATGTCTCGCTCGATGCCACCACACGCAATGTGACTGCCGCAGATGGGGATGGGGTGTGGATATCGAAATTGCGCAGCTTCTATGCTATTAGCGCTGGATTGGCTTTATGTCACGCACACTGATTCCGAGGTTTTGATAGTATCGCCGAAGATTTTCGGGTCGCCGCAAGTTGGGTTGTGGCTGTCAGTAGCTCGTAAGTCTCTTTGGCCCCTCTTCTGCGAGGGGCGATTTTTTGGCCTCTGGCATGGTGGCCTGGAATAGGAACGTCTCGGTATTGAATAAGGCACGACCCGTTGTCGATTTGAAAATGGTTTCCAAAATAAATGCAAATACCCGTTTTCATGAAGAGCCTATCCTCGATGTGTCGGCGTCCCCTCTGGGTGATACTCGCCTGCAGTATCGTTCTATTTAGTTGTGCCCCAATGATCGCAACGAAACCATCAATTGTCGAATTTTCCCAGGATGAGACCGAGGTGCGATCCATAGTTATCCTGGCAACAGCAAAGATCCAGCTCGATACGGGGTACTCACGAGAATTGGCCGAAACATCCGTCTGGAAGCGGGTGGGACGCGTGCCGCAAGGTACTGTCTATCAGCCGGTCGGAACGATCTTCACAATCGAGGGTCGGCAGGTTCACGAAGCCTACTTGGTCCTCAAAGACAAGAAGCTGGTGGGCTTCTATTTACCGGGTGAGCAGAACTACTCCCCACTTTCAACCGCAGTACCCCTGACCTTGGGAGACATCGAATGAAACGAGTTGCGCGGATGGTGATGGCCGGAATGGCGATGTCCTTGCTGATGGCGGGTTGCGCTTCGGGTGTGAAGCATTCCGAGATGGCGGCCTCTATCCCGACAATCAAACCAGGGGAGGGCCGCATCTACTTCCTGCGTTCGGCGTCCATGTTTGGCGCTGCGATTCAACCGGAGATTCGCCTCAACAACCAAGTCGTTGGGGATTCCAAGCCAGGTGGCTTCTTCTTTGTTGACCGACCAGCTGGAAAATATGTAGCCTCGGCGTCGACTGAAACGGAGAAGACGCTCAGCTTCGCCCTGGATGGCGGGGAAACGAAGTACGTGCGCAGCTCGCCTTCAATTGGTCTGATGGTTGGCCGCGTGGTGCTGGAGTTGGAAACACCAACCAAAGCCAAAGAGGAGCTGTCCTCCCTAAGCTATACCGGAGACGTGATGAAGACCTCGGCAAAATGAACTAGCAGGCCAGCTTGAGCGGTGTCACGTGGGCACCGCCCAGGTGACCGAGAAACACGTGGGCCGGACAGCTGTTTCCAACCTGGCCTACCACCTGCACCTCACAAGTGACCTTTCGCTCGAGCCCTTGCCTCGTGTCATTCGCGCGTGCCTGGTGCATGCCACAGCTCTTTAAGCGAAGCAATGGAAATCCTGTAAACCCGCGTCTGGGCAGGCATTCTTCAGACCGGAGGCGCTATTCGGCGCATCGCAGTCCATGGCAGGTCCCGCAAGTCATGCTTGCGTTGTGGCGCCTTTTCGTTCATCAGCGTCAATTACCGCGCGGCGAAACTCCATTCGTCGGACGAGGTTTCAGTGGGATACGGCCTGCGCTTTGTCGTCCCCATCAGGTGGCACCGGCACGCGGCGCAGCCTGTTGCCCTTGCCGAGCAATTCCATCGGGCAGCAACTCGTCCGTCCTCATTTCGCGCATGGCGCGGTGAGACGCCTCGTAGCCGTCAAGCGTGATGGTTTTCGCAGCGGGCCCTTGACTCTTGATCGCCTTCGCGAAGAAGGCCTTGGCTGCAGCGACATCGCGCTTGACGCTGAGCCGGAAGTCGACCGTCTCTCCCGCTCGATCAACTGCACGGTAAAGATAGACCCATTTGCCACGGATTTGCACATACGTCTCGTCGACTCGCCATGAACGACCCGCCGATCTCGCAAACCGATGCCAGCACTTCACGAACTCCGACGTGAAGTGTTTGACCCAGCGCATGATCGTCGTGTGCGCAAGCGACAGGCCGCGCTCGGCCATCATTTCAACGAGGTCTCGAAGACTGAGCTTGTAACGCAGGTACCAACGCACGCACGGGACGATGACTTCGCGGTCGAAGTGCCGCCCCGTTGAACAACCAGTCGATGTCTCTCAGCGTACTCATTGCGGGCTCGCGCTCGTCAAAAACCTGAGCGTAGCCCGCCGGCCCCTCCGATCTGCGCCAGAGCCGCCGGAGCATGGCCCCGCCCCGGTGCACGCTTCAATCGAGCACGGCGAGCAGCGACTTGGCTTCCTGCAGGTCCAATGTGTCGAATCCCTCGGTGAACCCCTGGTAGACCTCGCTAAGCATCTCGCGCGCCTCGGCCGACCTGCCCTGCCGCCACAGCCGGTTCAAAGCCATCACCGCGCGCAGCTCCATCGACCGGGCGCCCTGGCGGCGGGCGATTGCGATCGCCTGCAGGAAGCAGGCCTCGGCCTCGTCCCGGCGGCAGGCCTCCTCTCCCTCGCGGACATGCAGCAGGGTCAGCTCCCCCTTGAGCCGGTACAGCTCAGCTTCGTACAGGTGCTCCTGCGTCCGCTCCACCAGGCCCAGCGCCTCAGCCAGCGTCTTGAGCCCTGTCTCGGCCTGCCCCGTTCTCGCATAGGCCTCGGCCAGCAGCGCCAGGAAATGAGGTAGCCAAAGCTCCGCCCCGGTGCCCCGGTAACCGCTCAAGCCCTGCAGCATCCTTTCGATGCCCTCTGCCGCGCGTCCCTGCGCGGCTAGCGCCCAACCCGAGAGGATTGTTCCCCAAGTCAACCAGAACGGGAAGCCGTGCTCGGTCGCGAGCGCGAGGAGTGCCTCCGCCATCTCGCGGGTCGGCTGCGCCTCGCGGCGGTGCAGATGAAGCTCGGCGGCGAATTGCAAGGCAGCGGCCGAGGCAAGAGGCTGGGACCGGGTCTGGGCCAGGGCGAGCATTTCCTGGCTGCGCGCCAGGGCTTGATCCGGATAGCCGAGAAGCCACAGGTCCAAGGCGAGGAAGGCCAGCCCGAGCACGCCGGGCTCCAGAAAGAAGGCAGGCGAGTGTTGCTGCCGAGGATCATAGAGGGCCAGGGCCTGCTCCAGCTGCGCGCGGGCAGGTTCCAGCTCGCCGAGACTCAATAAGCTGGCCCCCAACGCTCGATGGGCTTCTACGAGCAACGCAGGGTCTTGCGCCTTCTCGGCCAGCGCAAGGAGTTGCTCTCCCAGCTCGCGTGCGCTCCGCAGCTCGCCACGGACTATATGGAACAGACGTAGCCCCAGCACAGAGGGGAAGAGCTGGGTCGTATCCCCGAGCTGTCGACATAGCATCAACGCCCGGGTATAGGTCGCCTCCACTTCCGGGGCACCGTGCCCCTTGGCGGCCATCCAGGCTGGGCCGAGGGTGATCTGCAGCGCGAGCTCCTGCCGCGCGCGCTCGGGCGTGTCGGGCTGGGTCTCGAGCAAGGCCAGGGCCCTGGTGAGGTGGGCAACCGCTTCGGCATCGGCGGAGCGCTGCACCGCCTGGCGCCCGGCGCAATGCAGGTATTCCACTGCCTTGGCCGCGTTGCCGCTGCGGCTGAAATGATGGGCCAGCTCGCTGCAGTGCTCTTCGAGCTGGTCATTGTGCAGGGCCTCGATTGCCTGGCCCGTGTGCTCGTGTAGCGCACGGCGCCGCTCGATCAGCAGCGAACCGTAGCTGACCTCCTGGGTCAGCCCATGCTTGAAGCTGAACTCCACCTCCGGAAACGCCGGCTGCTCGTAGATGAATTCTCTGGCCTGCAGCCGGCTCAGCAGGCTCTTGAGCGCGTCTTCGGGCTGCTCGACGACGCGCGCGATCAGGCTCCAGGCAAATTCCTTGCCGATCACCGCCAGGGTCTGCAGCAGCGCCTTCTCGGCTGGCTCCAGGCGGTCGATGCGGGCAGCGAGCACCCCCTGTACGGTGGTCGGGATGCGCAGGGCGGTCGGGATCTGCTCGAGCCGGTAATGCCCGCGCTCGCCGCGCAGCACCTGCTCCTCGATCAGCGTCTGCACCACTTCTTCGATGAAGAAGGGGTTGCCTTCGGTCTGCTCCAGGATCAGGCGCTCGAGCGGCGCGAGCCCGGCACCCTCGCCCAGCAGATCTCGCAGCAGTTCCCGGGCTTCGGCGCCGCCCAGGGGATCGAGCCGCAGCTGGCTGTAGTAGCCCTTGTGGCTCCAGTCATGCCGGTATTCGGGCCGGTAATTGACCAGCAGCAGGATGCGGGCGTTGGCCACGCTCTCGCCGAGAAAGCCGAGGAAGGCCTCGGTCTCGCTGTCGAGCCACTGCAGGTCCTCGACGATCAGCTCCAGCGGTTGGGCCAGGCTCTCGCGCACCAAGAGCCGCTTGATCGCCTCGAAAGTGCGCTGCCGGCGGATGTGGGGGTCCATCTGCGCCAGCGCCGAGCTCGGCTCGGTGCCCCCCAGCATGTGGAACAGATAGGGCAGGCTGTCTTCCAGCGCGCGGTCCAGGGTCAGCAGCTTGCTGGTGAGCTTCTCGCGCCGCAGGCGCTCGTCGTCCTGCCCCGTGATCTGGCAGTAGTTCCTCAGCAGATCGATCAGCGGCAGGTACGGATAGGCCTTGCCGTGCGAGACCGAGAAGGTCTCCAGCACCAGGCAATCGCGCGGCGCAAGCAGCTTGAACTCGTGGAACAGCCGCGACTTGCCGACACCCGGCTCGCCGACCACGCCGACGATCTGCCCGCGTCCGGCCTGCGCCAGCGCCCACGCCTCGCGCAGTTGCTCGAGCTCGCGGACCCGGCCGACAAAGCGCGCCAGCCCGCGGCTGGCCGACACCTGGAGCCGGGTGCGCAGCGGGCCCAGGCCCAGTACTTCGAAGACGGGCAGCGGCTCGCTAAGCCCCTTGATCGGCGTCGCGCCGAGCGCCTTGAATGCGAAATAGCCCTCGGCCAGCTTGTGCGTGTCTTCGCTTGCAACGATCGAGCCGGGCACTGCGATGCCCTCCATGCGCGAAGCGATGTGGATAGAGTTGCCTACCGGATCGTAATCGGTGTGCAGATCCTCGGTGCGGATCGCGCGCACCACGACCTCGCCCGAATTGACGCCCACGCGGATCTGCAGCGCGATACCCTGGGCTCGGCGCACGCGGTCGGCGTAGCGGCGCATGTCCTCCTGCATGCGCAGCGCTGCCAGCAGGGCGCGCTGCGCATGGTCCTCGTGCGCAATCGGCGCGCCGAACAACGCCAGAATGCCGTCGCCCATCGACCTGGCCACATAGCCTTCGTAGTGGTGCACAGCCTCCATCATCAGCGCCAGCACCGGGTCGATCAGGCTGCGCGCGTCTTCGGGGTCGAGATCCCGGATCAGCGCGGTCGAGCCTGCCATGTCGGCGAACAGCGCGGTGATGGTCTTGCGCTCGCCCTCGGTCGCGCCCCGCGCCTGCATCGCGGCCCGGGCGGCCCGGATACGCTCGGCCAGATGGGGAGGCGTGTAGTTTATGGGGGCGCTGGCCGCTGACGCGCTACCGCGACCTGCCGCTCTCAATGGCGCGCCGCATTCGCTGCAGAACTTGGCGCTCGCGCTGGTCTCGTGCCCGCAGGCCGGGCAGACATGAACCAGCTTGGCGCCGCATTCCTCGCAGAACTTGGCGCCTGCCGGATTCTCGAATCCACAGCTGCTACAGCGTCGCATCGGGCCCACCTTCGCCTTCGGCGGCTTGCGAACTTACGATTTTTTCAAGGCCTGCGGTTCCGCGCCCGTGCCAGCGTGGTCGGCACGACCCCGTTACAGCCCCGGTCCGCGGACTCGTCGCGCAACCTGGCGAACTTTGAACGGGAACGCGAATGCGCCGCTTGGATGATGAACCGGCGGCCCAAGGGATCCTGCTGGTTGGCCATCGACGATCGCCAGTGGTCGTTCCGACTTGACTGCACACAACTGGACCTGACCAGCACCCGCGTCGGCATGACATCGGATACGCAGCGCGAACTGCATGAGAAGCTTGGGCGTCTCGCAACCGCGCCTAGTGTTGCACCATGATCGCTGTCCCGACCGCAATGCCTTTCCAGGGTGGTGTTTATCATCATGGGGTGTTGTGTCTCGGCGAGGGTGTAAGTCGTCAACCATGAAGCCCAGCCGGACAAGCCAACTGTCGCTCGCCAGCTAGGGGGCGAACCAAGATACGCGCCTATGCTCTGTAGAGCACAAAGCCGCAGCCACACGCGTTTGCTCGAAGCAAAGAATTGCAAGTCATTGATCGAAAACTATATTTTAGGATCAAAGCGCCATTTTTTGCACGACTTGGACAATCGCCCCCATTTACGAGAACCCGTCAAATCGGGGCGGTGATCAGTCTTCCCGAAAGAGGATAATGAGCCACCCACAATAGGCTCATGTCCTTCGAAGCTGTGGTGCAAATTGTGGGCGCGAGCGAAAAAAGGCGTATTCGTCGCTACATCATCGTGCTGAAAGGACTGCCTGCCCAACAGCAGGCGCAGTGATCTTCGAGGCGCAGCTTTGTGAGGTTGAACTGACTTTTCGAATGCGAAGCATCAGCTCAATGCCGGAGATCGTAACGGCCGCATTCCTGAAGCGTTTGAAGCCGAGCATCGCATCGACCTGGACTCCCTCCGATTGCGCCAGAGCGCGATTTTGTCGGCCCTTCAGAATGGGACGAAGCCAAGCGAGGCAACGGATTGCAGGAAGGGAGCCAGGCCGGGAAGTCCCAGAAGCGATATTGATCTGATTCTCTTCCCGGGAGTTGAGGACCTGACCGATGAGCACTCCCGATTTCCTCCGCAGCCGGCTTGACAGCATGATCGACCTGCGCTATCCGCTTGCAGTGCTGGCCACACGCATGCCCTGGGCCCAGATAGAGGCGTCGCTGGCGCCGAGATGCCAGGTGCTGCCTGGTTTGCGCTGTGCGGCCTTTACGGCCAGGTGAGCAACGAACTTGACATCGATGGCTCGCGAGCGGCGCGATTGCCATGCCGCTCGCAGGCCACCGCTTCGTCAGAACTTATGCCGCATGCCGATGGTGGCCTCGAACACGGAATTGCGTCCGCTGACCGGCAGGGTGAATCCCGGCGTACCAGCCAGTGTTCGCCATGCTCCCGTCAGCTTTGTATAGTCGACGCCCGCGTAGACATCGGTGCGTTTGCTAAAGCTGTAGTCCAGCAGCGGGCCGCCGGTGATGCGCGTGCCGTTTTGCCCGCCGTGCTTGAGCAGATCCACGTAGACGGGCAGTTTCAGTTCAAGCGAGGGTGTCAGTGGGTAGCTCACCGCCGCGGAGAACGAATCGTTCCGGTAGCCCGCCGGGTAGACGTTGCTATAGATGTAGGATGCATATAGCTTGGTCGCGCCGAGCTTGTAGGTCGCGCCTACGGTGAACACCTTCTGGGTGCTGTCGGGGATCAGGATGCCGAAGTACGTGCTGCCATAGGGGGTCGTCGCTGGCGTAAGCCCACCGATGTTGTTGATGATCTGGAACGCCGCGCCGACGCTCAGTGGGCCATTGTCATAGGAAGCCGCCACGCCGGGAGATGAGAACCGCTTGGCGTCGCCAGCGATTTCGCCGAACGTGTAGGCGCCCTTGAAACTGAAGCCACCGAAGGTGGGAGAGGAATAGCGTACGGTGTTGTCCAGCCGGCCGCCGCCGGTGAGTCCCGCACCCTGGAAGCCGAGCGTGCCGACATAGTTTGACAGGGCGTACACGTCATGGAGGAACGCCATCTCGTGGACCAGCGTGTATTGACGGCCCAGCGTGATGTCGCCGTAGGTTGACGACGAGAGGCCGACCAGCGCGGTTCGGCCGAACAGGCGCGCATTGCCCGACGGTGTCGATTGCTGGGTCGCCCCGGTGCCGGGTGTGAATCCGGACTCGAGCTGGAAGAGGGCCTTGTTGCCGCCGCCCAGGTCTTCAGTGCCGATCATGCCCCAACGGCTGCCCGACAGCGGTCCGCCGTTGCCCATGCCGATCTTGCTGTCGCCGGCGGCATTCTGATGCGTGTTGTAGCGTATGCCGACGTCGATGACGCCGTATAGCGACAGGCTGCTTTGCGAGTGCGCCGCGCCGGATATGGTCCCGAGAACAGCGGCGGTCATAAGCGTTTTTTTCATTTTCACTCCCTTTCAGTGTGCTGCATGCCATTGTTGTGATGCTCGGTTGCCGGACGCACGAATCCGCTCCCAGCCGCCTTGCGCGCAAGGGTGGCTGGCATTGGAGTGTCTGGCCAATAGGGTTGGAAGCCCGCTGGTCGCAGTGCGCACCTGAGGCTGTCCGCGTTCGCTCTACTTCAGTGCCGCGATGGTGTCGGCGAAGCGAACGCGGCCTTTACTTGATGATTCCCGCGGTGGTGGCGACTGGGCCGAGAAAGCAAAGTGACTTGCCTTGTTCGAAATTAAACGCCTTGCCGCCTTTGCTGACCAAGACGACTTGCCTATGGGGAAATAGTGCCGGCTTATGCTTGCGCGAAGCCCGCTCTTCTGTCCGTGGCGCAGTTACTCCACGGCCTTGCCCATGTCCTCGACCACCTTCTTGGCGTCGCCAAAAACCATCATGGTCTTATCCAGATAGAACAGTTCGTTATCCAGGCCCGCATAGCCAGCGGCCATCGATCGCTTGTTAACGATAATGGTCTTCGCCTTGTAGGCTTCCAGAATGGGCATGCCGTAGATCGAGCTGCCCTTCTGTTGCGCCGCGGGGTTCACCACGTCGTTGGCGCCCAGGATGATCGCCACATCGGCCTGGCCGAATTCGCTGTTGATGTCCTCCATCTCGAACACCTGGTCATAAGGCACCTCGGCTTCAGCCAGCAGCACGTTCATGTGGCCGGGCATGCGTCCTGCCACGGGATGGATGGCGTACTTCACCGTGATGCCCTTGTGCGTGAGCTTCTCGGCCAGTTCCTTGACCGCATGCTGGGCGCGGGCTACGGCCAGTCCATAGCCTGGCACGATCACCACGGTCTCGGCATTGCCCAGGATAAAGGCCGCATCGTCGGCGCTGCCGCTCTTGACGCTACGCTGCTGGATCGTGCCCGCTTGCGCACTGCCTGCCTCGCCGCCGAAGCCGCCCAGGATCACATTGAAGAAGGAGCGGTTCATCGCCTTGCACATGATGTAGCTCAGGATCGCGCCCGAGCTGCCCACCAGCGAACCCGCGATAATCAGCATGCTGTTGTTCAGGCTGAAGCCGATGCCCGCGGCCGCCCAGCCCGAATAGCTGTTGAGCATCGACACCACGACCGGCATGTCGGCGCCGCCGATGGGAATGATGATCAGCACGCCCATGAGGAAGGCCAGTGCCAGCATGGCGATGAACGCCGGCCAGCTCTCGGCGCCGATGAATGCGGCTCCCAGGCCGACGGTGGCCAGGCCCAGCAGCAGGTTGAGCATGTGCTGGCCCGCGAACTGCACCGGGGCGCCCTGGAACAGGCGGAACTTGTACTTGCCGGAAAGCTTGCCGAAGGCGATGACCGAACCGGAGAAGGTGATCGCGCCAATGGCAGCCCCAAGGAAGAGTTCCAGCCGGTTGCCGGTCGGAATCGCCTCACCTTTGGGCGCAATGCCGAAAGCATGCGGCTCCGCAACGGCAGCCACCGCGATGAACACAGCCGCGAGGCCGATCATGCTATGCATGAAGGCCACCAGCTCCGGCATCCTGGTCATCTCGACGCGCTGGGCCATGAATGCGCCGGCACCGCCCCCGATCACCAGTCCAAGCAGAACATAGCCAAGGCCTAGCGGGCTCCCCCCGGCAAGCTTGAGGATCAATGTGCCGGTCGTGAGCACGGCAATGGCCATGCCGGTCATGCCGAAGCGGTTGCCGCGGATCGAAGTGGTGGGGTGGCTCAAGCCCTTCAGGGCCTGGATGAAGAAGACGCTGGCTACCAGGTAAAGCAGGGTAACCACGTTCAGACTGATGAATTCCAGGTTCACTTGGCCCCCTCTCTGGAAGCCGCAGGCTTCTTGTCCTTCTTTTTGAACATCTCCAGCATCCGGCGCGTCACCAGGAAGCCGCCGAAGACATTGACGGCGGCCAAGGCGACGGCAAGTACGCCCATGACCTTGCCCAGCGTGGTCTCGGTGAGTGCGGCGGCCAGCATGGCGCCGACAATCACGATGGCCGAGATGGCGTTGGTCACGGCCATCAGCGGTGTGTGCAAGGCCGGCGTGACGTTCCATACCACGTGGTAGCCGACATAGACGGCCAACACGAAGGTGGTGAGATTGATGATGGTGTGCGAGACCGCTTCCATAGTGTTGCTCCTCAGGTTCTCAGTACCGTTCCGCCCTTGGTGACCAGGCAGGCGGCGACGATGTCGTCGCTTTCATCGATCGTGAGCCCCCCGTCCTTGGGCAGGATCAGCTTCAGGAAGTCGAGCACGTTGCGGGCGTACAAGGCCGATGCATCGGCGGCCACGAGTGCGGGCAGGTTTGTCTCCCCTACGATGGTCACGCCATGCTTGACGACCGTCTTGCCCGCTTCGGTGAGCGGGCAATTTCCGCTCACGCCATCGGCACCTTTGCCAGCGGCAATGTCGACGATCAGCGAGCCCTGTTTCATGCCTTGCACCATTTCCCCGGTGATCAGTAACGGTGCGGCCCGGCCCGGGATCAGCGCGGTGGAGATCACCACGTCGGCCTGGGTCACTCGCTTGGCCACCTCTACCTTCTGGCGCTCGAGCCACGAGGCTGGCATGGGCCGGGCATAGCCGCCCACTCCTTCGGCGGCTTCCCGCTCCTCGGCGGTCTCGTAGGGAACCTCGATGAACTTGGCACCCAGCGACTCAACCTGTTCCTTCACCGAGGGCCGGACATCCGAGGCTTCGACCACCGCGCCAAGGCGCTTGGCGGTGGCGATGGCCTGCAGGCCGGCCACGCCGACGCCAAGAACCACCACCCGGGCTGCCTTCACGGTGCCGGCAGCCGTCATCAGCATCGGGAAGAAGCGCTGGTAGCGATCGGCAGCCATCATGACAGCCTTGTATCCGGCGATGTTGGCCTGCGATGAGAGCACGTCCATGCTCTGTGCCCGGGTGGTGCGCGGGGCGGCTTCCAGCGCGAAGCCGGTGAGGCCGGCCGCCGCCAGGCGCGCAAGGTTGTCCTTGTTGAAGGGATCGAGCATGCCTACCAGTACGGCACTTGGCTTCATCAAGGACAGGTCTGCCGGCGCGGGCGGGCGGACGGTCAGCACCAGGTCGGAGCCGAATGCGCCCGCCGCATCGGTGATCTCGCAGCCAACGGACTCATAGGCCAGATCGGGGATCGAGGCGCCGCAGCCTGCGCCGGTCTGCACACGCAGCACGTGGCCATGCGCCTTCAGTTTCTTTGCTGTCTCCGGCGTGAGGGCGACACGGGTCTCGCCCTCCGCGGTTTGCAGCGGAATGCCTATCAACATCCAGGTCTCCAGGGAAGCAACTCGGGATCGACGCCGCTGCCGGCGCGTCCGAGGTGGTGTTATTGGAAGTCCGTTATTGGAAGTCCAGCAGGACTTTCATCGCCTGCGTGCGGTCAGCCGCCAATGCAAATGCGCGCCCTGCATCCTGGTACGGGACGGTGGCGGAGATCAGCGGTTTCACGTCGACCAGTCCCTTGTTCAGCAGTTCGACGGCCATCGCAAACTCTTCATGGAACCGGAAGGCGCCGCGCAGGTCCAGTTCCTTGGCGACGATGGCATTGATGGGCAACGTCATCTCGCCGCCCAGGCCCACTTGCACGATGATGCCTCGGGGACGCATGGCGTCGATGGCGCCACGCAATGCCCGTTCATTGCCGCTGGCCTCGAACAGCACGTCGATCTGACCCTTGTCGACCGTGTACGGCTTAAGTGCCTCGGGTTGTTCGGCTACGTTGAGCGTCACATCGGCGCCCACCGCCCGGGCGGCCTGCAGAGGGTAGGCACCCATGTCCGTGACGATGATTTCCGCCGCGCCAGCCCGCCTTGCCGCCACCACGATCAATGCCCCAATGGGGCCGCAGCCGGTCACGAGGACGCGCTTGCCCAGCAACGGCCCGGCGCGGCGAACCGCGTGCAGCGCCACCGACAGGGGCTCGGCCATTGCGCCCTCCTGGTCGCTCAGCGAATCGGCAAGGCGATGGGCCTGGCTTTCCTCGATGACGATCTCGCGGCGGAATGCACCTTGTACATGTGGCGTGCGCATGGCGCTGCCGTAGTAGCGCATGTCCAGGCAATGATTCTGCAGGCCCTGCTGGCAGTATTGGCACAGGCCGCAGGGACGGCTTGGGCTGATCGCGACGCGATCCCCCTTGGCGTGGTTGCGCACGTTTTGCCCGATTTCCTCGATGCGGCCGGCTACCTCGTGGCCGAGCACCATCGGTTCGTTGACACGCACGGTGCCAAAGCCACCGTGGTTGTAATAGTGCAGGTCAGAGCCGCAGATGCCGCCAAAGCGGACATGCACGCGTATCTCGTGCGGCTGCACATCGGGGGTGACAACGTCTTCGATGCGCAGATCGTTGGCGCCGTGGATGACAAGAGCGTCCATGATGAATTCCAGTGAGTTATAGAGTGGCGGTCACGCCGCCGTCTACGTAGAGAATGTGGCCGTTGACAAAATCGGAGGCATTGCTCGCCAGGAAGACGGCCGCGCCAATGAGGTCTTCAACGTCGCCCCATCGGCGCGACGGCGTGCGCCCCACGAGCCAGGCGGTGAACTCCGCGTTATCCACCAAGGCCTGCGTCAGCTCGGTCTTGAAGTAGCCCGGGCCCAAGCCGTTGACCTGGATCCCGTAAGGACCCCAGTCAATCGCCATGCCCTTCGTGAGCATCTTTACCGCGCCCTTGCTGGCGGTGTAGGGGGCGATCCCGGGGCGCCCCAGTTCGCTCTGCACCGAGCAGATGTTGATGATCTTGCCGTGCCCGCGCGGGATCATGTGGCGAGCCACTGCCTGTCCGACAAGGAAGACGCTGTCGACATTGGTTTTCATCAACTCGTGCCAGTGGGCTTCTTCAAACTGCTCCAGCGGCGCACGGCGCTGCATGCCGGCATTGTTGACGAGAATGTCGATGGGTCCCACATCGGCTTCCACCGACGCGATGCCCTCGGCCACTGCCGTGCTTTGCGTCACGTCGAACGAGACCGTGCGGACGTCGGCACCTTGCGCTCGCAGGCTTTCGGCTGCCTGTTCCAGCTTGTCTTTCCGGCGGGCATTGAGCACCACCCGCGCGCCGGCGCGAGCCAGGCCCCCGGCCAGCGCCAGGCCAATGCCGCTGCTTGCGCCGGTAACCAGGGCGGTGCGGCCACTCAGGTCAAACATCTTGAGATCTGGGTTCATCATTTGTCTTGCCTTGCGGTTTCTTCGGCGATCCAGCGCAGCACCTGCGTGACTTGCGCATCGAGTGGCTGGTCGGCCGGGACTTGAAGCACACCAGGTTCCCCTGCCGGTGCTTCCAGAATGGCGAACTGGCTGACCACCGAACCCGGCTGGAACATATGCCCCTTGCGTGCGGACACCCGTGCAATCGCTTCCGAGAGCGTGATGTCGACGTGCACGATGCGCAGCTGCGGCACCGCTTCCCGCAGCCGTTCGCGGTAGCAGCGCTTAAGGGCGGAGCAGGTGAGGATGGCATCGCCGGGCGCTGCGGCCAGCAAGGTTGCCAGCTTGTCCAGCCAGGGCTCGCGGTCGGCATCCTGCAAGGCGGTGCCCTGGCGCATCTTCGCCTTGTTGTGCTCGGGATGGTGGTCGTCGCCTTCGATCCATTCAGCGTCCATCGCCTTGGCCAACTGTGCAGCCAGCGTCGACTTGCCGCAGCCTGCGACCCCCATCACCAGTAGCTTATTGATAGGCATGGCGGCCTCTACTGCTGCAGAACCTGCGGGTTCACCGGCGTCGGCGGCTGGCCGGCCCGAGGCCCGCGGCCGAGGGCAGCGATCAGGTTGTCCACGGTCAGTGCGGCCATGGCCCGACGCGTGCTTACCGAGGCGCTGCCTATGTGCGGGGTCAGCACGACATTGGGCACGGTCAGCAGATCCGGGTGGATCCGGGGCTCGCCTTCGAAGACATCGAGCCCCGCCGCTGCGATGGTGCCTTGGCGCAGTGCCTGCGCCAGGGCTTCGTCGTCGACGATGCCACCGCGCGCGATGTTCGTCAGCGTCGCGGTAGACTTCATCTGCGCCAGCTCGGCTGCGCCAATCGCGTGATGCGCCGCCGGCGAGTAGGGAAGCACCAGGATGAGATGGTCGGCTTCCTTCAGCAGGGTGGCCTTGTCTACGTAGCGGGCATGTACCCTGGCCTCCGCCTCGGGAGCAAGCGGCGAGCGATTGTGATAGATCACCTGCATGTCAAAGCCCAACGCGGCCCGCCGGGCGATGGCCTGGCCGATCCGCCCCATGCCGAGAATGCCCAGGGTGGCTCCATGGACGTCGTTGCCGACCATCTGGTCGTAGATTCCCGTCTTTTGCCATTCGCCCCGCCGCACGAAACGCTCGGACTCGGTGATGCGCCGGGCGGTGGCGAGCATCAGCGCGAAGCCGAAGTCCGCGGTGGTTTCCGTGAGCACGTCCGGCGTGTTGGTCACCAGCACGCCCCGCGCGGTGCAGGCGGCCACGTCGACATTGTTGTAGCCTACCCCCACGTTGCAAACTGCCTTGAGTGCGGGACAGGCGTCAAGCAGCGCGGCGTCGATGCGCTCGCTGCCGGTGCTCATCACGCCTTGCTTTCCTTGTAGCTGCGCGATCAATTCGGCCGGGGTCCAGACCGTGTCGGCCGCGTTGGCGGTGACTTCGAAATGTTCGCGCAGCCGGTCAGCGATGTCGGGAAAGGTCGCTCGGGTGACGAGGACGGAAGGGCGCATGCGGGTCTCCTTGCTCTATGGTTGTGCGGGTGGGAAAGAAGTCAGCGGTCAGTTGTTGCACCGAGCTTCCAGCGCATCGATGAAACTGCGGTCCCAGCGGCCTTCCTTCATGGCGCGTATGGTTTCGGCTTCGGCGGCGAGTACGGCGCGGGCTTTTTCAATCAGCAGCGGCACATCCTCAGGCGGTATGGCAAGCAGGCCATCCTGGTCGCCCACCAGTACGTCCCCCGGGCGGACAACCATGCCGCCGACCGATACCGGCACGTTGATCTCGCCTGGCCCGTCCTTGTACGGGCCGCGATGGGTGACGCCGCGTGCGTAGACCGGGAACTCGCGCTCCCGCAGTTCCGCGACATCCCGTACCGCGCCATCGATCACCACCCCGACCACGCCGATGCTGGCTGCATAGTTGGAGAGGATGCCGCCGACGACGGCGTTCTGCAGGTCGCCACCGGCGTCGATCACCAGCACGTCGCCAGGCCGGCAGAACTCAAGCGCTCGCAGGTAGGTGAGGTTGTCGCCGCCGCGCGATCGCGCGGTCACCGCAGTGCCGGCCATCGTGGCCGCGACCGGTCTGTGGAAGGGCTGAAGGCCGACTGTGCCCGTATTGCGATGCATGCTGTCGCTGAGCGCGGCGACCGGCAGTTCGCGCAGGGCGGCGAGCAGGGCGGCCTCAGCCTGGGGGGAGGAGGGGTTCTTGCGGATGGCTTTGTAGGTACTCATGGCGTTCTCTTGTAGGTCAGGACAGGGCCAGGACTGCGCGCTCGATGCGGCGACAGCCCTCTTCGAGCGTGTCCAGGGCGGTGGCGATCGACAGGCGGAAGTAGGGCGAAAGGCCATAGGCCGTCCCGGCGACGAGCGCCACCCCCTCGCGCTCGAGCAGGTACATGACGACGTCGGCATCGTCATGCAGCGTCTTGCCATCCGGTGTGGTCTTGCCGATCAGTCCGCCGCAGTTGACGTAGAGGTAGAACGCCCCATCCGGTGCGCGGCAGCTCAGCCCGGGGATTTCGTTGAGGCGGGCGAGCGTCTGGTCGCGGCGATGCTTGTAGACGGCCACGCTCTCGGTGACGAAGCGCTGGCCGCCGTTCAGGGCCGCTGCCGCGGCGGCCTGGCTGATCGAGCAGCAGTTTCCAGCCGATTGCGACAAGAACGTGTCGAGCGCCTGGATCAGGTCGCGTGGACCGGCCACCCAGCCGAGCCGCCAGCCCGTCATCGCGTAGGTCTTGGAAACGCCATTGATGGCCAGCGTGCGCTCGCGCAGTTCAGGAGCCGCATTGAGCAGGTGGGGCGTGCGCACTGCGTCGAAGCGGATATGCTCGTAGATGTCATCCGTCATCACCAGCACGTCCGGGTGGCGGGCCAGCACATCGGCCAGCGCCCGATACTCGGCCAGGGTATAGCTGGCGCCGGTCGGATTGCTCGGTGAATTCAGGATGAGCCAGCGGGTGCGCTCGGTAATGGCGCCTTCCAGCTGGGCCGGCGTCAGCTTGAACCCCTGGTCTTCCGCGCACGCCAGCGTGACCGGGCTCCCGTCGCAGGCAAGCACCATATCGGGATAGGAGACCCAGTACGGGGCGGGGATCAGTACCTCGTCTCCCGCTTCCAGGGTGATCGCCAAAGCGCTGTAGATCGCGCTCTTGGCGCCGTTGGTGGCGATGATCTCGTTCATCGCGTATTGCAGGTCATTCTCGCGCGCAAGCTTGTCGGCGATGGCCTGGCGCAACTCCACCGTGCCGGCCATCAGCGTATAGCGGGTCGCGCCCTGCTCGATGGCCCGCACTGCGGCTTGGCGGATGTGTTCCGGCGTGTCGAAGTCGGGTTCGCCGACCACCAGGTTGACGATGGACTTGCCCTGGCGGCGCAACTCGTTGGCACGGTCCGCTGCGGAGGTGCTGGGGGAGGGTTTGATGCGCCTGACACGTGCGGCGATACGGGACGTATTCACGAGGGTTCCTTGCTGCGATTAAGGAGGGTTAAGCGCAACAGTAGCCGTGGCGGCCAAGGAAGGCCAAGATGACTCCGGTATGTCCAGATAGGAAACACCTATAGGTACGGACCCGCCAATGCCCTAATCTCCTGTACTCAGCGCTTGCGGCGCAAGAAGATAATGAGCTGTAGATCCCCGCGGATAGGAGGTAACTTGAACTTCAGGCGATTGAGGTATTTCGTAAAGATTGTCGACATCGGCAGTGTGACGCAGGCGGCCGATCTGCTTCATGTCGCTCAGCCCTCCCTGAGCCAGCAAATGGCAACGCTGGAAGGCGAGGTGCGCCAGCAATTGCTGCTGCGCACCAAGCAAGGCGTGATTCCCACCGAAGCGGGCAAAGTGCTGTACCGGCATGCCCAGGCGATCCTGCGCCAGGTCGATCAGGCAAAGGTGGAGATGAAGACGGCCGGACAGGGCCTCTCGGGCGCGGTCTCGGTTGGGTTGGCGCCCGGCACCGCCGCGGCGGCGCTGGCTTTGCCGTTGCTGCGTACGGTCCGGGCCCGCCACCCCGGGATCCTGCTTTACCTGAATGAGAGTTACGGCAGCACGCTGTCGGAACTGATCATGAACGGACGCATGGACATGGCGGTGCTCTACGGCGGCAAGACGCCTGTTCATGGGCTCTCGTTCCTGCCGCTGCTGAAGGAGCCGCTCTATGTGGTCGGCCCCGAAAGCATGCCGGCGCCGCCGGATGAGGTGCCGCTGCCTATGCTCGGGGACATCGATCTGTACCTGGCGCGACCTTACAACGTGGTGCGCAGGCTGGTCGATGAAGCGTTCAATGCGATCGGCATGGCGCCGCGCGTGCTGGCTGAAATCGAATCGGCCAGCACGCTGAAGGCGATTGTCGCGGACGGGCTGGGGGCGACCATCCTGCCAGCCTCGATGGCGCGCGAGGTGGCGATGTCCTGCGACGCCTGGCAGTGCCGCATCGTCGAGCCGGTGATCGAGGCGCCCCTGGCGTTGTGCCAGTCCGGCCACCAGCCACTGTCCGAGCCGGCCCAGGCAATCAAGGAGATCCTGCTGGAATTGGTGGCGGGGCTGGCGGGCAACCTGCTTCTGTGCGACCGGGCGGAGAACCGGGAGGCGTCATAAGACGTTCCTATCGGGGCACAGACAAACCGTCTTGGTACTGAAGGGCAGAGGCCGATACTGTGTTCACCAACAGCTATGAAGTGAACGCACATGGATCTCATGCACATCAAACAGCTCATCGACGTCATGGCGGCCTCCGACATGGCCGAGATGAGCTTCAGTCAGCACGGATGGACGTTGCGCCTGGCGCGGCATATTTCCGGGGGAGCCAGCGGCGATCCCGCTCCCCCACCGGCCCTTCCCTGTACGCAGCCCCGGCCACTGGGGCAGCCCTCCTCGCCCTCCGAGCCTGTTTCTCCCGTACCGGAGGGACGTGAATTGCTGGCTCCACTTTTCGGCATCGTGCACCTGCGGCCCGCGCCCGACGAGCCGGTGTTCGTGCAGCCGGGACAGACCGTGGAGGCCGGCCAGACCGTGTGCGTCATCGAAGCGATGAAGGTTTTCAACGCCGTGCTCGCCGAACGCGATGGCGTGGTCGAGACCGTGCTGGTCGAGTCCGGGAAGGAAGTGGAGGCCGGCCAACCCTTGATCCGATTCGCCTGAGCGCCGAGGTTCGTCATGTTTGACACTGTCTTGATTGCCAATCGCGGGGAGATCGCCTTGCGTATCCTGCGCGCCTGCCGCGGGCTGGGCTTGCGCACGGTGGCCGTGTATTCGGAGGCGGATCGCGAAGCCGTCTACGTGCGTCAGGCCGACCAGGCCCTGTGCATCGGTCCGGCGTCTCCCACCCATAGTTACCTTAACCAGGCTGCGCTGCTGGCGGCGGCGCGCGTCAGTGGCGCCCAGGCCATCCACCCCGGCTATGGATTCCTGTCCGAGAACGCCGGCTTCGTCGACCGTGTGACCGACGCGGGTCTCACCTTCATCGGCCCCAGCGCGGCCTGTATCCGCACGATGGGTGACAAGGTCAGTGCCAAACGCGCAATGCGCGAAGCCGGCGTGCCCTGCGTACCGGGTCCCGACACCTCCCTTCCGGAGGACCCGGCCGAGGTGTTGGCGATCGCGCGCGATATCGGTTACCCCGTCATTGTCAAGGCAGCGGGCGGTGGCGGCGGACGTGGCATGCGGGTCGTGCATCAAGAGGCGGGACTGCTGGATGCGCTGGCGCTGACGCGCGAAGAGGCGCGCCGTGCCTTCGGCAATCCGGAGGTCTATATCGAGAAGTTCCTGACCCACCCGCGCCACGTCGAGATCCAGGTACTGGCCGATGGCCACAACCAGGCGCTATGGCTTGGCAGCCGAGACTGCTCGCTGCAGCGCCGGCACCAGAAAGTCCTGGAAGAGGCGCCGGCGCCTGGCATCGATCCCTCGCTGATCGCAGCGGTCGGCGAGCGCTGCGCCGCGGCCTGCCGGCAGATTGGCTACTGCGGCGTCGGTACCTTCGAGTTTCTCTACGAGAACGGGGCATTCTATTTCATCGAGATGAACACTCGGCTGCAGGTCGAGCACCCGGTCACCGAAATGACCACCGGCATCGACATCGTCCAGCAGCAGATCCGCGTGGCACGCGGCGAGCCCCTCACGCTGGCGCAGGCCCAAGTGGCTTGCCGGGGACATGCGCTGGAGTGCCGCATCAATGCGGAGCATCCGGACAGTTTCGCCCCCGCGCCCGGGAAAATCATCGACTGGCAGTTGCCTGGCGGCTATGGCGTACGCGTCGACAGTCATGCTGGCCCCGGCTATCGCGTGCCGGCGCACTACGACTCGATGATTGCAAAGCTCATCGTGCATGGCGCCACCCGCGAGGATGCGCTGGCCCGCATGCGCCTGGCGCTGGACGAGATGCAGGTGGGAGGCATCGCCACCAACTTGCCCATGCACAGGGAAATCGTTCGGGACGAGGATTTCGAGAAGGGCGGGGTCGACATCCACCACCTGGAACGTTGGCTGCAGGCGCGCGCCGCGCGGCCTGCCGGGACGCATTGAAGGATCTTGAGCATGACCATCGAAACGGGGACCATCAGCCTCCTGGGCACCACTGCCTTGCTGTTCGAGGCGCCAGGCGAGCTGAGCCTGGCGACTCAGCAACGCCTGTGGGCGCTGGCGCAGGAGGCCGAAGCATGGCCCGAGGTGCGCGAAGCCGTACCCGGCATGAATAACCTGATGTTGAGCTTCATGCGCCCGCCGTCAAGGCTGGCGGAAATCGAAACCCGTCTGCACGAGGCCTGGCTTGCCGTCACGCCCCTGGCTCGCGACGGGCGCCTGATCGAGCTGCCAGTGATCTATGGCGGCGCACCGGGCCCGCATATGGCCGACGTGGTGAACCACACGGGTCTGTCCGTGGATGAGATCGTCGAGCGCCACAGCGCGCCGCTCTATCACGTCTTTGCGCTTGGCAGCCATCCCGGCTACTGCTACCTCGGCGGCATGGATCCCCGCATCGCCACGCCGCGACGCAAGGTGCCTGTCCTGAGCATTCCCGGCGGCGCGGTGTCCATTGGCGGGGCACAGACAGGCGTTTCGGCCTCCGATGGGCCTAGTGGCTGGAACACCATAGGCAGCTCCGAAATGTGTTTCTTCGACCCGCAGAAGAACCCGCCCGCGTTGCTGCAGCCGGGGGATGTACTGCGCTTTCGTGTCGAGAAGGTGATTCGATGATCGAGATCCTCTCTGCCAGCGCGCTGGCCACCGTCCAGGATCTGGGCCGCCTGGGTGCGCTCCGTTGGGGAGTCGGCACTTCGGGGGCGATGGACCCGCTGGCGCTGGCCGCCGGCAACCTCCTGCTGGGCAACGACGAGGGGGCGGCAGGCATCGAAGTGCCGGTCTTCCCGTTCCTGGCGCGCTTTACACAGGACTGCCGTTTCGCGCTGACCGGTGCGGACTGTGCCGCGCAGCTCGACGATCGGGCCCTGCTGCCGTGGTGGGTGCATGAAGCCCGGGCCGGACAGACCCTGCGCCTGGGCGTGCCGCAGCCTGGTCCCATCCCCGCCTGCCGGGCCTATCTTTGTCTGGCTGGCGGCGTAGACGTGCCGGTGGCCCTGGGGTCACGCAGCACCCAATTGCGCGGTGCCTTCGGCGGTCTCGACGGGCGCGCGCTCAAGCGTGGCGACGTGCTGCAGGCCATCTCGCCGGGGCTCGGCAAGGGGGCTGGCAGTGCCGGCATCGGCCTGGTGCCGCCGGCCTTCGGCTTGCCGCTGCTGGTGGACGGCGCTGCGGCGATGCGCGTGCTGCCTGCCGCCGAGTATGGACTCTATACCGAAGCCTCGCAGCGCAGCTTCTGGTCCGAGCCCTGGAAGATCACCGCGCAGAGCGACCGTTACGGGTATCGGCTCGCCGGCCCGTCGTTGGCGGCGCGCCAGCCGGTCGAAATGCGCTCGCATGGCATTGTGCCCGGTGTCATCCAGGTGCCGCCCGGCGGGCAGCCCATCGTGCAGATGCGCGACGCCCAGCCCTCAGGCGGCTACCCCAAGCTGGGCACCGTGATCGAGGCTGACCTGTGGCGGCTGGGGCAGGCGCCGATCGGCAGCCAGGTGCGCTTTGTCGAAACCACGTGGGACGAGGCGGTCGCAGCCCTGGACGAAGTCGAGGGGTGGCTAGCCGATGTTCGGCGCCTGGTAGGTCTGCATGGCGCAACAGGAGGGCGCTGAGATGGAAACCGAACACATTCGCCAGCTCTGCGCATGGCTCGCGGCAACCGATATTGCCGAGCTCGATCTGCAAGGCCCGGGCGTCCATCTCCACCTGCGGCGCGAAGGCGCCACCGTGCAGGAGATGGTCGCGCTGCCGACGCCGACGCCAGTAGCGGCCGGCAGTCCCGCGTCGCCTGAAATCGTGCGTGCAGGCTCCGTAGGCGTGTACCGTCACCGCCACCCCCAGCGCAGCGCCCCGCTCGCTGCCGTGGGCACTGCGGTGCAAGAGTCACAGGCATTGGGCCTGTTGCAGATCGGACCGCTGCTGCTGCCGGTGACGGCTCCGCGCGAGGCGGTGGTGCTGGAGATACCGGAGCCCGACGGCGCGGTGGTGGGCTGGGGCACGCCGCTCGTGGTGCTAGGTGCTTCCTGACTAGGGGTTGACATGGAAATTGATCTCAATGCCGATCTGGGCGAGGGCTTTGGCCCTTGGCGCATGGGCGACGACGAGGCGCTGATGTCGCTGATTTCTTCGGCCAACGTGGCGTGTGGCTTCCACGCCGGCGACCCGCTCATCATGGACCGTACCGTGCGCCTGGCGCTCCAGCGCGGCGTCGATGTGGGCGCCCATGTGGGCTTCCCCGACCGGCAGGGTTTCGGGCGGCGACTGATGCAGATCGATCTGCCTGAACTCGCGGCGATGGTCACGTACCAGCTCGGCGCATTGGCAGGCATTGCCCGCGCACGGGGCAGCCGGATGACGCACATGAGTTTTCATGGCGCTCTCGGCAACAAGGCAGCAGCCGATCCGGCGTGGGCCGTTCCGCTTCTGGAGGCGATAGCGGCTTTCGATCCACAGCTTATTATCAGCACTTCGAGCAGCCAGGCGATCGAAGGTGCGGCCGCCAGCCTCGGGTTGCCTGTCGCCGTCAGCTTCCTCGCAGACCGCGCTTACGACGACCAGGGCCTGCTCGTCAGCCGCGCCCTGCCCGGTGCGGTGATCCACGACGAAGAGCGGGTACTGGCCCGCGTGCGGCGGCTGCTCACGGAAGGCA
Source organism: Cupriavidus sp. 96C5-1 (assembly GCF_057798855.1). Lineage (NCBI taxonomy): Bacteria > Pseudomonadati > Pseudomonadota > Betaproteobacteria > Burkholderiales > Burkholderiaceae > Cupriavidus > Cupriavidus sp. 96C5-1. The sequence goes on along the minus strand of NZ_JBYOJU010000056.1, from coordinate 6,595 downwards.
CGGTCGCCACGCACACCGGCAACACGTTGCCGATGCGGCCGCGTTCCATCCTTGTCCACGGCGACACGCCCGGGGCTGTGGCGCTCACACTACGCTTGCGAGAAGAAATCGAGTCCCTTGGCGGCCGCATCGTGCCGATCTCGCGGCAGCTCGCGCACGTTCCCGGTGCAACAACATCTAAACAGTATTGATAGGTGGCCAACGCTGGATAGCGTCAGGCACACGCCATTTCAGGGCATGGCCAGGACGAAAGCGCAGGCCTGGACCGACATCTACGGATCGCGATCTGTCCGGGTCACCAGGTCTTCACCATTTTGGCTCGCCTGAGCGTGCATGGCCGCACGGCAATGGTGCGTTATTTTGCAGCGGCACAGCTGGTCATCCTGCTTTTTCAGCCGCATTTCCAGCCAGTAGTATCTGGGCTTCGTATTAGGGTTACCCCGACATAAGAGGGTCCTATCTCGCCAAAGACATTCCATCTTGGCGTAAAAGGCCGGCGCTCGATAAATTGACATCAAGCCATCGTACAGGATTCATATGCCTTTCTCAGACTACAAAACAGCCTTGGTCACTGGCGCTTCTTCCGGCATCGGTGCCGCCGTCGTCGAACGTCTGTGTCGCGAAGGCCTGCAGGTGCATGCCCTGGCACGTGGCGCAGACGCGCTCGCCGCCCTGGCTCAGCGTACCGGCTGCATCCCGCATGCGATCGACGTGACCGACCTGGCCGGCATCACAAAGCTGGCGAAGGAGGTGAGCTTCGACGTCCTGGTCAACAACGCTGGCGTGGATCGCCCCGGCTCCCTGCTCAACGCCGATGCCGATGGCATCGACCTGCTGGTGGACGTCAATTTGCGCGCGGTGCTGCATCTGTGCCGGCTGGTGCTTCCGGGCATGGTGGCGCGCGATCGCGGCCATGTGGTCAACATCAGCTCGATTGCCGGCGCGTATAACTTCGGAGGCAACTCCACCTACCACGCCACCAAGGCAGCGGTGAGCATGCTGTCGCGGCAATTGCGCATCGATGCCTACGGCAAGCGCGTGCGTGTCACCGAGATCTGCCCAGGACGCGTCGCCACCGACATCTTCGCCCATGTGCATGGCGACAGTGCCGAAACCTACGAGCGCTTCGTCAAGGGCTTCGAGCTGCCGCAGGCCGCCGATATCGCCGATGCGATCGCCTTTGCCATCGCCGCGCCGGTCGCCGTCAATATCGGGCACATGGAGATCACGCCGACGCTGCAGGTGCCCGGTGGCCTCTCCACGATGCGCCCCGAACCACTGCAAGACTGAACGGGGCCGAATCATGCATGGCTTCGATCTGATGGCGATCCTGCTGAACCCCGAGTTCAGCCGTATGCTGATTGAGGGCGTAAAGATGACGCTGTTGATCGCCGGCGGCTCCTGGGCGCTGGCGATGGCGCTGGCCTTCCTGTTGCTGACGCTGCGGCTGACGCCCAGCCGGCTGGCGGAGCGCTTTGTTGCGGGCTATGTCTCGTACCACTGCAATGTGCCGACGCTGGTCCAACTGATGCTCTGGTACTTCGGCATCTCCAGCCTGCTGCCTGACCCGATGCAGGCGTGGGTTGGAGAGCATCACGCCGAGGTCTTGTTTTCCATCCTCGCGCTAGGCTTGTGCCAGGCAGCCTACTTCAGCGAGGACCTGCGCTCCGGCCTTCGCGCGATCCCCCCGGGGCAGGAGGAGGCGGCCCGGGCACTCGGCAACAGCTTCCTTGGCGCCATGCGCCATGTGCTGATGCCGCAGGCTGTGCGCAATGCACTGCCGGCATTGATCAACCACAGCGTTTCGCTCTTCAAGAACAGTAGCCTGGCGATGGCCATCGGCGTGTCGGAGATGACCCATGCGGTCAAGGAGATCGAGAACACCAGTTTCCGGGCCTTCGAATCCTACCTGCTTGCGACGGTCATGTATCTGGCCTTCTCGCTCCTGATCATGGCCGCCGGTGCCTGGCTGGCCCGCCGCTTCCGCGTCGTGGCAGGGAGGTGAACCATGACGACACTGATCGACATCCTGCGCGAAAACTGGCTGCTGCTGCTGATTGGCCAGTACCCGAATGGACCCCTGGGCGGAATCGCTTGCACGCTGATCCTGTCGGTGCTCGGCATCCTGCTTGCGTTTCCGCTGAGCGTGCTGCTGGCGCTGGCGCGACTGTCGCCCTGGCGCTGGCTCCGTGCTCCGGCCACCGCGCTGGTGTATGTGGTGCGGGGAGTGCCGCTGCTGATGATCATCCTGTGGGTGTACTTCCTCGTGCCACTGCTGATCGGGCGCAACGTTTCAGGCTTTACCACGATGCTGTGCACGCTGGTCATCTACGAGGGAGCCTACCTTTGCGAGGTGGTGCGTGCAGGGATCGAGGCACTGCCGAAAGGGCAGATGGAGGCGGCGCGGGCTCTGGGGCATAGCTACCTTGGGGCCATGCGGCTGGTGATCCTTCCGCAAGCGCTCTACAACATGCTGCCGAGCATGCTGGCGCAGTTCGTCTCGACCATCAAGGAAACAACGCTCGGCTACGTGATCAATGTGCCGGAGCTGACCTTCGCTGCCAATCAGATCAACAATGCGCTGCTGACCAAGCCATTCCATGTCTTCTTCCTGCTGGCGGTGATCTATTTCGTCGTGTGCTGGAGCTTGACGCGTGCTGCTCGGGAACTGGAGCTTCGAATCGCGGCCAAGCGGGCAGGGAAAGGCGCGACCCTGGCATCCATCGCTCCCCAGCCGTTGGCCGTTGAACCGTAAGTGCTCACCAATTGAGTCATCGACATGATCAAGTTCTCTAATGTCTGCAAATGGTACGGCGACTACTGTGCCTTGAACAACATCAACGCGGAGGTCAAGAAGGGCGAGGTCGTCGTGGTCTGCGGGCCTTCTGGCTCCGGCAAGTCTACGCTCATCCGCACGGTCAACCGGTTGGAGGAAATCAGGTCCGGCGAGATACTGTTCGACGGAAACAACGTACATGCGCCGATGAGCAGCGACGCGCTCAACAAGGTGCGCAGCCATATTGGCTTTGTGTTTCAGAGCTTCAACCTGTTTCCCCATCTTTCGGTGCTCGAGAACATCGTGCTGTCGCCCATGCGAGTGCGCGGGGTCCGTCGCGGTGAAGCCCGCGACAAGGCGATGCAACTGCTGGAGCGGGTTGGCCTGGCAAACAAGGCTGACGCCTATCCGACGCAACTCTCCGGAGGCCAGCAGCAGCGCGTGGCCATTGCGCGGGCCCTGGCGATGGAACCACCCGCCATGCTGTTCGACGAGCCGACCAGCGCGCTCGACCCGGAGATGGTCGGCGAGGTGCTGGCCGTGATGCGCAGTCTGGCAAACGATGGCATGACCATGATGTGCGTTACCCATGAAATGAACTTCGCACGAGAGGTCGCCGACCGCGTGTGGTTCATGGACGCCGGCTGCATCCTGGAAGTCGCCGAGCCGAATGCCTTCTTCCGTGACCCGCAACACCCCCGCGCAAAACGCTTTTTGTCGGACCTGCGCTCGCATTGAATCATCCCTGTTCCCTAATATTTAGGAGTCTGATATGTCGGTTTATTCCACCGCTGCACGCCTGGCTGTCCTCGCTTGCCTGGGCACTGCTCCTTTTGCGGCCTTGGCCGACCAATGGGCGGAGATACAGAAGAACAAGGAGTTGCGTTGTGGCACCTTCGCCGACGTGCCTCCATTCGCCGCACCGGATCCGAAAACCCGGGAGATGGTGGGCTTTGACGTCGAGATGTGCCAGGCGCTGGCCAAGCGCTTGGGTGTGGTAGCCAAGATCACCCCGTTGTCGGTCGAGGCACGCGTGCCCGAAGTCAAGATGGGCCGGGTCGACGTGACGGTGGCCAACCTGGCTTACACGCTCGGTCGCGCGGAGCAGATCCAGTTCAGCGATCCTTACTACCTCGCCAAGGAAATGTTGGCCGTGAAGGCTAGCGATCCGGGCACGAGCAAGGCCGACTACAAGGGAAAGCGACTGGCGGCAGCCAAAGGTTCGACCTCCGAACTGTCGATCAAGATGAACGGTTCGGACCCGGTGACCTTCCAGGATACGGGCTCCGCCTATATGGCCGTGCAGCAGGGCAAGGCATTGGGCATCGTCTCCAACACCATGACGATCACCAAGCTGGTGAATCAGTCGAAGAGCGGTGGCATTGAGCTGAAGATGATCGCCGAGCCAATGACCTATCAGCCGATCGGCGTGGGTATGAAGAAGGGCGAACCGGCGCTGCTGGCCAAGGTGAACGAGGCGTTGCTGGCCATGGACAGGGCAGGCGAGATCAACCAGCTCTGGAACAAGTGGCTGGGCCCCAACACCGAATACAAGATGGTCCGTGAAGACAAGGTTGTCCCCTTGAGCGAATTGAAGTTCACGCCTATTCCTTGAAATTGCCTTCGATCACGGCTGCCAAGCTTTGGCTCGGCGGGTTTCTGATACTGTCCGCCGAGTGCGTTCCAAACTGGTCGGCCGGGATCTCGATTATCAGCGGGAAGGACACTCAAGACGGACCGTGACGCGGCAATGCTGTGGTAGCACTGGAATCGGCCAGGCGCTGGTCCTGCTCGATGATGTTGTTCAGGTACTTGCGCTGACGGATCGTGATGGGCGTCTCGCGCTGCGCGTTCGCGGCGTGCAGTGCGGCACCGCGTTTGTCAATGGTCACGGTATCAGGCGCGCCGTTCTGGCCAATGGCTTTCTCGAAGCAACGCCGGGTGGCAGCCTTGTCGCGACGAGCCCGCAGCAGAAAGTCGATGGTGTTGCCGGCCTTGTCCACGGCGCGATAGAGGTACGCCCACTCGCCCCGCACCTTGAGGTAGGTTTCGTCCATTCGCCAGCTCTTGCCAACCGGGCGCTTGTGGTGGCGAAACGCCTTCTCGAACAGCGGCAGCAGCTTGATAACTCAGCGGTGCACGGTCGAGTGATCGACCGCAAGACCACGCTCGGCCATCATTTCATCGAGATCGCACAGGCTCAGCGAATAGGCTTACGTACCACCGTACGCAGAGCAGGACCATGTTCGGCGGATTATGCAGGCGCTTGAGCACCTTCACTACGCCAGCGGACAGCGCTTTTTTTCGCAGATGCCTTCTTCATTACGCGCTTCAGTTCAGGCCAATGTCGGATCCGATCTTACCCCGGCATCCTTATCTCGACAAAACCAGAATTCTAGCGTGATAGGCCCCCAAGCCGAATGCAACCCGACTCGACCAACCGATTCGTGACATGATGCAAAGCAATGCTGTAGGCACAGTGCCAGAGTTCGATTTCGTGCTGTTCGGCAGCACCGGCGACTTGGCCACGCGCAAGCTGCTGCCGGCGCTGTTCGACGCCCACTGCGTGGGCTCGCTGCACCCGCGCGGGCGCATCCTCGCGCTTGGCAGCCAGCCGCTTGGCCAGGAAGCCTACCTGGCGATGCTGGAGTCCAAGGTGCGTCCGGCGCTGCCCGCCGCCGCCGCGGCGGAAGCCTGGCAGGGCTTTGTCTCGCGCATCCTCTACCTGCAGGTGAACGCCAACGCGCCGGAGGGCTTCGATGCACTGGCCGAGCTGGTGCGTGCCCGCGCCGCGCCGGTGGTGGTGTTCTACCTGGCGACTGGCCCGCATCTGTTCGTGCCGATCTGCGAGCAGCTTGCCCGCAAGGGCCTTAACCACGCGGGCGTGCGCATTGTGCTGGAGAAGCCGCTGGGCCATGACCTGTCCTCGTCCGATGCGATCAATTCCGCGGTGGCGCGCCATTTCGCCGAAGACCAGATCTACCGCATCGACCATTACCTGGGCAAGGAGTCCGTGCAGAACCTGATGGCGATGCGCTTTGGCAATGTTCTGTTCGAACCGCTGTGGCGGCGCGAGTGGGTGCGCGACGTGCAGATCACCATCGCCGAGGAACTCGGCGTGGAAAAGCGCGGCGCCTTCTACGACGGTATCGGCGCGCTGCGCGACATGGTGCAGAACCACCTGCTGCAATTGCTGTGCATGGTGGCGATGGAGCCGCCCTCGAGCCTGTCCGAGGACGCCATCCGCGACGAGAAGCTGAAGATCCTCAAGGCGCTCAAGCCGATCGAACTGGGCGAGGTCGCCGAGAAGGTGGTGCGCGGGCAATACTGCCGCGGCGCCGCGGGCGGCGACGCGGTGCCGGGCTATGTGAACGAGGCGGCCATCCCGCCCGACAGCCAGACCGAGACCTTCGTCGCCATCAAGGCCGAGATCGCCAACTGGCGGTGGGCGGGGGTGCCGTTCTACCTGCGCACCGGCAAGCGCATGCAGTCGCGCGTGGCCGAGATCGTGATCCAGTTCCGCGACGTGCCGTATTCCCTGTTCCCACGCCCGCTCGACCACGAGCCTGGCAACCGGCTGGTGATCACGCTGCAGCCCGAGGAAAGCATCCGCCTGCATTTCCTGGTCAAGCAGCCGGGCGACACGCAGGCGCTGCAGCCCGCTTCGCTGGACCTGCAACGCATGCTGCCGCGCGGGCAGGGCGCACGGCATGAGCGCAAGACCGGTGCTTACGAGCGCCTGCTGCTCGATGTCATCCGCGGCCGGCTTGGCTTGTTCGTGCGGCGCGACGAGCAGGCCCAGGCCTGGCGCTGGGTCGC
>NZ_JBYOJU010000055.1:0-59414 GCF_057798855.1 Cupriavidus sp. 96C5-1 | reverse complement strand
CCCTCCCGCCGGCCAGGATCAGGCCGGTAATATCGTCGCGTGAAATCATCAGGGATAGAGGGTTGGGGTTGGCGCGGCAGGCCATATGGTGTTTCGCCGTCAGCCACCGATATAGGACATTTCGATCTTGCGTTCGGCGCGGGCCTGGCGCACCGCCGGGTTGCTGCGCTGTTCGGAGTAGTTGTCGGTGCGTCCTTGCCAGACCCCGGCAATCGCGTTGGAGATTGCCAGGTCGCTGTGTTCGCCGCGCAGCAGCGCGCGCAGGTCGTAGCCTTCGGTGGCGAACAGGCAGAGGTAGAGCCGGCCTTCGGTGGACAGCCGGATACGGCTGCAATCGCCGCAGAAGGCGTGGGTGACGCTGGAGATCACGCCGATCTCGCCGGCGCCGTCGCGGTAGCGCCAGCGCTCGGCGGTCTCGCCGCTATGGTTGGCGGGGATGGCTTCGAGCGGGAAGGCTTCGTGGATGCGGCGGACCACCTCGGCCGAGGGGAGCACCTCATCCATCTGCCAGTGGTTGCTGGCGCCGACGTCCATGAACTCGATAAAGCGCAGGATGATGCCGCTGCCGCGGAAATGGGCGGCCATCGGCACGATCTCGGCATCGTTGGTGCCGCGCTTGACCACCATATTGACCTTGATCGGCGCCAGGCCGGCGGCCTGGGCAGCCTCGATGCCGTCCAGCACATCGCGCACCGCGAAGTCGACATCGTTCATGCGGCGGAAGGTGGCGTCGTCGATGGCGTCCAGGCTCACGCTCACGCGCGACAGGCCCGCATCGCGCAGCGCGCGCGCCTTGCGAGCCAGCAGCGAGGCGTTGGTGGTGAGGGTGAGGTCGAGCGGCTTGCCCGACACCGTTTCGATGCGCGCCAGCATCTCCACCAGCTTCTCGATGTTCTTGCGCAGCAGCGGCTCGCCGCCGGTCAGGCGGATCTTCTCGACCCCGTGGGCGACGAAGAGGCGGGCGACGCGTTCGATTTCCTCGAAGCTCAGCAACTCGGAATGGGGCAGGAAGGTGTAGTCCTTGCCGAATACTTCCTTCGGCATGCAATAGACGCAACGGAAGTTGCAGCGGTCCGTGACCGAAATGCGCAGATCATGCAGCGGCCTGCCGCGCGTGTCGGCAACCAGGCCGGACGGTGCGGCGAGCACGTCCGGGATGCTGGGCGTCATCGAGCGGTAGCGATGGTCGCGCAGGTCGAAGATGGGGATGACGGATTCGGTCATGGCCTGGGGCTTGGCAATGCATGTGACGGGTGGTTCCGGCGCAAACGCAGGAGTGCGCGCGACACCCGTTCCGGGCACCTCTGTTCTGGTGCCATCTAATTGTCATTCTAGCCGAGCCAGCAGTGGTAACGCGGCAATCACCTGACGCGGGGCAGGGGCGTTGAGCCGGCGAGCCTCCGCGGACGTGGCGCAGGCATGAAAAAAGGGACGGCATCGCCGTCCCTTTCCTGCTGCACGCGGGGTACCGCTTACTTCTGCTGCGCCGTTTCCGCGCTGTTGCCGGCGGTCTCGACCAGAATCATCGGACCTTCGGGCAGCGGCGGCAGGGGCTTGCGCTCACGCACGACGCGCGGTGCCGGCGGGATGCTGGCGGCAGCCTCCTGGGCGGCGCGCAGCTTGCTGCTGTCGGTGTTGATCCACTCGAGGCCGGCCGAAGCCAGCATCGGTTGCAGGGTTTCGATCGCCACCGGAGCGGCAGCCACCGGGGCCGGCACGGCGGCCGGGATGGCTGCGGGTGCGGCCACCGGCGCCTCGACGGCGGGGGCTTGCGCAGCCGGTGCCTGGGCGGCGGTTTCCGCCACCGCCGGGGCCGGCTGGTAAGCCGCCGGGCTGGCCGCAACCACGGCTTCGATCACCGGTTCAGCCACCGGTTCGGCGGCGGTCACGGCGACAGGCGTTGCCGGCACGTGCACGGTTTCCACCGGCTGCACGGTCGGCTCGGGCGCTACCGCGGCCTCGACGGGCCGGGAAGCCGGTGCGCTGGGCGCCGTTTCGGCAACCACGGCGGCGGCTTCGGTCACGGCTTCGGTGGCGACGGCGGCAACAGCCGGTGCGGCACTTTCGCGGCCTTCTTCGGCATTTTCGCCTTCACCGCCTTCACCGCCTTCGCTGGCCTGGACGCCGTCGTCGCGTTCGCGGCGATAGCGATTGCGGCCACGGCGATTGCGGCGGCGGCGCTCTTCGCCTTCACCGTTCTCGGCGCCTTCCGGCGCTTCCGGGAACTCCGTGCGTGCGTTTTCGGCATCGTCGCGCGGCGCGGCCGGTGCGGCTACGGCCGGGGCGGCCACGGCAGCGCTCGCGGCGGCTGCGACGGCGCCGGTACCCACGGCTTCCGCGGCAAGGCCTTCGCCGGCTTCGCCTTCGCGCGGTGCTTCGCCGCGTTCACGCTGGCGATCGCGCTGGCGCTCGCGGCGTTCCTGGTTGCGGTCGCGGCGGCCTTCGCCACGGCCGTCGCTGCGCTCGGCACCTGCCACTTCGGGCTGGCGGGCCGGCTGGACTTCCAGTGCTGCCTGGCGCGGGGCTCGCCCGTTGCGCTCGCCACGTTCGCTGCGTTCTCCTCGCTCGCCACGGGCCTCGGCGCGTTCGCCGCGCTCAACGCGCGGTTCGCCACGCTCGCCACGTTCCTGGCGCTCGCCGCGCTGGCCACGGCCCTGGCGTTCTCCACGCTCGCCACCGCGTTCGCCGCGCTGGCCACGCTCGCCGCGGCCTTCGCCGCGCGGGCCGCGCTGGGCGCGGTTTTCCGCGCTACGCGGCTCCGCGTCAACCGGCTTGGCCGGCTCGACGGCCGGGGCGGCCGGCTTGGCGCCGAACAGGTTCTTGAGCCAGCCGATGAAGCCGCCGCTGGCCACCGGCTGGGTGGCCGGTACGGCGGGACGTGCCACGGGGGCCTCCGGGCGGGGGGCGCGCTCGGCGCGCGGTACCGAGACCGGTGCCGGCTGTTCCGGCGTAATGCCCTTGACCGCGGCTTCCTGGCGCGGCTTGGCATCTTCCTTCTTGCGGCTGCTGTAGCTGGTATCGGCTTCCAGTTCCTTGGCGGCGGCCTCGGCCATCTTGTAGCTGGCGGTGCCTTCTTCCAGGCGCGGGTCGTCGTGGCGCAGGCGCTCCAGCTTGTAATGCGGGGTTTCGAGGTGCTTGTTGGGAATCAGCAGCACATTGACCTTGAAGCGCATTTCGATCAGGTTGATGTCCTGGCGCTTCTCGTTGAGCAGGAACGCAGCCACTTCCACCGGCACCTGGCAGTGGATGGCGGCGGTGTTCTCCTTCATCCCTTCTTCCTGGATGATGCGCAGCACCTGCAGGGCGGAGGATTCGGTATCGCGGATATGACCGGTGCCATTGCAGCGCGGGCAAGTGATGTGCGAGCCTTCCGACAGCGACGGGCGCAGACGCTGGCGCGACAGCTCCATCAGGCCAAAGCGGCTGATTTTGCCCATCTGCACGCGGGCGCGGTCATGGCGCAGGGCGTCCTTCAGGCGCGTTTCCACGTCCTTCTGGGCCTTGCTGGCCTCCATGTCGATAAAGTCGATCACGATCAGGCCGCCCAGGTCGCGCAGGCGCAGCTGGCGGGCGATTTCATCGGCGGCTTCGAGGTTGGTGCGTAGCGCGGTTTCCTCGATGTCGGCGCCCTTGGTGGCGCGTGCCGAGTTCACGTCCACCGACACCAGGGCTTCGGTATGGTCGATCACGATGGCGCCGCCCGAGGGCAGCATGACCATGCGCGAGTACGCCGATTCGATCTGGTGCTCGATCTGGAAACGCGAGAAGAGGGGAACATCGTCCCGGTACTTCTTCACGCGGTTCATGTTGTCGGGCATGACCACGCTCATGAAGGCGCGGGCCTGTTCGTAGATCTCGTCGGTATCGATCAGGATCTCGCCGATATCCGGCTGGAAATAGTCGCGAATGGCGCGAATCACCAGGCTGGATTCGAGATAGATCAGCAGCGGGGCCTTGTTGTCGCCGGCGGCGCCGTCGATGGCCTTCCACAGTTGGAGCAGGTAGTTCAGGTCCCACTGGAGCTCTTCGGCCGAGCGGCCGATGCCGGCGGTGCGGGCGATGGTGCTCATGCCTTCGGGCACCGTCAGCTGCGCCATGGTCTCGCGCAGTTCCTGGCGGTCCTCCCCCTCGATGCGGCGCGAAACGCCACCGCCGCGGGGATTGTTGGGCATCAGCACAAGGTAGCGGCCGGCCAGCGAGATAAAGGTGGTCAGCGCCGCGCCCTTGTTGCCGCGCTCTTCCTTCTCGACCTGGACGATCAGTTCCTGGCCTTCGTGCAGCGCGTCCTGGATGCGCGCGTTGCGCACGTCCACGCCTTCCTTGAAGAAGGCGCGCGCCACTTCCTTGAAGGGCAGGAAGCCGTGGCGCTCTTCGCCGTAGTTGACGAAGCAGGCTTCCAGCGACGGTTCGATACGGGTGATGACACCCTTGTAGATGTTGCCCTTGCGCTGTTCGCGCCCGGCAGCCTCGATGTCGATATCGATCAGTTTCTGACCGTCGACGATGGCGACGCGCAATTCTTCCTGTTGCGTCGCGTTAAAAAGCATGCGTTTCATCGCATTACCTCACTCAATGCCGAGGATTGCACCGGCAAAGCGGTGCCCTCGGCGTTCCGTGGAGCACGCGAGGGAGCGAGTGGTGGCGCGAGAATTGCCGAAGGCGCCGGTGCGCAAATGAGCGCGGCCGGCTGGGCGCGGGTGAAAGAGAGGTAACGACGTCGATGCGCCGTCCGCATGGTCGGAGAGAACGCCGGTGTGCTGCTCTGCGCAGCGACCCGGCGGGTTTCCGGCTGGCATGGCGGCAACGCGGGCGCAAAGGGCGCCATCGCATCGCGGCCGGCCGCGGAAGGCCAAGACGCGTCAAAGAGCAAGTTTGTCGTCACGGCAATGCTGCTTCGCTACCTGACATCTCCTGGCGGGCGCACCTACTACTTCTTGGAGTTCTGCGACCGGGCGCCGGTATAACCAGTCAGGTGGCGTCGGAAGCATGCCGGCGGCACCGTTTCCCGGTGCGGGCGGGACTTCTCTCACCAGAGCGGATGCCGCGAGAGCACCCGCTATCAAATTCTGTTCTACCTGAACACTCTATTCCCACGTGACCGCCGTCAGCGCCGAAGTTGCCTTTGGGCGACTTCCTGCGCGGGGCAGTACCGTGCGTGCTGCGTTTTTGCTGCCATTCACCAACCCGGGGCTCGCGTGGTACGCAAAGAAGCGGGAGGCTGGCAGGGCTGGCGGCAACCCGAAGTGTAAAATACGACGAATCGCCTACACCTGACTTGCGCTGCCGGTCTTTGGCCGGGACAGCGAGGAAATTATATTGAAAATGAATGAGTTACGCCATCAAATTGAAAAAGAGGTGCGGGCCGCCGCGGCCGGGCCCCAGGTGGCGTACGTAACAATTGGCGACGAGGCCGATGGCCAGCGTATCGACAACTTCCTCCTGAAGCTCTCGAAAGGGGTGCCGAAGAGCCATGTCTATCGCATCCTGAGGTCGGGGGAAGTGCGCGTCAACAAGGGCCGGGTGGATGCCACCTATCGCCTCCAGCTTGGCGATGTCGTGCGGATTCCGCCCATGCGAGTGGCGGCGCCGGCACCCGATGGCGGCAAATTCGTGCCGCCGGCCAGTTTCCCGGTTGTCTTCGAGGATGAGTACCTGCTGGTGATCAACAAGCCTGCCGGCGTGGCCGTGCATGGTGGCTCCGGCGTGGCGTTCGGCGTGATCGAGCAATTGCGGCGGGCGCGCCCGCAGGCCAAGTTCCTTGAGCTCGTGCACCGGCTCGACCGCGAAACCTCGGGCCTGCTGGTGCTGGCGAAGAAACGCACGGCGCTGGTCAACCTCCACGAACAGATGCGCGGCAGTGCGCTGGACAAACGATACTTCGCGTGCGTGGCCGGTCACTTCGAGAACGCCCGGCAGCACGTGAAGCTGCCGCTATTCAAATACACCACCGCCGAGGGCGAGCGCCGGGTGCGCGTGCAGGACGACGGCATTGCCTCGCATACCGTGTTCAACCGGCTGGAAGTCATGCCGGGATTCACCTTGCTGGAAGCGGAACTGAAGACGGGCAGGACCCACCAGATCCGGGTCCACCTGGCGCATTCTGGCTTCCCCATCCTCGGCGACGAGAAATATGGCGACTTCGCCCTCAACAAGGCGCTGGCCCGCAGCGGCGCCAATCCCGGGCTCAAGCGCATGTTCCTGCACGCGCACAGCCTGACTTTCACGCATCCGATCAGTGGTGACATCATCACTGTCGTTGCCCCCATGCCGCCGGAGTGCGAAGCCTTCCTGCAGCAAGCCCGCAACCAGCGCGCCCGCGACTAAGGCGCCAACAAGGATACCAATGGCCAGGCAACGCTTTGACCTGATCGTGTTCGACTGGGATGGAACCCTGATGGATTCCACCCCGACCATCGCCAAGTGCATCCAGCTCGCCAGCCGCGACCTCGGCCTGCCGGTGCCCGACGACAGCGCCGCCAGCCATGTGATCGGGCTGGGGCTCAAGGATGCGCTGTCGTACGCCGTGCCCACGCTCGATCCGGCCGACTATCCCAAGCTGGCCGAACGCTATCGCTTTCATTACCTGACCCGCGACGCGGAACTGGTGCTGTTCGAAGGCGTGCGCGAGATGCTGGAGGCACTGCATGCCGAGCACTATTTCCTTGGCGTGGCCACCGGCAAGACCCGCGTCGGCCTGCAGCGAGCACTGGAGGCGACCGGCCTGGCGCGCTGGTTCGACGCCACCCGCTGCGCCGACGAGACCTTCTCCAAGCCTCATCCCGCCATGCTGCAGGAGCTGACCCGCGAGCTTGGCCAGGAGATGGAGCGCACCGTCATGATCGGCGATACCACCCATGACCTGCAGATGGCGGTCAATGCCGGCGCGGCAGGGATCGGCGTCGGTTATGGCGCGCATCCGGCCGACACCCTGCTGGCGATGGCGCCGCTGCATTGCGCCACTTCGATCGGCGACCTGAAGGACTGGCTGCTGACCCATGCCTGACATGCGCGGAGAAAGGGGGGCTGGCGCGCGCCGCCTGTGCGCGGCCGACGAGCTGGCCGAAGGCGGCGGCGGGGTGCGCTTCGTGGTGGCGGTGGGCGGCCGGCCGGTGAGCGCCTTCGTGGTGCGTTTCGACGGCATTGCCCATGGCTACCTGAACCAGTGCGCCCATGTGCCGATGGAGCTCGACTGGCAGGAGGGGCAGTTTTTCGAGTCCTCGGGCCTATACTTGATGTGCGCGACACATGGCGCGATTTATGCGCCGGACAGCGGCCTGTGCGTCGGCGGCCCTTGCCGCGGCGCCTCGCTATCCAAGCTGCGCATCGAAGAGCGCGACGGTAATGTGTACTGGTTGCCGGAAAGCCCCTACGAAGCACCCGCTGGCTAGCGGGGCAGCCCGCAGGGCCGGATGCTGGGCAATACTTCATTCCTAATCAAGAGCCAAAGAGCCAACTGCATGACAGAACAGCAAAAGCCGCCTCACGACGAATCTGGCAAGCCGCAGGAGCCGTCTGCTACTGCCGGCGCCGGGACGCCGGGAGCCGCGGACGACCGGCTGGAAACGGCCTCGCAGGCCGATTTCCCGCTGGAGCAGGACTTGCGCGCCGGCGATGCCGCGGCACAGCGCGAAGCCAGCCAGCGCAAGGCGCGCCTCGCCGGCCGCGACGTCGGGCCGGTGCCTACCGGGACCGGCTGGGAGCGGGATGTGCTGGAAAAGGTGCTGATGGCGACCTTGCGCGAGCAGCGTGCGGCGCGCCGGTGGCGCATCTTCTTCCGATTTGTCGGGATCGGCCTGCTCGCCTTGCTGTTCTTTGCCATTTTTGACTTCAAGGGCGATGGCAGCATTACCACCTCGGGCCGCCATACCGCGATGGTCTCGCTCGATGGCGAGATTGCCGCGGGCACGCCGGCCAGCGCCGAGTCGATCAATGCCGCCCTGCAAGCCGCGTTCGCCGATACCAATGCGGCCGGCATCATCCTGAAGATCAACTCGCCGGGCGGCTCTCCGGTCCAGGCCGGCATGATCAACGACGAGATCCACCGCCTGCGGACCCTCTATCCATCCAGGCCTTTCTACGTGGTGGTGGAGGAAATCTGCGCTTCCGGCGGTTACTACGTGGCGGCGGCGGCGGACAAGATCTACGTCGACAAGGCCAGCATCGTCGGCTCGATTGGCGTGCTGATGGATGGTTTTGGCTTCACCGGGCTGATGGACAAGCTGGGGGTCCAGCGCCGTCTTTATACCTCCGGAGCCAACAAGGGCATGCTCGATCCATTCTCTCCCGAGGTGCCGAGGCAGAAGCAATATGCCGAGACCATGCTCAAGCAGATCCACCAGCAGTTCATCGATGTGGTCAAGCAAGGCCGCGGCGATCGTCTCAAGAACGACCCGGATCTGTTCTCCGGCCTGTTCTGGTCGGGCGAGCGCAGCGTGGAGCTGGGGCTGGCCGACGGCCTGGGCAACGCGGACTATGTGGCGCGCGATCTGTTCAAGGCGGAAGACATCGTGGACTACACCGTCAAGGAGAACATCGCAGAGCGGGTCGCCAAGCGCTTTGGCGCGGCGGTGGGTACGGCAGCGATGAAGACGATGCTGTTTGGCGCTCGTGTGCAGGCCATGCATTGATCTGTGTGCAAGATGCGGGAAAATGGGGCGTAAATGCCCCATTTTTCGTTTTATGCCCCCGCTCTCAACCTGCCAGCAGCGAAAAAATGGCCGGCCGCTTGTGCAGATCCAGTCGCTCCGGCCGCCACTCGGAAATCGGCAGCGTGACGATCGCTTCGCTTGGCAAGGTCAGGTCGACCGCGATCGACAGCATGGTGCTGCCGGCGCAATGCTGGCGCATGGCTTCCAGCAAGGGGCCGTTGCGGTAGGGCGTTTCAATCCAGACCTGGGTCTGGTGTGCCTTGCGTGAAAGCTGCTCCAGCTCGCGCAAGCGCTGCGCGCGCTCGCCGGCGTCCACCGGCAGGTAACCGTTGAAGGCAAAGCTCTGGCCGTTCAGGCCCGAGCCCATCACCGCCAGCAGGATCGAACTGGGGCCCACCAGCGGGCGCACGCGTACACCCCTGGCATGGGCCAGGCGCACCAGGTTGGCGCCGGGATCGGCCACGGCCGGCACACCGGCCTCCGACAGCAGGCCGCCGTCGCGGCCCTCGCGGATTGGTGCAAGCAAGGCCGCCAGTGCATCGTCACGCGTGTTGACGTTCAGTTCGCGGATCTCGATCTGCTGGATCGGCCGGGCCAGCGGGCAGGTTTCGCCCAGCTTCTTGAGGAAGGCGCGTGCCGTCTTGGCGTTTTCCGCCACCAGGTAGTCCAGTCCGGCGGCGATTTGCTGCACGCCGGCCGGAATCACGTCCGGCAAGGGGTCGGTTTCGTCGCGCTTGCCCAGGGTGTTGGGAATCAGGTACAGGATGCCGCTCATGCTTGGTTCTCTTGCTCTTGTTTCGACTGCTTTGTTTGTCTGCCCGCGCCATCGGCGCGGCCGCCCTCAGTCCTGGAAAAAAGGGTAGCCGGCCTGGCGCAGCATGGTGGTCAGCGCAATCAGGGGCAGGCCCACCAGCGCGGTAGGATCGTCCGATTCCATGTGCGAGAGCAGGGCGATGCCGAGGCCTTCGGATTTGGCGCTGCCCGCCACATCGTAAGGGCGTTCGATGCGCAGGTAGGCTTCCAGTTCGTGGTCGGGGAGTTCGCGGAAGGTTGCGCGGGTCTGGACATCCGCGAGCTGGGCGTGGCCGTTGCGGCCATCGAGCAGGCACAGCGCGGAATGGAAGGTGACGGTACGGCCTCGCATCAGCTGCAATTGTGCTAGCGCCTGTTCATGCGAGCCAGGCTTGCCGATCTGCCTGCCGTCCAGCGTGGCTACCTGGTCAGAGCCGATCACCAGGGCGCCCGCATGGCGCTCGGCAATAGCCTGGGCTTTACTGCGGGACAGCCGCAGTGCGGTGGCTTCCGGGCTTTCTCCGGCAAGAGGGGTCTCGTCGATGTCTGGTACCGCCACCTCGAATGGAATGCGCAGCCGTTGCAGCAGTTCGCGGCGATAGGGCGAACTGGAGCCCAGGATCAGGGTGGGGCGGGAAGTTTGCGGCATAAGTGATTGAGCGAAAAGGGAAAGCGCCGGATAGCCATCTTCCAAAATTTTGACCACGGCCGAAAAAACGTCGTATAATCTTCGGTTTCAGCCAAGCAAGTCCGGCGCAATTTCCGTGTGTTAACCGGTATTGTGCGGCCCCAGGAACATGTTTCGATGGTGAATAACCCTCGGCACCACGCTCCAGGCCGCTATGCCCGGAATGCTCCGGCAAAACGGCACGATAAGACATGACCCAGCCGATTGACCTGCGCGCGCTCGATCTCTTTGCTTTTTGCCGCGCCGGCGGGAATGCAGCCGGCGAAGTTGCGGCGCGCGATTTGCCGCGCATCATAGCCGAGACCGCAGCGCAAGCGCCAGTATCGGCGCCGGACGAGGTGTTCGGCTACGTGCTTACCGGTTTTGTCGAGGAAGACACCAGCGAGCCAGGCACGGCGCCGACGCAGCATCTGTATATCGATCTCTCCGTGAACGGACGGGTGTGGCTGGATTGCCAGCGCTGCCTGCAGGTTTATACCGAGACGATCGCTACGGACATGTGCTTCGAAGTGGTGGCCAGCGAGGAAGACGCCGACGCTGCGCCGATGGACGATGACGAAATCGACGTGATCGTCGGGTCCAAGCGCTTCGACCTGCTGTCGCTGATTGAAGATGAAGTGCTGCTGGCTTTGCCGGTGGCGCCCAAGCATGACGTTTGCCCGCAGGTACACGAAAGCCTCGTGACCGGGGTGGACGGACAGGCGGAACCCGAACCCGAGGTTCTGCCGGAAGAGGAAAAACGGCCTTCGCCCTTTGCGGCGCTGGCTGGCCTGAAGACCAAGCACTGAAGCCGGCTCGCCGGCATCGGGCTGCGTTTCAAGGCACCAGGATCAGCATCCGGCCGGGCCCGGCTACGCCTCGTGCGGGATGCGTGTGTTACCATTGAAAAATTCTCGAAGGAGTCATCATGGCAGTTCAACAGAACAAGAAGTCGCCGTCCAAGCGCGGCATGCACCGTTCGCACGATCATCTGTCGGCAGCGCCGCTGGCAGTCGAACCGACCACGGGCGAAGCCCACCTGCGTCACCACGTTAGCCCGAACGGCTACTATCGTGGCCGCAAGGTCATCAAGACCAAGAACGACTGACAGATCGTTCGGCGTGGCTTTGCGTCTCGTACGCGCACGTTGCTAGGTCAAAAACAAAAAAGCGGCAAAATCGTTGCCGCTTTTTTGTTGCGCGCTCGCAGCGCAAACCGTAGCGCAGGTTCCAGCCTCCATCGCGCCACTTGCCCGAGCCAGGCCCACGGCCATGGATGGCGGGCCAGGGCGGGCGCCGGGGCTGGCACCGGGCGCTCCGTGAGTGCCGTCGGGTAGCCATCGGCTGGTCCGGGTCAAGCCCGGCCAGGCCGGGAGCCAGGTTTTCAAGTCACGCCGACAAGCGCTTCTGCACCAGGAAACAATGACGATCAAACTAGCTATCGACTGCATGGGTGGCGATCACGGCGTCTCCGTGACGGTACCGGCGGCGATCAGTTTTCTCTCCAGCCATGGCGATGCCGAAGTGGTGCTGGTCGGCTTGCGGGACAGCATCGAGCCGCAGCTCAAGAAGCTGCACGCGCTCGACCATCCGCGCGTGCGCGTTGTGACCGCGACCGAGGTCATCACCATGGACGATCCAGTCGAGGTGGCGCTGCGCAAGAAGAAGGACTCCTCGATGCGGGTGGCTGTGACCCAGGTCAAGGAAGGGCTGGCCGACGCCTGCATCTCGGCGGGCAACACCGGTGCGCTGATGGCGGTCTCGCGCTACGTGCTGAAGACGCTCGAGGGCATCGAGCGGCCGGCGATCGCCACCACCATTCCCAATGAACAGGGCTGGGGCACCACCGTGCTTGACCTTGGCGCCAATGCCGACTGCGAGCCCGAGCACCTGCTGCAGTTCGCGCGCATGGCCGAGGCCATGGTGGCGGTGGTGGACCATAAGGAACGCCCTAGCGTCGGCTTGCTGAATATTGGCGAGGAAGTGATCAAGGGCAACGATGTGGTCAAGCGCGCGGGCGAATTGCTGCGTGCCTCCGAACTCAACTTCTACGGCAACGTGGAGGGCAACGACATCTTCAAGGGCACCACCGACATCGTGGTGTGCGATGGCTTTGTCGGCAACGTCGCGCTCAAGAGCAGCGAGGGGCTGGCCAAGATGATCGGCAATATGATCAAGGAAGAATTTACCCGCTCATGGTTCACCAGGCTGCTGGCGGGACTGGCCATGCCGGTACTCAAGCGGCTGTCCCGGCGGCTGGACCCGGCCCGCTACAACGGCGCGTCCCTGCTCGGCCTGCGCGGGCTGGTGGTCAAGAGTCATGGCTCTGCCGACGCGCACGCTTTTGAGTGGGCTATCAAACGCGGGTATGATGCGGCCAGGAATGGTGTGATTGCTCGCACCATTCAGGCTTTCGCCAACAAGTCAGGTAACAGCACCCCGGCTACCGGCCCGCAGTCAGGCGCCCAGGATTCCAGTCCAAGCCCGCACGCCGCCTGAGGTCTTGATGTAGATGCCACGGGCGACGACCCGTGGCCACACGATCGATCCGACATTACATGACAAGCTACGCAAAAATCACCGGAACCGGGAGCTATTTGCCTCCGCGGCGCGTCACCAACCACGATCTGGCGGCGCAACTGGCTGAGAAGGGTATCGAGACCAGCGACGAATGGATTTTTTCGCGCAGCGGCATCTCGGCCCGCCACTGGGCCGAACCGGATGTCACCAGCAGCGACCTCGCGGTCAAGGCCGCGGAGCGCGCACTTGAGGCGTCCGGCATCGATCGCCAAAGCATCGACCTGATCATCGTTGCCACCTCCACGCCCGATTTCGTTTTCCCCAGCACGGCCTGCCTGGTGCAGCAGAAGCTCGGTATCACCAATCACTGTGCGGCATTCGACCTGCAGGCGGTGTGTTCCGGTTTCGTCTACGCGCTCGCCACCGCCGAGAAGTTCATCCGCAGCGGTTCGCACCGCAATGCGCTCGTGATTGGCGCGGAAGTGTTCTCGCGGATTCTCGACTTCAACGACCGTACCACCTGCGTGCTGTTCGGCGACGGCGCCGGCGCGGTCGTGCTGTCGGCCTCCGAGGAGCCCGGCATCCTGTCTACGGCGATGCACTCCGACGGCAGCCACGTCGATATCCTGTGCGTGCCGGGCAATGTTTCGGGCGGCAATATTACCGGCAACCCGTTCCTGCACATGGATGGACAGGCAGTGTTCAAGCTGGCGGTCACGGTGCTCGACAAAGTGGCGCGTGAAGCGCTAGCTGGCGCGCAGTTCCCGGCCGGGCAGGTCGACTGGCTGATCCCGCACCAGGCCAATATCCGCATCATGCAGAGCACGGCCAGGAAACTGGGCCTGCCGCCCGAGCGCATGGTGGCGACGGTGCACGAGCACGGCAATACGTCGGCCGCGTCGATCCCGCTGGCGCTGGATGTGGCGGTGCGCGACGGCCGTATCGGCGCGGGTGATCACGTGCTGATGGAAGGCGTCGGCGGGGGCTTCACCTGGGGCGCGGTGCTGCTGCGCATGTAAGATTCGGGCCGGCGCCAGGGGCTTGACCCGTTGCGCCGGTCTTGCCGTATTCATCTTTACGATTCGATTGCGATGAAATATTCCTTTGTATTCCCGGGGCAAGGCTCGCAGGCAGTCGGCATGCTTAACGCGTTTGCCGATCATCCCGTGGTCCGTGCCACGCTGGACGAGGCGTCCTCCGCGCTCGGCCAGGACCTGGGCCGGCTGATCGCCGAAGGCCCGGCCGAGGAACTGAACCTCACGACCAATACCCAGCCAGTGATGCTGACCGCCGCGGTGGCGATCTACCGTGCCTGGCTCGATGCCGGCGGCGCGGCTCCGGCGCTGGTGGCCGGCCACAGCCTGGGCGAGTATTCCGCGCTGGTGGCGGCCGGGGTGATCCCGTTCGCCGAAGCGGTGCCGCTGGTGCGCTTCCGTGCGCAAGCCATGCAGGAAGCCGTGCCCGTGGGCGAAGGCGGCATGGCCGCCATCCTTGGCCTGTCCGATGACGACGTGCGCGCCGCTTGCGCGGAAGCAGCGGCGACGGGTGCAGGCGTGGTCGAGGCGGTGAACTTCAATGCGCCTTCGCAGGTGGTGATCGCCGGCAACAAGGCGGCGGTGGAGAAGGCCTGCGAAATGGCCAAGGCCCGCGGTGCCAAGCGCGCGCTGCCGCTGCCGGTGTCGGCGCCGTTCCATTCTTCGCTGCTCAAGCCCGCCTCGGACCGTCTGCGCGAGCGCATGGCCGGCATGACGTTTGCCGCGCCGTCGATCCCGCTGGTCAATAACGTCGACGTAGCCATCGTCACCGATCCGCAAGCCATCAAGGATGCGCTGGTGCGCCAGGCGGCGGCGCCGGTGCGCTGGGTCGAGTGCGTGCAGAAGATGGCGGCGGAAGGCGTGACCCACGTGATCGAATGCGGTCCGGGCAAGGTGCTGGCCGGCATGACCAAGCGCATCGACGGCAACCTGGCGGGCGGGGCGATCTTCGATCCGGCCTCGCTGCAGGACACGCTGGCGCTGCTGAAGTAATCAAGGATCAAGGCAATGACGAAATTTCTGGAAAACCAGGTTGCGCTGGTGACCGGCGCGTCGCGCGGCATCGGCCGGGCCATTGCGCTGGAACTGGCCGCCCAGGGCGCCACGGTGGTGGGTACCGCCACCAGCGAGGCAGGTGCCGCTGCGATCAGCGAGTACCTGGCGGCGGCCGGCGGAAAGGGCCGCGGCGCCGTACTCAACGTCAACGATGCGGTGGCTTCCGAAGCGCTGATCGACGAACTGGTCAAGGCCCACGGTGGTCTCGGCGTGCTGGTGAACAATGCCGGTATCACCCAGGACCAGCTCGCCATGCGCATGAAGGACGATGACTGGAGCGCGGTGATCGAAACCAACCTGACGGCAGTATTCCGCCTGTCGCGCGCAGTGCTGCGTCCGATGATGAAGGCACGCGGTGGCCGTATCATCAACATTACCTCGGTGGTCGGCTCGACCGGCAATCCGGGGCAAATGAACTATGCGGCGGCCAAGGCCGGCGTTGAGGGTATGAGCCGTGCGCTGGCGCGCGAGATCGGCAGCCGCAATGTCACCGTCAATTGCGTGGCGCCCGGCTTTATCGATACCGACATGACCAAGGTGTTGTCGGAAGAGCAGCATGCGGCACTGAAGACGCAGATCCCGCTGGGCCGGCTGGGCCAGCCGGAAGACATCGCGCATGCGGTGGCCTTCCTGGCAGGTCCGCAGGCGGCCTACATTACCGGTACGACGCTCCATGTGAATGGTGGCATGTACATGAATTGATCACCTTGCGCGGTGGTCGGATTCGTTGGAGAAGCCGACAGAAGCCGCGCGAAGTGGTTGTTTTTAAAACTGATCGGGCGCTGTTCTTGCAATAGATGGCGAGGGGCATTTTTGTGGCCCAAACCTGCTAAAATGCGCCCACTTTTTGTCGAACTTCCCTGGAGGGTTACATGGACAATATCGAACAACGCGTCAAGAAAATCGTGGCAGAGCAACTCGGCGTGGCCGAGGCAGACATCAAGAACGAATCCTCGTTCGTGAACGACCTGGGCGCCGACTCGCTCGACACGGTTGAACTCGTGATGGCGTTGGAAGATGAATTCGGCATGGAAATTCCCGATGAGGAAGCCGAGAAGATCACGACCGTGCAACAGGCAATCGATTACGCCACCGCACACGTCAAGGCTTAAGCCTGTCGTATCTGGATTCCGAGCCACAGAAGGCAGGCGGACGGGCCCTTGGGTCCGCCGTGCTGTTTTCTGTGGCTTTCGTCTGTTCGAAGAAGCACAATCGGACTGGCTGCGCCGGTGTCGGCGTAGCCCGGTGCCGGCCGATGGCCTGCCCCGATTCTTGTTCCGGTTCTGTTTCACGTATCCGTAGGAAATCATAGTGAGCCGTCGTCGCGTCGTCGTCACTGGGCTTGGCCTCGTGTCTCCGGTCGGAAACACGGTTGCCGAAGGCTGGGCCAACCTGGTTGCCGGCAAGTCCGGCATCGCCACCGTTACCAAATTCGATCATTCCGCGCTTGCCGTGCACTTTGCCGGCGAGGTCAAGGGATTCAATGCCGAGGACTACATCCCGGCCAAGGAAGCCCGCCATATGGATACCTTTATCCACTATGGCATCGCAGCGGGTTCGCAGGCGCTCAAGGATAGCGGCTACGAAGTGACCGAAGCCAACGCGGACCGCATCGGCGTGCTGGTCGGCTCGGGCATCGGCGGCCTGCCGATGATCGAGGATACGCATGCCGAGCTGACCAATCGCGGTCCGCGGCGGATCTCCCCGTTCTTCGTGCCGGGCTCGATCATCAACATGATCTCGGGCCACCTGTCCATCATCCATGGACTCAAGGGCCCCAACCTGGCCGCCGTGACGGCTTGCACCACCGGCCTGCACAGCATCGGCCTGGCGGCTCGCCTGATCCAGGCGGGCGATGCCGACGTGATGCTGGCCGGTGGCGCCGAATCCACGGTTTCGCCGCTCGGCATCGGCGGTTTCGCCGCTGCCCGGGCGCTGTCGACCCGCAACGACGACCCCGCTGCCGCTTCCCGCCCGTGGGACAAGGATCGCGATGGTTTCGTGCTGGGCGAGGGCGCCGGCGTGGTGATGCTCGAGGAGTACGAGTCCGCCAAAGCGCGCGGCGCCAGGATCTATGCCGAACTGATCGGCTTCGGCATGAGCGGCGACGCATACCACATGACCGCGCCGAACATGGACGGTCCGCGCCGCTGCATGGTGAACGCTCTCAGGGACGCCGGCATCAACGGGGACGAAGTCGGCTACCTGAATGCGCACGGTACCTCGACTCCGCTGGGCGACAAGAACGAGACTGAAGCCATCAAGCTGGCCTTTGGCGATCACGCCTATAAGCTGGCAGTCAACTCCACCAAGTCGATGACCGGCCACCTGCTTGGCGGCGCTGGCGGTCTCGAATCGGTGTTCACCGTGCTGGCCCTGCACCATCAGGTGTCGCCGCCGACCATCAATATCTTCAACCAGGATCCTGAGTGCGACCTGGATTACGTGGCCAATACCGCGCGTGATCTGAAGATCGATGTAGCCGTGAAGAACAACTTCGGCTTCGGCGGGACCAACGGCACGCTTGTCTTCCGTCGCGTCTGACCCCGGCGGCAGCCGGGTGGCTTTCCCTTGGATTTCAGTCAGGACCCACCCCTTGAGATGGGCCCTGGCTTTATTCCTGGCCTGCGAGCTGGCAGCGTTCGCGCTGCTGGCCCGGGAGGGCGTGCATGCCCTGGAGCGCTCGTCGCAAGGTTGGAATCTGCCGCAATGGCTGATGGTGCTTGGTCTCGCGGCCTTGTGCGCGTGGCTGTCCTGCCAGTGGCCCGCGCTCTGGCGTGGCGCCGCATGCACATACTGCGGCCTGGCCCAGGGGCGGGATAGCACGGGACGGCCAGCTATCTCGATCGGCCTGCCCGATGGCCGCCGCGCTGTAGCGCGCGTGGAATCCAGTTGGGAACTGGGCGAGTTGGCCCTGGTGCTGGCCCTGGAGCCGGTGTCCGGGCATGCGCCGCGCGTGCTGCTGGTCAACCGCGCCTGCGCGGACGCCGACGCGTTGCGCTTGCTCAGACGCAGGCTCCGCGTGGCACGGCGCGAGCGCTTGGGGACAGGTGATGCAAATTGATGCACGCTTGTCTGAAGCATCCATCACAATATGCGTTGCACCGCACTGACCGTGCGCCTGGCTACGTAGGTAAAATACAACGTTTGTCGTGAAGACGAAACCAAGAGATACACTGCAGGTGAACCATTCGTGAGCGAACGCGAAGCCGATCAGCTCCTCGTTGAACGCGTCCAGCAGGGCGATAAGCGGGCCTTTGAATTGTTGGTGGCGAAATACCACCGCAAGATCATCCGGCTCATTTCGCGCTTGGTCCGGGATTCGGCGGAAGTGGAGGATGTGGCACAGGACGCCTTTATCAAGGCGTATCGTGCCTTGCCGCAATTCCGCGGCGAGTCGGCGTTCTACACCTGGTTGTACCGGATTGCGGTGAACACGGCAAAGAACTACCTGGCGACCCAGGGACGCCGTCCGGAAGCCTCCAGCGATATCGATGCCGAAGAGGCTGAAACTTTTGCGGATGGTGAGCAACTAAGAGATATCAATACGCCGGAGTCGATGCTCCATACCCGCCAGGTGGCCGAGACGGTCAACCGCGCGATGGAAGCTCTGCCCGAGGAATTGCGCACCGCCATCACCCTTCGCGAGATCGAGGGCCTCAGTTACGAGGAGATCGCGGAAGCCATGGGGTGCCCGATCGGTACGGTCCGCTCGCGCATTTTCCGGGCGCGCGAGGCGATTGCCGAGAAATTGCGTCCTTTGCTGGGAACGGCAGAGGGCAAGCGGTGGTAGCAGCAGTAGCAAAAAGGGTAGCAAGAGCGGTAAAGAAAATGTCGTGCGGCCAGCGTTGCAGCCTATTCCTGCATCGATAAGCGACAAAGCAGTAGACGGGATTGTCGGTTGTTCAATGGTTTTTCTAGGGGTGGGAAATGGGTCAGGCTCATAAGCAGTCGGTTCATGTAGTGGAAGCGGCGGAGCAGATCTCCGTGCTGATGGATGGCGAACTGGCGCCGCACGAAGCCAACGCTGTGCTGGACCTGGCGAAGAGCGAGGCAGGCATGGCAAGCTGGACCGCGTATCAATTGATTGGCGATGCCCTGCGTTCGGAAGAACTGACGCACGCCGGCTCGACCGATGATTTTCTCTCCCGTTTTTCCGCCCGTCTCGACAGCGAACCGCACGTTCTGGTGCCCGCCGTGGCCAAGGCTGGGCCTGCCGATGGGCATCGCCTGCTGTTCAAGCCGTCGTGGGTTCGCCGCGTCATGCCGGGTACAGCCATCGCCGCCGCTGTGGCGGCCGTCAGCTGGGTGGTGGTGCCGCAGATGCGCGGCCCCGCCGATCTCGGCACGCCGGACGCCGTGGTGGCCCGAGTCGAACAGCCTGCGGCACCCAAGGCCGGCGGCATCGTGGCGGTATCCGCCGACAACGCGCAGATGATCCGCGATCCGCGCCTGGACGAATATCTGCGTGCCCATCGCGTATCGGTTGCCACCGATGCGGTTGTGCCGACCATGCGCACCGTTGCCAACAGCGCAAACTTCTCTCAGGACAATTCGCAGGAATAATGCCGGACATGCATAAAGGATGGTCGCCCGCCAACGTAGCAGGCGCACACAGAATAAGGGCCCTTCGCAGGTCCTTTTTTCTGGCCTTGTGTCTGACTGCTGCCGCAGCGACCGCGCAGCCGCTGGACAATACGCTGGCCCGTCGCGATGCAACGGCCTGGCTCAACAAGATTCATCGCGCGGCCCAGCGCGAGAATTATGTCGGCACGCTGATCTATCAACGCGGCAGCGTGATGCATGCCTCGCGCATCCAGCATTACAGCGATCTCGTCAACAACGAGTACGAAAGGCTGGAAACCCTCGACGGGAAGCCGCGCGAGGTGCTGCGGCAGAATGACGTCGTCCACAGCCTGATTCCCGAAGCCAAGCTGGTGGTGGTGGAGAAGCAGGAAGCCAAGGATCGTTTCCCGGCCCTGCTGGCGACCAACAAGAGCGACGTGCTCGATATCTACGACATGCGCAAGCTTCCGGGCGAGCGCGTGGCGGGAGTCGAATGCGAGGTGTTCTCGCTCGATCCGCATGACGCGGCGCGCTATGCCGTGCGTCTCTGGGCCGAGAAGAATTCCGGCTTGCTGATGCGCGCCCAGACCCTGGGCGAAGGCGGCAAGGTGCTGGAGCAGGTCGCGTTCTCGCAGGTCGACATCGGTGTGCCGTCTGAAAAGCAGCGCATTCTCGCCGCCATCAAGAGTTCCAAATCCTGGAATCACTACGAGGTGACCAACCAGCCGGCCAATATTGCCGACGAAGGCTGGAGCATCGGGATTCCGGTCAAGGGCTTCCTGAAGATTCGCGAGGTCCGGCGTCCGCTTGGGGAACTGCGCGCGCCGCAGGCCAACCCGCGCGGGAACGTCTTCGAAGTGCTCCAGGTGGTCTATAGCGATGGCTTGACCGGCCTGTCTGTGTTTATCGAGCCGGTTTCCGAGCAGCGAGTGCGCCGCGAAGGCGTGGCTTCGCTTGGCGCCACCCAGGTGGTGGTGCGGCGCGTGGCCGATTTCTGGATCACCGTGGTAGGCGAGGTGCCCCCCGCCACAGTCAGGCAGTTTGCCTCGGCGGTAGAATACAAACCACCAAAGGCCCACTGAACCGGGTTGCGGCGATGACGGGTGGCGGGAAACCGCCACTCAGCCGTCGCAAATCCGCGACACTTGCCGCCTACGCTTTCTTCCTCTTTTCGCTGATCTCCCGGGAGTCGACGATGTCACCAAGATCTCCAGCCTTGGCTCGGACCGTGCTCATGGCTGCCATTCTCGCTTTTGCGCCGTTTGTCGCCGAGCTGAGCCATGCACAGGCGGCTGCGCCGTCCTACAACCTGCCCGATTTCGCCGATCTGGTCGAAAAGACCGGGCCGGCGGTCGTGAATATCCGCACCACCGAGCGCGTGCGCTCGCGCGGCGCTCCTGGCGCGGACGACGACGAAATGGCGGAATTCTTCCGCCGCTTCTTCGGTGTGCCCATGCCCGGCGCACCCACGCCTCCGGGCGGCCAGCGCCGCGGCCAGCCACAAGGCGAAGAACAGAGCCGTGGGGTGGGATCGGGTTTTGTCATCAGCCAGGATGGCTATGTGATGACTAATGCCCATGTGGTGGCCGATGCGGACACCATCTACGTGACGCTGCTCGACAAGCGCGAATTCAAGGCCAAGCTGATCGGTTCGGACAAGCGCACCGATGTGGCCCTGCTCAAGATCGATGCAACCGGCCTGCCCAAGCTGGCTATGGGCGATTCCGACAAGGTCCGCGCGGGCGAATGGGTGCTGGCCATCGGTTCGCCGTTCGGGCTGGACAACAGCGTGACCGCCGGCATCGTCTCGGCCAAGGGGCGCGATACGGGCGACTACCTGCCGTTCATCCAGACCGATGTGGCGGTGAATCCGGGCAATTCGGGCGGTCCGCTGATCAATCTGCGCGGCGAGGTGATCGGCATCAATTCGCAGATCTACAGCCGCAGCGGCGGCTATATGGGGATTTCCTTCGCCATTCCGATCGACGAAGCCATGCGGGTCACCGAGCAGCTCAAGGCGAACGGCAAGGTCACGCGCGGGCGTATCGCGGTGGCGATCGGCGATGTCACCAAGGAGGTCGCCGACTCGCTGGGCCTGGGCCGTGCCCGCGGCGCGCTGGTGGGCAGCGTCGAGCCCGGCGGCCCGGCCGAAAAGGCAGGGATCGAGGCTGGCGACATCATCCTCAAGTTCAACGGCCGCGACATCGAGAAGGCGTCCGACCTGCCGCGCATGGTGGGCGACATCAAGCCGGGTACGCGCGTGCCGCTACAGCTCTGGCGCAAAGGCGCGACGCGCGAGGTTTCCATCACGGTGGCCGAGCTCGATGCAGATGCCAAGATCAAGACGCGCGGAGGCAATTCGCCGCGCGACGACAGTAGCGCGCCCACGGCCAAGCCCAACGCACTAGGCCTGATCGTCAACGAGATTCCCGACGCGAAACTGAAGGAGCTCAAGATCAAGTCGGGGGTTGAGGTGGACCAGGTCGATGGCCCGGCGCAGCGTGCCGGCATTCGTCCGGGCGACATCATCCTGCGCCTGGGCGATAGCGACGTGACCAGTCCGCGCCAGTTCAACGAACTGGTCAAGGGGCTGGACAAGGGCCGGATCGCAGCCGTTTTTGTCCGGCGCGGCGATGCCACGCAGGTGCTGACCCTGAGGCCGGGCACGATGTCCTCCCGCTGAGCCGCGGCATCGCCATGAGCGAGCTCACACTGTATGGCAGGGCCTACTGCCATCTGTGCGAGGACATGAAAATCGCGCTGGAGCCGCTCCGGCGCGATTTTTCCTTTGTCCTGCATGAGGTGGACGTGGATGCCGACCCTGCGGCGGAAACCCGGTTCGGCGAACTGGTGCCCGTGCTGGCGGCGGGCGGCCCGGGTGGCTGCGGCGAGACGCTGTGCCACTACTTTCTCGACGAGAAGCGCGTGAGGGTGTGGTTGGGCGCACATGCGGGCCAGCAAGGGACCGAATAGGCAGGCGGACTGGCGAAAGTGCGCCCGATTGGGTGGCCGCAGCCCTGGCGCTTGATCCACGGCCTATTTCGCCATACGGAAGGCCTTGAAAATACGGTAAAATCGCGCTTTGGCGCAAAGTCTGCGCCACCAACCTGCGACCGGGAGCGGGGCGCGCCCGGCAGGGCGCCAGTTCCAGGTCGTTCATAATTGCTGCGCCGCCCGGCGTGCCCATGCGGGCACTTCGAGGCCCGAACTGGCGCACCCCTGAACATCAGATGGACCATATCCGCAACTTCTCGATCATCGCCCACATCGACCACGGCAAATCGACCCTGGCCGACCGCATCATCCAACTCTGCGGAGGCCTGTCCGATCGCGAGATGGAGGCGCAGGTGCTCGACTCGATGGATATCGAGAAGGAGCGCGGCATCACCATCAAGGCGCAGACCGCGGCGCTGAGCTACAAGGCGCGCGACGGCAAGATCTATAACCTCAATCTCATCGATACCCCGGGGCACGTCGACTTCAGCTATGAAGTAAGCCGCTCGCTGTCCGCCTGCGAAGGTGCGCTGCTGGTGGTCGACGCCTCGCAAGGCGTGGAAGCCCAGACCGTTGCCAACTGCTACACCGCGATCGAGCTCGGCGTGGAAGTGGTGCCGGTATTGAACAAGATCGATCTGCCGTCGGCCGATCCGGACAACGCGATCCGCGAGATCGAGGAAGTGATCGGCATCGACGCGCACGACGCCACGCCTTGCTCGGCCAAGACAGGCCTGGGCGTGCAGGATGTCATCGAGGCGATGATTGCCCGCGTGCCGCCGCCCAAGGGCGACCCCGATGCGCCGCTGCAGGCCCTGATCATCGACTCGTGGTTCGACAACTACGTCGGCGTGGTGATGCTGGTGCGCGTGGTCAACGGCACGCTCAAGCCCAAGGACAAGGTCCTGCTGATGGCCACCGGCTCGCAGCACCTGGTCGAACAGGTCGGCGTGTTCTCGCCCAAGTCGCTGCCGCGCGAGTCGTTGCAGGCGGGGCAGGTGGGCTTCGTTATCGCCGGCATCAAGGAATTGAAGGCCGCCAAGGTGGGCGACACCATCACCGTCATGGCGCGCAAGGCGGCCGAGCCGCTGCCGGGTTTCAAGGAAGTCAAGCCGCAGGTGTTCGCCGGCCTGTACCCGGTCGAAGCCAACCAGTACGAGGCGCTGCGCGAATCCCTGGAGAAGCTCAAGCTCAACGACGCATCGCTGCAGTACGAGCCTGAAGTGTCGCAGGCGCTCGGTTTCGGTTTCCGCTGCGGCTTCCTTGGCCTGCTGCACATGGAGATCGTGCAGGAACGCCTGGAGCGCGAGTTCGACATGGATCTCATCACCACCGCGCCGACGGTGGTGTACGAGGTCGATATGCGGGACAAGACCAAGCTGATCGTGGAAAACCCGGCCAAGATGCCGGACCCGAGCCGCATCGAGAACATTCTCGAGCCCATCGTCACCGTCAACCTGTACATGCCGCAGGACTACGTCGGCTCGGTGATGACGCTGTGCACGCAAAAGCGCGGCACGCAGATCAATATGAGCTATCACGGCAAGCAGGTGCAGCTCACGTACGAGATCCCCATGGCGGAAATCGTCATGGATTTCTTCGATCGCCTGAAGTCGGTTTCGCGCGGCTATGCCTCGATGGACTACGAGTTCAAGGAGTATCGTGCCGCCGACGTGGTCAAGGTGGACATCCTGATCAACGGTGACAAGGTCGACGCCCTGTCGGTGATCGTGCACCGCACCAACTCGCAGTACCGGGGCCGCGAAGTGGTATCCAAGATGCGCGAGATCATCCCGCGCCAGATGTACGACGTAGCCATCCAGGCTACGATCGGCGTCAATGTCATCGCCCGCGAGAACGTCAAGGCGCTGCGCAAGAACGTGCTGGCCAAGTGCTACGGCGGCGATATCTCGCGTAAGAAGAAGCTGCTCGAAAAGCAGAAGGCGGGCAAGAAACGCATGAAGCAGGTGGGTACGGTGGAAATTCCCCAGGAGGCGTTCCTGGCAATCCTGCAGGTAGGCGACAAGTAGGCCGGGAGGACCGTGCCGGATTGTCCGGCAGGCCCTTGCCGGTTGGCGCAGCGGACTCAAACAAAACATCACCAAAATCTAGCCGTCATGAATTTTGCACTGATACTTTTTGTGCTGGTCGTTATCACGGGCATTGCCTGGGTGGCCGACAAACTGGTGTTCGAGAAGCAGCGGCGGCTTTCCGCCCAGGCCGCACTGGCGCAGTTCGATGCGCGGCAGGCCGATCTCCAGGGGCGCTACGGCGCCGGCGAGATCGACACCTCGCGTAGCCGCCTGGCCGAGGAAAAGCTGCGCCAGCCCTGGTGGCTGGAGTATTCGGCAAGCTTCTTCCCGGTCATCCTGGCGGTGTTCGTCCTGCGTTCCTTCGTGGTCGAGCCGTTCAAGATTCCGTCCGGCTCGATGATCCCGACCTTGCTGATCGGCGACTTCATCCTGGTCAACAAGTACGACTATGGCATCAGGCTGCCGGTGCTGAACAAGAAGATCATCCCGGTGAGCGAACCGAAGCGTGGCGATGTGATGGTGTTCCGCTACCCGAAGGACGAGTCTCTCGACTACATCAAGCGCGTGATCGGCGTGCCGGGCGATGTGGTGAGCTACCAGAACAAGCGCCTGACCATCAACGGCAAGCCCGCGGAATACAGCGAGCAACCGGACTACCTGGACGAGGAACGGCTTTCCTATTCGAAGCACTTCCGCGAGAAGCTGCCCGAGGGGCCGGAACACGGCATCCTCAACGATGCCGACCGGCCGCCCTATGTGGCAGGCGCGGATCCGGATTTCCCGTTCCACGAAAACTGCACTTACAATCAGCAGGGGCTGACCTGCAAGGTGCCGCAAGGTCACTATTTCGTGATGGGCGACAACCGCGACAACAGCCTGGATTCAAGGTATTGGGGCTTCGTGCCCGATCAGAATATTGTCGGCCGGGCATTCCTGATCTGGATGAACCTCGGCAATATCGGACGCGTGGGGTCGTTCAAATAGAACCCCGCGGCGCGAATAACCACTCCAGTCAAGCGAGGGAAAGCGCAATATGGGTCAATCGGGTCAAAAGGTTAGGGTAGTCAGGGCACAGGCACGGCTGGCGGGACGGAACAGGCCGCGTGGTTTTTCCCTGGGCAGCCTGCTTGTCGTCATTCTGGTCGTCGGAGGCGTTGTGATCCCGGCGGTCAGGGCGATTCCAAGCCTGGTGGAGTATTTTTCGATCAAGCGCGCCGTCGGCTATGCGAAGCAGCAGGCATCCAACAAGCGCGAAGTGGCCGATTATTTCAACAAGCAGGCGCAGATTGACCGTATTACCGCCGTGCGCAGTGACGACCTGGATATCCAGGAGGATGACAATGGCACGATTCGCTCGGTGGGCTTTTCCTACCGCAACGAGGTGCCGCTATACGGCCCTCTGAGCCTTTTGATTACCTACTCGGGAACGCAGTACTGACATGAACCTCGACGCCTTGCAGCAACGCCTCGGCTACCGCTTCAGCAAGCCAGAATTGCTGCAGCAGGCGCTGACGCACCGCAGCCATAGTGCCATGCACAACGAACGCCTGGAGTTCCTGGGCGATTCGGTGCTGAACTGCGCCGTGGCCGATATGCTGTATGGCATGTTCAGCAAGCTCGACGAAGGCGATCTGTCCCGCGTGCGCGCGAACCTGGTCAAGCAGCAGGCGCTGTATGAGATCGCACAGATGCTGCAGCTGTCCGAGTCGCTGCGCCTGGGCGAGGGCGAACTGAAGAGCGGCGGTTTCCGCCGTCCTTCGATTCTCGCCGACGCGCTGGAAGCGATCGTCGGCGCCGTCTTCCTCGATGCCGGCTTCGAGGGTGCGCGCACCCTGATCCGCAAGCTCTACATCCCCATCCTGGAGCAGGTGGACCCGCGCACGCTTGGCAAGGATGCCAAGACGCTCCTGCAGGAGTACCTGCAAGGCCACAAGATCGCCTTGCCGCAATATAACGTGATCGCCACACATGGCGCCGCGCATAACCAGCAGTTTGAAGTCGAGTGCACCGTGCCTAAACTGGAAGTGCGGGTGTTCGGAACCGGCGCGTCGCGCCGTGCCGCCGAGCAGGCCGCCGCCAAGCTGGCACTCGACGAGGTGCAAAAGCTCGTGCCCCAGTTGCTCAAGCGCAGCCGGGCCGAGCGCACCGGCAAGACGCGCAAGCAACCGGTGCCGCCCGATCCCCAGTTGTCTCTCAGGTTGAAGGAATGACCGAATCTAACGATCCGCGGCAAGAAGCCGCGGATACCCCTTCTGCGGCATTCCGCTGCGGCACCGTGGCCATTGTCGGGCGTCCCAACGTCGGCAAGTCCACGCTGATGAATGCGCTGGTTGGCCAGAAGATCAGCATCACCTCCCGCAAGGCGCAGACCACGCGCCATCGCATCGTCGGCATCCAGACCACCGATGACGCCCAGTATGTGTTCGTCGATACGCCGGGATTCCAGACGCGCCATGCCAGCGCGCTGAACCGCTCGCTCAACCGTGCCGTCACCTCGACCCTGTCGAGCGTGGATCTGGTGCTGTTCGTGGTGGAGGCGGGCTACTATGGCGCCGACGACGAGAAGGTGCTGTCGCTGCTGCCGAAGAAGGTGCCGGTGCTGCTGGTCACCAACAAGCTCGATCGCCTTGGCGCGGACCGCGCCGAGGTGATGATGCCCTTCCTGGAAAAAATGGGGCACCAGTTCCAGTTCGCGGAAGTGGTGCCGATGTCGGCCAAGACCCACGACCACATCGACCGCCTGCTGGGCATCATCCGGCCTTATCTGCCGGAAGGCGAGCCGATGTACGATGCCGACTCCATGACCGATCGCAGCGAGCGCTTCCTGGCTTCCGAGATCATCCGCGAGAAGGTGTTCCGCTGGACCGGTGACGAGTTGCCGTACACCAGCACGGTCATCATCGACAAGTTCGAGACCGAAGGCCGGCTGCGCCGCGTGTTTGCCACCATCCTGGTCGAACGTGACGGGCACAAGGCCATGATCATCGGCCACAAGGGTGCCAAGCTCAAGACCATTTCCACCGAAGCCCGCATCGATATGGAGAAGCTGTTCGATGGCAAGGTCTACCTGGAGATGTTTATCAAGGTGAAGAGCGGCTGGGCCGACAACGAAGCTGGATTGCGCGCCTACGGCTATGAATGACAGAGCGGGCGGGCCTGCCCTGAAGGCCCGCCGCATTGATCCGGTAGTGGAAGAAGCAGCCGAACTGCTGGACAGCCGCGCCGTGCCCGGCATGGAGGTGGCCGAGCAGCGCGCGATGATGGATCGCGCGCTGCGCATCGTGCCGGCGCGCACCGAGTTGCGTGTGGCCAACCAGCCCGGCTTCGTGCTGCATGCCTGGCCCTATCGCGAAACCAGCCTGATCCTCGACGTGTTCACGCGCGATCATGGCCGCGTGGCCATGGTGGCCAAGGGCGCCAAGCGCCCGCATTCGGCGCTGCGCCCGGTGCTGCAGCATTTCCAGCCGATCTCCCTGTCATGGAGCGGACGCGGCGAGGTCAAGACGCTGACGCGCGCGGAGTGGGTCGGCGGCCTGTTGCCGCTGGCGAGCGATGCCTTGCTCTCCGGTTTCTATCTCAACGAATTGCTGCTGCGTTTCTGCGCCCGCGAAGACGCCCACGTTGCCTTGTTCCGCCAGTACATGGCCACGCTGACGCGGCTCGCGCATGGCGAACAGGCCGGACTGGTGCTGCGTGGCTTCGAGCGCGTGCTGCTGCAGGAAACCGGCTTTGCGGTCGCTTTCGATCAATGCGCCAACTCCGGCGAGACGGTCGAGCCGGGGCTGGACTATGTCTACCAGCCCGAGCGCGGCGTGCGCCGCGCGCAGGCCAGCGATCCGTCGTCGTGGCCGGTGGTGTCCGGGCAGACGCTGCTCGACATGTCGCAGGACGACTATCGCCGGACACAAACTGTCACGCAAAGTCGTGCCCTGATGCGCTTCCTGCTGCATTATTATCTGCAAGGCGCGCCGCTGAAGACGCGCCAGATCCTGATCGACCTGCAATATCTCTGAGCCTTCGAGCCCCTTTCGCATGATTTTCCACGCGCATCCCGGCGTCATCGACCTTGGCGTCAACATCGACCACGTGGCCACGCTGCGCAATGCGCGCGGCACGGTCTATCCCGATCCGATCCAGGCCGCGCTGCAGGCCGAGCAGGCCGGCGCCGACCTGATCACGCTGCATCTGCGCGAGGACCGCAGGCATATCCGCGACGCCGATGTGCGCGCCCTGCGCCCGCTGCTGGCCACGCGCATGAACCTGGAGTGCGCCATCACCCAGGAAATGCTCGACATCGCCTGCGAGATCCGCCCGCAGGATGTCTGCCTGGTGCCCGAGCGGCGCGAGGAAGTCACCACCGAAGGTGGCCTGGATGTGGCGGGGCGCTTCGAGCAGGTGAAGGCAGCCTGTGGCCAGCTTGCCGGCGCAGGCATCCGCGTTTCGCTGTTTATCGATGCGCAGGCCGAGCAGATCGAAGCCGCCGCCGCCTGCGGCGCGCCGGTGGTGGAACTGCACACCGGGCGCTATGCCGACGCACATACCGAGGCCGGGCAGGCTACCGAGTTGCGCCGCGTGGCCGAAGGCGTCGACACCGGCGTGCGGCTCGGCCTGGTGGTCAATGCCGGCCATGGGCTGCACTACACGAATGTGCAGCCCGTCGCCGCGCTGCATGGCATCAAGGAACTGAATATCGGTCACGCCGTTGTCGCGCACGCGGTCTTTGTCGGCTGGCAGAACGCCGTGCGCGAGATGAAGGCCATCATGGTGGCGGCGCGGCTCGGCACCACCTATCCGCGTCCGGGCGCTGCAGCGTGATCTACGGCATCGGCACCGACATCATCCAGATCGACCGCGTGCAGGGCGTGATGGAACGCACGCAGGGCCGCTTTGCCGAGAAGGTGCTCGGTCCCCAGGAACTCCAGAAATACCACGCGCGCAAGGCGCGCTCCGAGAAGCGCGGCCTCGCCTTCCTCGCCACGCGTTTTGCCGCCAAGGAGGCCTTCTCGAAGGCGGTCGGGCTGGGCATGCGCTGGCCGATGACATGGCGCGCGATGGAACTGCTGAATCTGCCCTCCGGCGAGCCGTATCCGCATTGCCATGGCGAACTGGACGCCTGGCTGCGGGAACGCGGTGTGACGGTGCGGGTCAGTGTCAGCGACGAACACGATTATGCGGTCGCCTTTGCGATCGCCGAGCTTGGCGGCGCCGATGTGCGCGCCGGCCTGCCGCTCGCCCCCCAGCCTAGCGAAGATTTGAAATGATCAAGAAGATTTCCGGTAAACGGCCGGGTCCGGTAGTACTCGACGTCAAAGGCAAGCACCTCGATGCGGACGATGTCCGCCGCATTTCCCATCCGCTCACCGGCGGCGTGATCCTGTTCGCGCGCAACTTCGAGTCGCGCGCGCAACTGCAGGCACTCACCCACGAAATCCGCGCCGTGCGCGAGGACGTGCTGATCTGCATCGATCACGAGGGCGGCCGGGTGCAGCGCTGCAAGACCGATGGCTTCACGCATCTGCCGGCCATGGCGCGGCTGGGCGAGCTGTGGGAGCGCGATGTGCTGGCGGCGACCAAGGCCGCGGTGAGCTGCGGCTATGTCCTGGCGGCCGAACTGCGCGCTTGCGATATCGACCTGAGCTTCACCCCGGTGCTGGACCTGGACTACGGCCTCAGCGCCGTGATCGGCGACCGCGCCTTCCATGCCGATCCGCGCGTGGTGACGATGCTGGCCAATCACCTGACCCACGGCCTGCTGCTGGCCGGCATGGCGAACTGCGGCAAGCATTTCCCCGGACATGGCTTCGTTGCCGCGGATTCACACGTGGCGGTGCCGGTCGACGAACGCGGGCTGGACGAGATCCTGGCCCAGGACGCGCGGCCCTACGATTGGATGGGCATGGCGCTGACGTCGGTGATGCCGGCGCATGTGATCTACCCGAAGGTGGACCCGCACCCCGCCGGTTTCTCGCGCTTCTGGCTGCAGGACATCCTGCGCACCCAGCTCGGCTTCGAAGGCGTGATTTTCAGCGATGACCTGAGCATGGAGGGCGCGAGCGTGGCCGGCACCGTGACCGAGGCGGCGCGTGCCGCCCTGGGCGCAGGTTGCGACATGGTGCTGATCTGCAATCACCCGGAGCGCGCCGACCAGTTGCTGGGCGAACTGGACGTTGCCATCGGCAAGGCGTCGCAACGCCGCATCCGCCGCCTGTTCGGGCGCCGCAAGCCGCTGGAGTGGAACAAGCTGATGCAGGAGCCGGAGTACGCCGCGGCGCTGCGCGTGCTCAAGGCGCATGACCTGATAGCCTGAAACCTGAAGGGCGGGGTGGTCCGGCATACGGGAAATACAAAAGGGCAGCCGAAGCTGCCCTTTTCCCGCTGCGCCATCCGCTGGGGATGGCGGCGAACAAGCTGCGCTTAGTTGGCGCGGCTGCGGTATTCGCCGGTACGGGTGTCGATTTCGATCTTGTCGCCG
Source organism: Cupriavidus sp. 96C5-1 (assembly GCF_057798855.1). Classification (NCBI taxonomy): domain Bacteria; kingdom Pseudomonadati; phylum Pseudomonadota; class Betaproteobacteria; order Burkholderiales; family Burkholderiaceae; genus Cupriavidus; species Cupriavidus sp. 96C5-1. The sequence continues at coordinate 28,633 of NZ_JBYOJU010000055.1, read as the reverse complement.
ATATTGCAGAACAGCGGCACTTGCAGTTCGAAGCCGGTGTTGATCTTGGCGCCCTTGAGCACCTTGCCCGACGAGGTGTCGCCCTTGACGGCCGGTTCGGTGTAGATGATCTCGCGGACCAGGGTGGTCGGCATATCAACCGAGATGGCCTTGTCGTTGTAGAACACCACTTCGACGTTCATGCCGTCTTCGAGGTAGTTCAGCGAGTCGCCCATGCTGTCCTGCTCGACTTCGTACTGGTTGAAGTCGGTGTCCATGAACACGTACATCGGGTCGGCGAAGTACGAGTAGGTGCATTCGCGGCGCTCCAGCATCACGACTTCGAACTTGTCGTCAGCCTTGAAGACGGATTCGCCCGGGGCTTCCGTCAGCAGGTTCTTGTACTTCATCTTGACCACGGCGGAGTTGCGGCCCGACTTGTTGTACTCAGCCTTCTGCACGACCATCGGGTCGGTGCCGATCATGAACACGTTGCCGACGCGGAGTTCTTGTGCGGTTTTCATCTGAACTGTTTTCCTGAAAAAGAATGTCTCGGAATTCGGTGTGGCGAAGGCGCGCTGCCGGCATATGGCGCAAAATGCAGCCATGCGCGCGGCCCATGCCCCTTATGCTCAGGCTTATAAAGCCCAGGTTCAAGCCCAGGGTTAAAGCTCAGATGCCGCGCTGTTTGCGCCGCGGCCCATGCCGCGGACAACCGTTTGCGCAGCTACCCCCGTCTTCCGGACCCGGTCGCCATCAAATCAACCCATTATTTTACCTGATTTTCGCAAAAGGCCGCCAGATTTGCCGCCAGGTCGCCCAGGTGCTGCAGGCTGCGCTGCCACTGCTCGGCGGCGTCTGCCAATGTGGCCAGATGTACGCGCAATGCCGGCCATTCGGGTGATTCATTGCCCCCATTCCAGCTGTGCCAGAAACTGGTAAGTGCATTTTCCGCCTCTGTTTGTCCTGTTCGTTCCAGCCGCTGGCGGAAAAGGGCTAGAAAGGCATCGAGCTTGATCCGGTGCGCGTCGTCGGATTGGGGATAGATATGCCAGACGAAGGGACGCCCGGCCCACTGCGCGCGTACGAACGAATCTTCGCCCCGCACGAAATTGAGATCGCACAGCCAGAGCAGTTCGTCGTAGTGCTCCTGGCGCACGAAGGGCACCACCTGCAGGGTCAGGTTGCCGCTCGAGAACGAGTTGCCAGGCTCGCAGCCGGTGGCGCCAGCCCATGTGCTTGCCTGCCGCGCGGCAAGGCCTGCCGGGACCAGGCACTGCACCGGTTCCGGCCCATCCCGCCATTGCGCCAGCAGGGCGGGCAGGGCATCGTTGAGATAGGCGAACAGACTGACTTTCAGGGCACCTCCGACAGGCTGGAAGCCCAGCCGGTGCCAGAGTGCGGCCTGGGCCGCGGGGCTGGAGCGGAAGTGCTCGCGTTGCGCACCCAGCATCGTCTCGCGCAGCAGCCCGCCGGTGCCCGGCTCGAAGCCGGGGAAGAAGAAATGCTTGAGCAGTGGCAGGCGCGGATGGGGCGAGGTCATACCGTGATGCTCCCTGACCCACGGCTCCGCGCTCAGGTACTCGAGGTTGATCCAGAGAGGCTTTGGCTCGCGTATGGCCATGGCGTCGAGGAAGGGCTCCGGCAGGTCGCAGGCGAAGGACTCGATCACGACGTCGTGCGGCGTGATACCCGCGAAGCGCCTGGCGCTTTCCTGCGCACTTTCCTGGTCCGTGCGCTGCCATGGGCGGATCGTCACGCCGGCCAGCTCCTGCTGGGCTGCGCCGGTATCGAGACCGGGCGCAAGGCGCGCAAAGCTGGGGAAATCGTCCACCCACAGGCGCACGGCGTGGCCATGCTCCTGCGCCAGTTGCCGCGCCAGGCGCCAGCAGACGCCGATATCGCCGAAATTGTCGATGACGGTGCAGAAGATGTCCCAGGAACGGATGGCGCGATCGGAGTGGGCGGGCATGGTGGCGCGAGTCGACAAGGAATTGCTCTAAACTTGCGATTTTAGAGCCTGTTGCGAAGTGGCCCCGTCGGCCACGCGCGTCGCGGGCCATCTCACGGTCAATTCGCTACCGATGTCCCAGCAGGAACCAGAACCCCACGATCAAGACACGCGGGCCGCCGCCGAGCCCGAAGCACTGCCTGGCCAGGCGGGCGAGGCATTGTCCGAGACGCCGTTCGACGCCAAGGCGGTGATTGCGCAATTGCCCGGCCTGCCCGGCGTCTACCGCTACTTCGATGCGAACGGCAATGTCCTTTACGTGGGCAAGGCGCGCGACCTGAAGAAGCGTGTCTCGAGCTATTTCAGCAAGACGCTGCTATCGCCGCGCATCGCGATGATGGTTGCCAAGATCGTGCGCATCGACACCACCGTCGTGCGCACCGAGGCCGAGGCGCTGCTGCTGGAGAACAACCTGATCAAGGCGCTGGCGCCGCGCTATAACATCCTGTTCCGTGACGACAAGTCGTATCCGTTCGTCAAGCTGACCGGTCACCGCTTCCCGCGCATGGCCTATTACCGGGGCGCCACCGATCGCAAGCACCAGTACTTCGGGCCGTTCCCGAGCGCGCACGCCGTGCGCGAAAGCATGCAGATCCTGCAGCGGGTGTTCCAGTTGCGCACCTGCGAGGACACCGTCTTCGCCAACCGCACGCGGCCGTGCCTGCTGCACCAGATCCATCGCTGCACCGGTCCTTGCGTGGGCGCCATCAGTGAGGCGGACTACGCGCGCGACGTGGGCAACGCGGCGCGCTTCCTGCAGGGCCGCCAGAGCGAGGTGCTCGAAGGCTTGCAGGCGAAGATGGAGGAGCATGCGGGCCGGCTCGAATTCGAGCAGGCCGCGGCCGTGCGCGACCAGATCGGCGCGCTGTCCACCGTGCTCAAGCGGCAGGCGGTGGAAGAGGTGGGCCAGTCCAGCGATATCGACGTCCTGGCGGTGGCGGTGGAGGGCGGCCGCGCCTGCGTCAACCTGGCGATGGTGCGCGGCGGCCGGCACCTGGGCGACAAGGCCTATTTCCCCGCGCACGTCGAAGAAGGGGCGATGATCGTCGGGGGCGACGATGACGAGGCCGGTGTGAGCGAAGTGGTGGAGGCCGGAGTGGCGGGCGAAAGCGAAGGACAGGGCGCGGTGACGGCTGCCGCGCCGGCCGGGATACCGGTCGAACGCATTGCCGCCGAGGTCTTGTCCGCCTTCCTGGCCCAGCACTACCTGGACCAGGCGGTGCCGCCAATCCTGGTGGTCAGTCACGTGCCTCCCGATACCGCGTTGCTGCAGGCGCTTTCGACGCAGGCGGGACGCAAGGTCACGCTGGTCCGTCAGCCGCAAGGGCAGCGCCGCGCCTGGCTCGAAATGGCCCAGCAGGGCGCGGCGCTGGCGCTGTCGCGGCGCCTCGCCGAGCAGGGCAGCCAGCAAGCCCGCACGCGCGCGCTGGCCGAAACCATCGGCATCGATATGGAGGACCTGGCGCTGCTGCGGGTCGAGTGCTTCGACATCAGCCATACCGCCGGCGAGGCAACGCAGGCTTCGTGCGTGGTCTTCCACCATCACGAGATGCAGAACGCCGAATACCGCCGCTACAACATCCAGGACATCACGCCTGGCGACGACTACGCGGCCATGCGCCAGGTGCTCACGCGGCGCTACCAGAAACTGGTGGAATTGCTGGAGCAGGCGCAGGAGGCGGGTCCCGATGGCGTGCAGGGCGGTGCGTCCGGCGCGCTGGCGCAGATGCCGACTGTGGTCCTGATCGATGGCGGCAAGGGGCAGGTGGAGGTGGCGCGCCAGGTGTTCGAGGAACTCGGCCTGGATATCGGCCTGCTGGTCGGCGTGGCCAAGGGCGAGGGCCGCAAGGTCGGGCTGGAAACCCTGGTGTTCGCCGATGGCCGTCCGTCACTTGAGTTGGGGCAGGGCAGCGCAGCCTTGATGCTGGTCGCGCAAATCCGCGACGAGGCGCACCGCTTCGCCATCACCGGCATGCGCGCGCGCCGCGCCAAGACACGTACCACCTCGCGGCTGGAGGAGATCGAGGGAGTCGGGGCCCGCCGTCGCCAGAAGCTGCTGACGCGCTTCGGCGGCTTGCGCGGCGTGATGGCTGCCAGCATCGACGAGCTGGCCAGCGTCGACGGCATCTCTCATGCGCTGGCCGAGGAAATCTATCGGCAGCTGCATTGACCAGGGCGGCGGATCGGGCCAATTCCGCAGGCTGCGTGGCGGGAAATGCTCGGTCCCGGTTGAAATAGGCGACAATCTCGGGGTTGCCCATTGCCGTTGACTCGCTCCGAGCCCCCATGCCGCTGAATATACCGATCCTGCTGACCTGGCTTCGTGTCGCCATGATTCCCCTCGTGGTGGGTGTGTACTACCTGCCGGAGGCCTGGCTGCCAATGCATGCCAAGAACATGACGGCGGCCGGTTTCTTCATTATTGCGGCGGTCACCGACTGGCTGGATGGCTTCCTGGCCAGGCGCTGGAACCAGACTTCGTCGTTCGGTGCTTTTCTCGATCCGGTGGCCGACAAGCTGATGGTGGCTGCGGCGCTGCTGTCCCTGCTGGCGCTCGGCCGGGTGGCCGACCTGATCGCGCTGGTGATCATCGGGCGCGAGATCACTATCTCGGCGCTGCGCGAGTGGATGGCGCAGATCGGCGCTTCCAAGAGCGTGGCGGTGAATTTCCTCGGCAAGCTAAAGACCACGTTCCAGATGATCGCGATACCGCTGCTGCTCTTCAACGACAGCCTGTTCGGTATCGTCGACGCATCGGTGCTGGGCGCATGGCTGATTTATGTGGCGGCAGTGCTGACCCTGTGGTCCATGTTCTATTACATGAAGCTGGCGTGGCCGCAGATTCGCGAGCGCAGTGGCATGAGCGCGGAGGCCACCGCACAAAAATGAGAATTTGATGAAAAAGATGCTTGACGAACGGGGTGCTGGTTTGCAATAATCCTGTTCTCGCTTCTGACGAAACAAACCGAACGAAGCGAAAAGCAGCAGAAACGCAGCGAGTTGTCGGCAGTATCGATGCAGAAGTTGCGTTTTAAGCAAGAAGTTGGAAGGATCCTGCGGGAGTAGCTCAGTTGGTAGAGCGCAACCTTGCCAAGGTTGAGGTCGCGAGTTCGAGCCTCGTCTCCCGCTCCAGGTTTCCGCTGTATCCGGAAAATGTCGGCCTGTGCCGTATGCTTCCGGGGTAGCTCGAAGAGTAGTGAAGTCGTTCAGGTGGTAAATGCGGGAGTAGCTCAGTTGGTAGAGCGCAACCTTGCCAAGGTTGAGGTCGCGAGTTCGAGCCTCGTCTCCCGCTCCAGTCCCAAAGGGAAGCAGCGCTTCCCTTTTTGTTTGTGATGGTAGTGCGCAGGCGCGGCCCGGGCAGGGTCAGGCGAATGCGGCTACAATCCAGCAGCAAGTCACCCGGCGGGGTGGCAGAGTGGTCATGCAGCGGCCTGCAAAGCCGTGTACGCCGGTTCGATTCCGACCCCCGCCTCCAGGATATTCAAGCACTTAGCGCTACCCTAACCGGTGGCGCTTTTTGCTTTCTGGCTCAAGTCACCAACGTATGCCCGTCCCCATGGAGCCAGCCTCCATGATCACGTATTGCGTACGTTCCTTGCAGGTGGCTTCCACACGGTAGTCGGGCGGCAGCTTGAGCAGGCAACGCGGGCCCGTAGCCTGGATCGCCGCCAGTACCTTGTCATGCCGCCGCAGGCGTACATCCACTTCCGACAAGAACGTGCCATCCGGCCCTTCGGTAAAGATCACGCCGAGGTTGTACTGCCGTTCGAGGCGTAAGACCAGGCAAGTGCCGCCATCGGAGGTATCCGCCAGAAGTCCCACGGATTTGTGGCTTGGCACACGGTTCAAGCTTTCGTCTGCGCGCATTCAGCCTCATGACCGATGGTGGTCTCAACGTCCGGGCGGGTGCGGCGATGGCGCGATCGCGGTCAGGCGCGGCTTGCAAGGCGAATGGGTTGAGCCCGGGATTTCGCCGAAACAAGCGGATCGTCTTCTAAATTTAGGATTACTCCTAATATCATCGCCTATTTCCCGTTTTCTCCTGATTTTGCTTCAGCTTTTTCGCGGGCTGCCGTAAAGGCGTAGGAGGGGGCTGTTCAAAAGACGGCTCGCCGGATCCGGAGATGTTGCAAGCGCGCTTCCAAAGCAGATTTGTCTGGGCTTGCGGGTGATGGGGCAACTGGTGCGCCAGCCGCCCGCAAGCGTCATTCCATCATCCCTCTTTGCAGGAGTGGCGCGCCCGTGCGCGCCGAGAATGCGCAATGAATATCACCCAACGCTTACTGGTCACCTTGTCGCTGGCCTTGTTCGCCATGCTTGCCGCCGGCATCGGCGGTATCTGGCAACTGCGCGAGTCGCAGGGGCGCTTTACCTACTTCAATGAAAACACGCTGGTCAGTGTGCGCTCGCTGAGCGACCTGCGGGCCATCGTCAATGGCATGCCTGCGTCGCTCCATGCTTACGCCATGTCGGCGGAAGCGAGTGGGCGTGCGCAAGCCGTGGCAGAACTGGCGAAGGCCGACCAGGATTTTGACAGCATCGCTGCCGCCTATGCGCGCAGCGATATTTCCGACGAAACCGATGCCAGGATGCTTGAAGCCGACCTTGCCATCATGAAGCGCTTTCGTGCGGAACGGGAGCGCTTCATGGAACTGCTCGCGGCCGGCGATGTCGGGGCAGCGCGGGGCATGCTGACGGGTGGCGCGCTGCCGGCGGCGCTTACCGCTCTGCGCGCCGCCATCAACGAGCACGTCGCCTATAACGCCGGGCTGGGTGAGCAAGTGGTCGGCAGCAACCAAAAGGCGTATGAACTGGCGCTGACCCTGGTTTCTGTGATCATTGCCGCAGCCTTACTCGCCAGCGGTGCGATGGGCTACTCGCTCTATCGCCGCATCCATGGCAGCCTGGCGGACATCGAGGAGACGCTGCACTATGTCAGCGATTCGCTGGACCTGGACCGTCGTGCCTCGGTGCAACACAAGGATGAGATCGGGCGCACGGCGATGGCGTTCAACCAGTTGATCGAGCGGGTCGCATCAGCGCTGCGCGAAGTGCGCCTGTCGACCGATTCAGTGAGCACTGCGGCGCATCAGATAGCGGCGGGCAATTCGGATCTGTCGTCGCGCACCGAGCAGCAGGCGGCGTCGCTCGAGCAGTCGGCCGCCAGCCTGGAGGAACTGACCGCGACGGTGCGGCAGAATGCCGACAACGCACGGCGGGCCAGTGGCCTGGCGGACAGTGCAGCGGATGTGGCGAAGCACGGCAGCACGGCGGTACAGCAGATGGTGGATACCATGGGCGCAATCAACGTCAGTTCCACGCGGATCGCGGAAATTACCAACCTGATCGAAGGCATCGCGTTCCAGACCAATATCCTGGCGCTCAATGCCGCCGTGGAGGCGGCGCGTGCCGGGGAGCAGGGTCGTGGCTTCGCGGTGGTGGCCGGCGAAGTGCGCAGCCTGGCGCAGCGCTCGTCCAGCGCCGCCAAGGAGATCAAGGATCTGATCGACACATCAGTCGATACCGTGCGCACGGGCTCGGCACAGGCTGAAGATGCCGGACGAACCATGAGCGAGATCCAGCAGGCCGTGAAGAAAGTGTCCGATATCATCAGCGAGATCGCCGCGGCCTCCAGGGAGCAGAGTACGGGGATCGAGCAGGTCAACCAGGCTGTGGGGCAAATGGACCAGGTTACCCAGCAGAACGCCGCGTTGGTGGAGCAGGCGGCCGCCGCTGCGCAGTCGCTGGACGAACAGGCTCACAAGCTACGCGATACGGTGGCGACTTTCCGCGTGACCGTGAACTAGCGCGCCGGTGCCGTCCGCCCGGGCGCCCGTGCATGGCGATCGCGCGTAATGGCTTGCGGTGCCGGTCCCCGCTGCAGGCGAACGCCGCCCGATGACTCCGAAGCGCTATGAGCGGGCATATCCTCCTTCGATTCCTCGCATTGCCGCAGCGGCGATCGTGTTACATTCCATAGCGTAGTCTTCGCGGGGCGTTCAGGATGCATCTGGCCTGAACGGCGTGCCATCGTCGTCCGAACGGACCGGCGGCCCGCTGAAGCCCCTGCGCTGCTGCAAGACTCCCGTTCCCGTTTTCCCTGAATCAGTGCGGCTCCCTTGGTCCCTGCCCGGCGTTTCACGCTGCTACGGGGGCTGTGCTTCGTGTCCCCGTTGCAGCTGTGTTTGGGGGCGGGCGGGGTTATCCAGTCAACGCCATCATGGCCACCCACGAGGAACCCTGCACGCATGCATCACGCTACCCCGCTTATCAGCACCATTGTCGGCGGTCTTGTCCTGGCCTTCATTCTGGGTGCGCTGGCCAACCGGCTCAAGCTGCCCCCGCTGATCGGCTACCTGTGCGCGGGCATCGTGGTCGGCCCGCACACGCCTGGCTACACCGCGGATCAGGCGCTGGCGCCCGAACTGGCGGAGCTCGGGGTGATTCTCCTGATGTTCGGGGTCGGCCTGCATTTCTCGCTCAAGGACCTGATGGCGGTGAAGAAGATCGCCATCCCCGGCGCGGTGGTGCAGATCGCCATTGCTACCGTGCTGGGCATGGGCGTGGCCTGGGGCTTTGGGTGGGAGTGGGGGCCTGGCCTGGTTTATGGGCTTGCACTCTCGGTGGCGAGCACGGTGGTGCTGCTGAAGGCTTTGCAAGAGCGCAATCTGGTGGAGTCGCCGCAGGGGCGGATCGCGGTGGGCTGGCTGATCGTGGAGGACCTGGCGATGGTGCTGACGCTGGTTCTGTTGCCGGCGCTCGCGGGTTTGCTTGCGCCGGCCGGGGAGGCCGGTTCGGGGGCCGCCTCGGCCAGTTCGGGCGATATCCTGCTGACCGTGCTATCCACCCTGGGCAAGGTGGCCGCCTTCGTTGCCGTGATGCTGGTGATCGGCCGGCGCTTCATTCCGTGGATGCTGGAGCGCATCGTCTGGACCGGCAGCCGCGAGCTGTTCCGGCTGGCGGTGCTGGCCACGGCACTGGGCGTGGCCTTTGGTGCCTATTCCCTGTTCGGCGTGTCCTTTGCGCTCGGCGCCTTCTTTGCTGGCATGGTCCTGGCGGAATCCGAATTCAGCCATCGCGCGGCCGAGGAATCGCTGCCGCTGCGCGATGCATTCGCGGTGTTGTTCTTCGTTTCGGTCGGGATGCTGTTCAATCCCATGGTGCTGATCACCGATCCCTGGGGTGTGCTGGCTACGCTGTTCATCATCGTGGTGGGCAAATCGGTTGCGGCCCTCTGCATCGTGCGGGCGTTCGGGCATTCCACCCGTACCGGCATGACCATCGCCGTCAGCCTGGCGCAGATCGGCGAGTTCTCCTTCATTCTTGCCGGTCTCGGCGTCTACCTCAAGATTCTGCCGGAGCGTGGCCAGGCCCTGATCCTGGCCGGTGCGCTGCTGTCCATCGTGCTGAATCCGCTGCTGTTCTACATGCTTGACCGCTACACCGCCAAGCAGGAGGGCGAGGGCGAGGGCGATCCGCAGCCGGCTTGAGTGCCGGCAGCCCGTCGCAGCGGCTCAGCGGCCGGCCGCCGCCACGGCCTCGCGCCGCAGATACTCGGTAAAGGCCAGCAGGCCCTGCGTGGGATACTTGTCCTGGTGGACCACGAGCTGCAGCGGCCTGACCACCTCGGGCAGGCCCTCGCGCAGCGCCACCAGCGTGCCACGCTGCAATTCGTCTTCCACGACCTGCAGCGAGAGGCAGCTCACGCCGAAGCCGCTCATCACGGCGCGCTTGATCGCTTCGGTATTGCCGAGTTCCAGCGCAAAGCGCAACTCCCCCAGGAGCGGCGCCAGGCGTTGTTCGATGATTTCCCGCGTGCCCGAGCCGGGCTCGCGCACGACCCAGTCGGCATCCCGCAGGGCGGCGAGGTCGCCGGGCATCCTGGCGAGGGGATGGGCTGGGCCCACCACCACCACCATGACATCGTCGCGCCAGTGCGCGCTGCGCAGGTCGCGCTCGTGGCAAGTGCCCTCGATCAGACCGATATCGGCCTCGAACTGCAGCAGCGCCTGCAGAACGTCACGCGTGTTGCCGATGCGCATGTCGAGTGCGCAAGAGCCGTTTTGCGCGTTGCGAAATCCCGCTAGCAGGCCCGGCAGGATATAGCTACCGATGGTATTGCTGGCGGCAATGCGCAGTTGCACGCCGGGCTGGACGGTGAAGCGCTCGAGTTCATGTGCCTGATCCAGCAGCGAAAGCGCACGCGGAAAAAACAGCCTGCCGGTCTCGTTGATGCTCAGCCGGCGCGCGACCCGGTCGAACAGGGCACCGCCCAGCGCGCCCTCGAGATCCGCCAGCGCGGCGCTGACCGCGGATTGCGACATTGCCAGTGCGTCGGCGGCGGCGACGGTGCTGCCATGCTGCGCGACCGCGACGAAGACGGAGAGCTGGCGCAAGGTCAGGCGAAGGGGGCGCTGGGTCATATCTGTATTTCAGGTAATGTATAGCGATATTACCTGTTTTACAGGTTTTCGCCTGCTCAGTACCCTCGGGACATGATCAACATACGCCCCGAAGCCGCCAGGCCGCAGGGGCAGGACCCTTGCCATGTCATCCACTCCGTCGTCCCCAGCCGTCAGTCTCGGCATCGCGCCGCCCTCCTGGTCCACCCGGCTCCTGACGCTGGTGCCGCTGGGTTTTATCGCCTGGCTGGCCATGGTCTTCTCGGCGCACCCGGCCATCGCCAAGCTTGGCATGAGCGCGCTGACGCTGGCGATGTTTGCCGGCATGGTTGCGGGCAACACCTTGCCCCAGCGCTGGCTGACCCCGCTGGGGCCGGGCATGCAGCTGGCTCGCCAGCAGTTGCTTCGGCTCGGCGTGGCGCTGTATGGCCTGCGCCTGACCTTCGGCGCCATCATCGACCTCGGTCCGGCTGGCGTGCTGGTGCCGCTGGTCATGCTGGTATCGACAATGCTGGTGGGGATCTGGATCGGCTCCTCGCTGCTGGGGCTGACACGCCGCGAAGCCATCCTGGTCAGCGCGGGCAGCGCGGTTTGCGGTGCCGCCGCGGCCATCGCGGTGGCCTCTGTGGTGCGCACGGATGACCGCCAGACCGCGGTTGCGGTGGCCACCGTGGTCCTGTTCGGCACGGCGGGGATGCTGCTCTATCCGTATCTCTTCGAGCTGGCGACACAGCATTTGCACTGGGCAGTCAGCGAGCGCGTGTTCGGCATCTACACCGGCGCGACGCTGCATGAAGTGGCGCAGGTGATAGCGGCCGGCAAGATGGTCAGCGATGCCACTGCGGATGCCGCTGTGGTGACCAAGATGGTGCGTGTGCTGGCGCTGGGTCCCCTGCTGCTGGTACTGGCGCTGTGGCCGAAGGGGGGCGCGGAAGGCCAGAAGAGCAGCGCAGAGCGGCCATGGGGGGCCATCCTGAAAGCGGTGCCGTGGTTCGCGGTGGGTTTCGTGGCGGTGATGGCGGTGCATTCTGCCGGCCTTGTGCCGCAGGAGTGGAAGCCCTCGCTGCTGGCCTTCGACAACTGGTTGCTGGCCTGCGCGATGCTGGCTATCGGGCTGCATACCCGGATCGGCACTTTGCTGCGCGCCGGGCGCAAGCCGCTGCTGCTGGCTGGGCTGTTGTTCTTGTTCCTGATGGTCAGCGGCGCGCTGCTGTGCGCGGCGGTGGCCTGAGCCCGCGCCCTGGTGCGCTGGCGGCGGCCAGGCCCGGGTGCACAGAGGGGAAGTGACTTGGGGGCATGGTCCAGAACATGGGCCGTGCCATCGGCGATGGCTGCAACCCTCTGACCGGGAAGGGCGTACCACGCTGGGATGGATGCTGGTGCGGCCGACGGGGGTCGAACCCGTAAGCCCGTAAAGGCGGCAGATTTTAAGTCTGCTGAGTCTACCAATTTCTCCACGGCCGCACGGCAAGCCCGGTATTGTGGTCGGTTGGGCGCGGTGATGCAAGCTCCGCGCGGCGTTTGCAGCGATATGGCCGGGCCATACGGCAGCTTGCATGGGCAAGTGGCGCTTGTTACGCCTGGTAACAATGTTGAGCCTGCGGTTTCACCTGGATTTTCCCAGGAATCTACAATACGGTTTATCGAATAACGACTTGCAAGAGGCAAGGATCATGAAACGTTGGTTGCTCGCAGGACTCGCTTTACTCGGGGGGCTGGCATCGGGTGCGGCAATGGCCCATGTGAGCATTGGCGTGGGCATCGGCCTGCCTGGCGTTGTCGTCGGCGGTCCGGCTTACTACCCGCCGCCGGCCTATGTTGCCGCGCCCCCGGTGGTGATGGCGCCGGCGCCTGTCTACTATGGTCCGCCGCCTGTCGTGGTGCGGCCGGCCCCGGTGTATTACGGTCCGGCCTACTATGGTCCGGCCTACTATGGCCGCGGCTACTATGGGCCGCCGGGGCACTGGCATCGCGAGCATCGCCACTGGCGATAAGCCTGAACGATCTGCCATGCGCAGATCACGGGAAAGGGCCCTTCGGGGCCTTTTTCTATGGTGGCCCCCCTGGAAGGGGCGCTGTAGGCAGGTGTGGCGAATTGGTTCCATCGTTGCCAATGGGGTCAAAAAATTTGAAGAGACAGATCAAACGGGTGCTTATATCGTTATTAGGGTTTCCCCTTATACTCTCGCTGTGACACCGTGATGACAAGATTCCACAAAGCTCTGACATCTGGTGCCCTCTCCAGCACACAGTATTCCCAAGTGAATCCGACCATGAAGATCAAGAATAGCCTGGTAGCGATCGCAGCACTGACCGCCCTGTCCGCACTCTCCGCCTCCGCATTTGCCGCCGGTATCGCCAAGGCAGACCCTTACACCGACGGCGCCAAGATGGGCAAGGTAGATCCCTTCACCGACGGCGCGAAGATGGGCAAGGTGGACCCCTTCACCGATGGCGCCAAGATGGGCAAGGTGGACCCGTTCACCGATGGCGCCAAGGTTGGCGATCGCCGCGACCAGTTCAGCGACGGAGCCTGAACCCGCGCTATGCAGGTTCGCGGGCCCTGAGGGCGCCGGCACTTGCAGGAAGCAACGCTCTGCATAAGCAAAAGACCCGCCTGGTGCGGGTCTTTTGCTTGGGCGGTGCGCGGGGATCCGGCCGCCTGGCGGGCCCGGCCGTGGTCATGCCGCGGGCCCTGGCGCGCTATACTTCCGGCTCATTGAACTGATTCACCGAACTGATATTCGAGGAGAGTGGTATGCAGCAGAAAACCGTGCTGACGGCAGATGATGTGAAGAAGGTGCTGGCCGCGGCCGAGGTCGAAGCCAAGAATCACCAATGGGCAGTCTCGATTGCCATCGTTGACGATGGCGGTCACCTGCTGGCGCTGCAGCGCCTGGACGGCGCTGCGCCGATCTCCGGCTACATCGCCACCGAGAAGGCACGTACGTCGTCGCTGGGCCGTCGCGAGTCGAAGGTCTATGAAGACATGATCAACAACGGCCGCCACTCGTTCATGACCGCCCCCGTGCTGCAAGGCATGCTGGAGGGCGGCGTGCCCATCGTCGTCAATGACCAGGTGGTCGGCGCGGTAGGCGTATCTGGCGTGAAATCGACCGAAGACGCGCAGATCGCGCGCGCCGGCATTGCCGCCCTGGGCGTCTGAGCCAGGCCTGCGCAGCAAGGCAGGTCGCGGTGCGGCAATGAGCCTGGCTCACTGGTGCACCGCTAGTTTCTGATTGCGCATCGAAAGCATTGCCTTGCCCAAGACCGGAGCCTGCCGAAAGGCTTCGCCGCCGGGCTGCCGGTTCCGGTGGCCGGAGATGCTTCCCCCCTCGCGTCCTTTCGTCATCACATCGTTTCCGCCTGCATGGCCATTGCCTTGCGGGGGAGGGCGCTTGTGCAAGCCGAACCTCCGCGTGTCGCTGACGCGGGCACGCGACGATCTCATTTTGTCAGGATCAGCTTGCCATAGCGCGTGATGCGCAGGGTATAGACCTCGCCATTGTGCAGGATCGGCAGCAGGTTGTTGCCGCGCATCAGCGTGTCCAGGGGGACTGCGTTGCCTGCCGGCGCGGCGGGCAGGCTGTCGCGTACCAGGGCTTCGAGCCGGGCGGGCAAGGCAGCCACGGCGGATTTCATCGATTCGATCGCCGCGCTGGCCGGGCTCTCGCGCCGCGCCTGATGGGACTTGTTGGGTGTGACTTCGACCCGGCGCAGGGAAAGACGGCGGCGGGTGACATGCGGTTGCGGCAGCGGCAGGGTGCTCATCGGCAGGCTCCGGTCCGATGGTCTGTGGCGGCACGCGGGACTGCGTACTGACAAGACCGGGTTCAAGGTGATCTCATATTAAATGAGAACCGTTATCATTACAATAGACTTTTTCAGTCTCTGCTTGCGCGTCCCATAGCAGCATCCCGCTTCGCTGCAATGCATACCGCGAGCGGCTCCGGCAAACGAAAAGGGCACTCCATGGAGTGCCCTTTTCGATCTTCCCGCGCATGCGGCATGTCGGTGCCGCATGGCGCGACGCGCTGCCGCCGTCAGTGCTTTGGCTCGGTAATAAAGCCAATCTTCCCCAGCCCGCCGTGCTGCGCGGCGGCCATCACCTCGGCCACGAACTCGTAGCGCACGGCGCGATCGGCGCGCAGGTGCAGTTCCGGCTGCGGTTGCAGTTGCGCGGCCTGGGCGATGTTGGCTTCGAGCGTGGGCTCGTCCACTTCGCTCTGGTTCCAGAAGATCTTGCCGCCGGCGTCGATCGATACGTTGATGTTCTGCGGCTTGGGATCGTTGGGCGTGTTGGTCGCGCGCGGCAGGTCGATCTTGACCGCGTGGTTGATGACCGGGATGGTGATGATGAAGATGATCAGCAGCACCAGCATGACGTCGACCAGCGGCGTCATGTTGATTTCGCTCATTACTTCGTCATCGTCCGAATCTAGTGTGCCGAATGCCATGATGACTTCCTTGTTGCGTTGCTGCGGCCTTACTGGTTCTTGACGGCGAGGCGCACGCCATTGTCGTCGGCGCCGGCGCGGTTGCTGGCCGGGCGCACGCGGGCACCGGTGATGAAGTAGGCATGCAGGTCATGGGCGAAGCGGTTGAGCTTCGAGATCACGCCCTTGTTGCCCCGGCTCAGCGCGTTGTAGCCGAGCACCGCGGGGATGGCCACGGCCAGGCCGAAGGCGGTCATGATCAGTGCCTCGCCCACCGGGCCGGCCACCTTGTCGATGGTCGGCACGCCGGAGGCACCGATACCGATCAGTGCGTGATAGATGCCCCACACGGTACCGAACAGGCCGACGAACGGCGCGGTGGAACCGACCGAGGCCAGCACGGCCAGGCCCGATTGCATGCGGGCGACGGCCTCGTCGATGGCGCTCTTGAGCGAGCGGGTGATCCAGTCCGAGATGTCCATCACGTCGTGCAATTGCGGCTGGCTGGCGCGATGGTGCTGCGCGGCTTCCTTGCCGGTCACGGCGAGCGTGCGGAACGGGTTGGCGTCGCTGCTGCCGAGCGTTTCGAGCGCATGATCGAAATCGTCGGAATGCCAGAACTGCTTTTCAGCGCCGTGCGCCATCTTCTTGAGCCGGAACAGATCCCACGCCTTCGTGAGAATCACGATCCACGAAGCCAGCGACATGATGAGCAGAATGATGGCGGTGGCACGCATGACGAAATCGCCTTGCGTCCAGAGGTGAGAGAGTCCGAGGTCCTGCATGATGGTTCCTGGTGAGGTCGGTATTGAAATCAGTTGAGTTCGAAGTTGAACGGCTGGAGCACGTTGACTGTCTCGGCTCGGCCATTGTTCACATAGGGTTTGCAGCGGATCCGCTTGGCAGCATCCAGTGCGGCCTGATCCAGGCGGCTTGACCCGCTCGAAACGGTCACGACGGTCTTGACGGGCTTGGCAGTCTCATCGAGCGTGATGCGCACCGTGGTCTTGCCCATTTCGCCCACGCGCTGTGCCTGTTTCGGATACACGGGCGGCGGTTGTTCGCACTGTATCTCGCCAGCACCGATCGTGCGCGGCGCAGCCGGCGCGGCCGGTGCTGGCGGCTCGGGTGCGGGTGCAGGTGGCGCGGGCGGTGCGGGTGGCGCCGGCGGCGCTTCCACGGCGTTGGGCGTAGGCGGCAGCGAAGCCACCGGCGTCGGCGTCGGGCGCGGCTGTGGCTGCGGCGGGATGGGCTTGGTGATCTTGACCTGCCTGGGCGGTGCTTCCGGCTGAGGCTTTGGCGTCTCGGCGGGCTTCTGGGGCGGTTCGAGCGGGATGATGCGGGCGACGATTTCCGGCGAGATCACGGCCTCCGTGATTTTGCGCCCCAGGCCGCTCTGGATCAGGTAAAGCAGGCCGGCGTGAAACAGCAGGACGGCGAGCGTGATCTTTAAAAAACGTTGATCGAACATGAGAAAACAGCAGATGTCGGCGAACTGGCACTGCGCCGGCTTTTATTAGCGATAGGGCCTATTTGCGATAGAACAGGATCAGCGAGATGCCACAACCGACCAGCAAGCTAAGCAGCAATTCCATGATAAACGCTCCTTCAACAGGGATGCCGGTGGGAGCGCCGCTCTCGGGGCAGCGTGTCAGGGGGCAAGTATAAACGATAATGATTCTTATTTGGTGGCATTTTTGTGCAACGCATGGTTCGTCAGCGCGCAGCCGTCTTTATACGCCGATTTGACCGCCGGTTGCCCCAGTGTTCCCGGCCCTGCGGCAAAATGCGCGTTCTCGCACGGCACAGGGTTGCCGGCAATGTCCGATCTGCCACAAAGCGCGCTAGCATAGGAAAAGAAGAGCAATTCGCCGCGCCGGCCACGGCGCTCCCCCGTGCGAGAGGACCAGGCCATGGACTTCACCCGTTTCGCCGAAGACGACAGCTCTACGCTCCTGCATGCCACCGCCGGCACGCCAGGCACCTCCGCGCTTGACTGGATGTGCGCCCAGTTCGCCTTGCGCGTGGTGTGCGCGCTGGGGCCGCGCTTCAATCTGCGCAGCAACATCAACGACATACTGACCGTCAGTGCCCAGGAAATGGTCTGGCCCTATGGCGTGGTGCTGCGCGTCCAGCGTTTTCTGGCGGCGCGCTGCGCCGATATGCCGGCCTGGAAGGGCGCCGCGCGGCTGACGCCCGAGGAGTTTCTGGAGCGGCACGGGCAATGGAACAGCGCCTTCGACGAAAGCGCATTGTTCTATTACCTTGACGAGTACGTCAAGCACCACGCCAAGGACATGTTCGCCGTGTTCGATGTGTCGGCGGCGTCGCTGGCCGCGCGCCTGGATGGCGAGCGCGTGCTGCTGGTGCGCAATATCGACATGCTCAGCCATGTGCTCGACCTGCCGGAGCACGAACGCAAGCTGCTGCTGTACGCGGCGCTGGCCAAATACAAGCGCGACCTGCGCGCGGTAATGGTGGACTGCAAGGTGGCGCATAGCCAGGAGGCCTTCCAGATCCTGGCCGGGCTGACCGGCGCCAGCCCGGGCGCGGTGGCGGCCTCGCTACGGCCCGGTTCTCGCCTGGAGACGCTCAACCTGATCGAGCAGCCCTTGCCCGAGAACAGCGTGACGGATCTCGGCGACCTGATGCGGCTGTCGGATCGCTTGCTGCACGTGCTGCTCGGCAACTACGCGAACGAGGCCGAGATGATGGCGGTCTTCACGCGGCCGGCGGCGGCGCCTACGCTGGGCACCGGCGACTATCCGCATGTGGAGACCGATGCACGTTACCTGTCGGCGCTGCTGGCGAACGCCACGCGGCAGCATGCCTGCGGCGTCAATGTGCTGATCTACGGTCCGCCGGGAACCGGCAAGACCGAGTTCGCGCGCCTGCTGGCGCGCGAGGCGGGCTGCGAACTGTACGAAGTGGATTGCCTGGACCGCGAAGGCAACAGCCTGTCGGGCAAGGACCGCTACCGCTCGCTGCAGGTGTCGCAGGCCTTCCTGCGCGGCCGTCCGCGCACGGCGCTGCTGTTCGATGAGGTCGAGGACGTGTTCCCCGGCAGCGCGCGCGAGCTGACCAGCCTGTTCGGGCAGGAGGACGCCCGCGGCTCGGTGAACGGCAAGGCGTGGGTCAACCAGACGCTGGAGCAGAACCCGGTGCCGGTGATCTGGATTTCAAACTCGATTCGACAGATCGATCCGGCCTACCTGCGCCGCTTCCAGTTTCACCTGGAGCTGAAGATCCCGCCGCCGCTGGTGCGCGAAAACATCATCCGCAAGCACCTCGGTACGCTGGACGTGAGCGACGCCTTCATCGCGTTGCTGGCGGCGCGCAAGACCCTGACGCCGGCGCAGGTGCAGTCGGCAGCGCGCTTCGTACAGCTGGCGGGCCCCGGCGTGGCCGAGCCGGTGGAGGCGCTGATATTGCGACAGCTCGACCATGCCGATCGCGCCATGGGCTTGCGCCCGGAAGTGGAAGGGCGGCCGGTGGTGACGCACTACCGGCTGGACTATCTCAACCTGGAGACCCGCTACGAAGTGGGCAAGATCGTGCAGGCGCTCAAGGCGCGCCAGCGCGGGACGCTCTGCTTCTACGGACCGCCCGGCACGGGCAAGACCGCGCTGGCGGAGCACATCGCGGCGGCGCTGGAGCAGCCGCTGATGATCCGCCGCGCCTCCGACCTGATGAGCAAGTATGTGGGCGAAACCGAACAGCAGATCGCCGCCATGTTCGCCCGGGCCGAAGAGGACGGCGCGATACTGCTGCTCGACGAGGCCGACAGCTTCATGCAGAGCCGGCAGAACGCGGTGCGCAATTATGAAGTGTCTGAGGTCAACGAGATGCTGCAGGGCATGGAGCGCTTCAACGGCATCTTCGTCTGCACCACCAACCTGTTCGAACGGATCGACGAGGCGGCGCTGCGGCGCTTCTCGTTCAAGATCCGTTTCCTGCCGCTGAAGGTGGAGCAACGCACCGCGATGTTTATCGAGGAAGCGCTGGACGCCGACGCCGGCCGCCTGGATGCCGCAATGCGCGAGGAACTGGCGAAGCTGGATTGCCTGACGCCGGGCGATTTCGCCACCGTCAAGCGGCAGTGCGTGCTGCTGGAGGAAACGCTGACGCCCGATGAATTCCTGGCACAACTGCGCCAGGAACATGCGGTCAAGCCCGATGTGCGGCAGCGCCGGCCACTAGGTTTTCTCCAGTAGCCGGACCGGATCGATACGGTTAAAGGCGCCGCCGCCGCCTCAGCCGAGCGCCGGCGCGGGTTCGATCACCACGGTTTCGGCCGGCGCATCCACGTGCAGCAGCGCCGCTGCCATGGCGCGCAGGTGGGCGGCATCCTTGGTCGACGCGTAGCGGTCGACCGGCACGGCGCCGGCATCGGCGGCCATGCCGTGCTCGGCGAGCTTGCGGTGCAATTGCCGTGCAATCGCGTCACCGGTGTCGACCAGCGCCAGCCGGTCGCCCACCAGATCGCGCACGGCGTCGGACAGGAAGGGGTAATGGGTGCAGCCAAGCACCAGCGTATCGGCGCCGGCTTCCAGCATCGGTGAAAGGTAGGCCGTGAGTTTCTCGCGCACGGCCGGCCCGTTCACATCGCCCTGCTCGATCAGCGGAACCAGCCCGACGCCCGCCTCGCACAGGAAGCGGCTCTCGCCTTCCATCGAGGCGAGCAGCCGGCCGAACTTCGCGCTCTTCAATGTATTGCTGGTGGCCAGCACGCCAACCACCTTGCTGCGGCTTGCCGCGGCGGCAGGCTTCAGGCCCGGCTCGACGCCGACGATGGGTAGCGCAAGCCGCGCGCGCAGCGTCTGCACTGCATGCATGGTGGCCGTGTTGCAGGCGATCACCAGGGCCTTGCAGCCCTGCGCCACCAGCCACTCGCAAACCTGCAGGGTGCGTGCTTCGACGAAGCGTTCGGGTTTCTCGCCATAAGGCGCGTATTTCGAGTCGGCGACGTAGATCAGCGATTCATGCGGCAGCAGGGCGCGGACTTCGCGCAATACGGACAGGCCGCCGAGGCCGGAATCGAAGATGCCGATGGGTGCGTTGTTCACGGGGAGGATAAAAAGGCAATCGGACGGTCGGACAGTCGGGCCAGCAAGAGGGCCGGTAGCAAAAAGCCGGGTCGGAAGACCCGGCTTTCGCTGACAGCATGGCTGTCGCGGTGCGGCACGCTTTACAGCGCTGCGACCGGGATCTTGCCGATCTTGGCCTGCCATTCAGCAGGGCCGGTCTTGTGCACCGAGGTGCCTTCGCTGTCCACGGCCACCGTCACGGGCATGTCCTTGACGTCGAACTCGTAGATGGCTTCCATGCCGAGGTCTTCGAAGCCGACCACCTTGGCGTGCTTGATGGCCTTCGCCACCAGGTAGGCTGCGCCGCCGACCGCCATCAGGTAGGCCGACTTGTGCTTCTTGATGGCCTCGATCGCCACCGGGCCGCGCTCGGCCTTGCCGATCATCGAGATCAGGCCGGTTTCGGCCAGCATCATCTCGGTGAACTTGTCCATGCGCGTGGCGGTGGTGGGTCCTGCCGGGCCGACGGCTTCGTCGCGCACCGGGTCGACCGGACCGACGTAGTAGATCACGCGGTTCTTGAAGTCCACCGGCAGCTTCTCGCCCTTGGCCAGCATGTCGGCGATGCGCTTGTGCGCGGCGTCGCGCCCGGTCAGCATCTTGCCGTTGAGCAGCAGGGTCTGGCCGGGCTTCCATGAGGCGACTTCTTCCGGCGTCAGCGTGTTGAGGTCGACGCGCTTGGAGGTTTCGGTGTTCGGTGCCCACTCCACCTTCGGCCAGGCCGACAGGTCGGGGGCCTCGAGCTTGGCCGGGCCGCTGCCATCCAGCGTGAAGTGCACGTGGCGGGTAGCCGCGCAGTTCGGGATCATCGCCACCGGCTTGGAAGCCGCGTGGGTCGGGTAGCCCATGATCTTGACGTCGAGCACGGTGGCCAGGCCGCCCAGGCCCTGCGCGCCGATGCCCAGTGCATTGACCTTCTCGTACAGCTCGACGCGCAGTTCCTCGATCCAGTCCTGCGGGCCGCGTGCGATCACATCCTGGATGTCGATCGGGTCCATCAGCGATTCCTTGGCCATGACCATGGCCTTCTCGGCGGTACCGCCGATGCCGATGCCCAGCATGCCCGGCGGGCACCAGCCGGCGCCCATGGTCGGCACGGTCTTGAGCACCCAGTCGACGATGGAGTCGGAGGGGTTGAGCATCACGAACTTCGACTTGTTCTCGGAGCCGCCGCCCTTGGCCGCCACCTGGATGTCCACCGTATTGCCGGGCACCACTTCATAGTGGATCACGGCGGGAGTGTTGTCCTTGGTGTTCTTGCGGCCGCCTTCGGGCGGGTTCACGATGGAGGCGCGCAGCACGTTGTCGGGGTTGGTGTAGCCGCGGCGCACGCCTTCGTTGATCATGTCCGAGAGCCCCATGGTGGCGCCGTCCCAGCGCACGTCCATGCCCACCTTGACGAAGATCGTGACGATGCCGGTGTCCTGGCAGATCGGGCGCTTGCCTTCTGCGCACATGCGGCTGTTGGTCAGGATCTGCGCGATCGCATCCTTGGCGGCGGGACTCTGCTCCAGCTCATAGGCGCGGCCCAGGCTGGTGATGTAGTCCATCGGGTGGTAGTAGCTGATGTACTGGAGGGAGTCGGCGACGCTCTGGATGAGGTCTTCTTGCTTGATGACAGTCATTTTATGGGGAGGACAGTCGAGGGGAAATTCAACCCGCGATGATACACCCAGGCGGGGTGGGTTGCCGGCCTGCATGCGCTTGTCGACAGTCTCTCGGGTGATGCCGGCGCCACCGCGCGTGACCGCGCGCACCCGACGGCCGCGGCCCGTCAGCCCGCGTGGCCGGAGTCGGCCCCGCGCGACGTGGCACGGTCGGCGCGCCACGCGCCGCGCGCGATCGGACCGGGCCAGCTGGCCAGCCCGATGCCGGCCAGCACGCACGCCAGCGCCACGCCATGCGCCCAGCCGGGCTGCTCGCCCAGGAAGACGATGCCATAGGTGGCGGCAGCCACCGGCAGTACCGCCGTGAACACGCCGGCCAGTTGCGCCGGTACGTGGCGCACGCCTTTCATCCACAACCAGAACGAGAAGATGCTGGCCGACAGTGCGTACCAGAGCAGCATCAGCCAGATGGGCCCCGGGACCGTGCTCGCGTCGAAATTCAGCAGCGGCACCAGGCCCAGCGGCAGCATCAGCAGTCCGCCGATCAGGTGTGTGTACGCGCAGATCTCGATGGCAGCCAGCGTCTGCGCCAGGCGCCGCGAGAGGATCACATAGATCGACTCGCAGATCACCGCACCCATGATCATCAGGTTGCCGAGCAGCGCGCGCTCGCCGCCGCTGCCGTGATCCGTGCCGCGCGCCACGTTCAGCACCGCAATGCCTGCAACCGCCAGCAGCACCGATAACACCGTGCGCCGCGATAGCCGCTCGCGCAGGATCAGCCAGGAGAGCAGGGCGACCGTGGCCGGGATGGTGCTGGTGATCACGCCCGCCGCCATGGCGCTGGTCAGGCGTACCCCGCCCAGCATCAGCAGCGTGAACAGGAAGGTGCCGAAGAACGCCTGCAGGAAAAGGTTGAGCCACTCGCCGCGCGACACCATCCGCATGCGTGACGGCCGGTACCAGGGCGCCAGGCAGGCAATGGCGATGGCAAAGCGCAGCAGGGCGAACAGCAGGATCGGCACATAGGCCACGATGGCCTTGCCCAGGCCGACATTGCTGCCGACCAGGGCCATGGCGGCGATCAGGAAGAGGGCGTGGATGGGCACGTGCGTTGCGTGAAAGCCATGGGAGCGGCAGGGATTCGGAGGTGTGTGCGGCGGCCCGCGCGACCTGCAATGCCGTAGCGCCATGTTCGGGAAAGGGCTCGCGGCATTATAGCTGTGCTAGCCTAATGGATAAGGCTGCACATCCCATGCGCGGATGCTTCGCCGGGACGATATTTCATGCTGCATTGCAACAGCCAGCGCGCCGGCGCCGGCTGTTGCCTGCGTCAGGTTTAAGTAAGGCGTCGCGCGTAAGTTGGCAGCCAAGCAGCCAGGCCATATCAGGAGACAAACAAATGTCCGCCATCGAGTCGGTGATGCAGGAGCATCGCGTTTTCAATCCCCCGGAGTCGTTCGCCAAGCACGCCGCGATCCCCAGCATGGAGGCTTACCAGGTGCTGTGCGACGAAGCCGAGCGCGACTACGAAGGCTTCTGGGCCCGCCACGCGCGCGAGCTGTTGCACTGGAACAAGCCGTTCACCAAGGTGCTCGACGAGAGCAACGCGCCGTTTTACAAGTGGTTCGAGGACGGCGAACTCAATGCCTCGTACAACTGCCTGGACCGCAACCTGGACAACGGCAACGCCGACAAGGTCGCCATCGTCTTCGAGGCCGACGACGGCGCCGTCAGCAAGGTGACCTACCGCCAGTTGCACGCCAAGGTTTGCCAGTTCGCCAATGGCCTGCGGGGGCTCGGCATCAAGAAGGGCGACCGCGTCGTCATCTATATCCCGATGTCGGTCGAGGGCGTCGTGGCCATGCAGGCCTGCGCCCGCATCGGCGCGACCCATTCGGTGGTGTTCGGCGGTTTCTCCGCCAAGTCGCTGCAGGAGCGGCTGGTCGACGTCGGCGCGGTGGCGCTGATCACCGCCGACGAACAGATGCGCGGTGGCAAGGCGCTGCCGCTCAAGGCCATCGCCGATGAAGCGCTGGCGCTCGGTGGCTGCGAAGCGGTCAGGAATGTGATCGTGTACCGCCGCACCGGCGGCAAGGTCAACTGGACCGAAGGCCGCGACCTCTGGATGGACGACGTCGCCGCCGGCCAGCCGGAAACCTGCGAGGCCGAACCCGTCAGCGCCGAGCATCCGCTGTTCGTGCTCTATACCTCGGGCTCCACCGGCAAGCCCAAGGGCGTGCAGCACAGCACCGGCGGCTACCTGCTGTGGGCGCTGATGACGATGAAGTGGAGCTTCGACATCAAGCCCGACGACCTGTTCTGGTGTACCGCCGACATCGGCTGGGTCACCGGGCACACCTATATCGCCTACGGCCCGCTGGCCGCCGGCGCCACCCAGGTGGTGTTCGAGGGCGTGCCGACCTATCCCAATGCCGGCCGTTTCTGGGACATGATCGCACGCCACAAGGTCAGCATCTTCTACACCGCGCCGACCGCGATCCGCTCCCTGATCAAGGCGGCCGAGGCCGACGAGAAGATCCATCCGAAGCAATACGATCTGTCCAGCCTGCGCCTGCTGGGCACGGTGGGCGAGCCCATCAACCCCGAAGCGTGGATGTGGTACTACCGCAATATCGGCGGCGAGCGCTGCCCGATCGTCGACACCTTCTGGCAGACCGAGACCGGCGGCCACATGATCACGCCGCTGCCGGGCGCCACGCCGCTGGTGCCGGGTTCCTGCACCTTGCCGCTGCCGGGCATCATGGCGGCCATCGTGGATGAAACCGGGCAGGACGTGCCCAACGGCAATGGCGGCATCCTGGTGGTCAAGCGCCCGTGGCCCTCGATGATCCGCACCATCTGGGGCGACCCGGAGCGCTTCAAGAAGAGCTACTTCCCGGAAGAGCTGGGCGGCACGCTCTATCTTGCCGGCGACGGTTCGATCCGCGACAAGGACACCGGCTACTTCACCATCATGGGCCGCATCGACGACGTGCTCAACGTCTCGGGCCACCGCATGGGCACGATGGAAATCGAGTCCGCGCTGGTGTCCAACCCGATGGTGGCCGAGGCCGCAGTGGTGGGCCGGCCGGATGACATGACCGGCGAAGCCATCTGTGCCTTCGTGGTGCTCAAGCGTTCGCGCCCGAACGAGGAAGAAGCCAGGCAGATCGCCGCCGAGCTGCGCAACTGGGTGGGCAAGGAGATCGGTCCGATCGCCAAGCCCAAGGACATCCGCTTCGGCGACAACCTGCCCAAGACGCGCTCCGGCAAGATCATGCGGCGCCTGTTGCGCTCGCTGGCCAAGAACGAGGAAATCACCCAGGACACCTCCACCCTGGAAAACCCCGCCATCCTGGATCAGTTGAAACAGGCCCAATAACGGGGCTACAAACCAGCCTGCCGGCGCGCCATGCCGGCAGGTTCCCGCCGCATCCACCCCGCCCGTCCAACCACTTTTCCCATGCCCGACGAACAGTCGCGCTTTCGCCGCCGGCTGCTGTTGTACTACGGCCTGTTCACCGTCGGCCTGTTCACCTTTATCGGCATGATGAGCCTGCTGGAGCATTCCAGCGGCGATGCGCTCTGGCTTGGCTATGTCTTCCTGTTCGTCACCATCGCCATCTATGCGTGCATCGGGCTGATCTGCCGTACCTCGGATCTCAATGAGTACTATGTAGCCGGACGGCGCGTGCCGGCCTTGTTCAACGGCATGGCGATCGCGGCCGACTGGATGAGCGCGGCGTCCTTCATCGGCCTGGCCGGCATCCTGTTCGCGTCGGGCTACGAAGGGCTGGCCTATGTGATGGGCTGGACCGGCGGCTATTGCCTGGTGGCTTTCCTGCTCGCGCCCTATCTGCGCAAGTACGGCGGCTACACCATTCCCGACTTCCTGGCGGCGCGCTACGGCAACGGCAAGCCCGGCGGCAATATGCCGGTGCGCGCGATTGCCGTGCTGGCGGCATCGCTGTGCTCCTTCGTCTATCTGGTGGCGCAGATCCAGGGGGTGGGGCTGATCGTCACGCGCTTTATCGGCGTGGAGTTTGCCGTCGGCGTGTTCTTCGGCCTGGCCGGTATTCTGGTGTGCTCTTTCCTGGGCGGCATGCGGGCAGTGACGTGGACCCAGGTGGCGCAGTACATCATGCTGATCGTGGCCTTCCTGGCGACGGTCTCGATGATTGCCTGGAAGCATCATCACGAAGCGCTGCCGCAGCTGAGCTACGGCAAGCTGCTGTCGCAGATCGACGCGCGCGAGCGCAGCATGGAGCGCGACCCGGCGGAGCAGGCCGTGCGCGAGTACTACCGGCAGCAGGCGATCCAGATGCAGGAGCGCATCGCCAGGTTGCCGCAATCGTATGACGAGGAGCGTAACGCGCTGGCCGTGCGCCTCCAGGAACTGCGCCTGCGCAATGCGCCGCTGCGCGAGATCAAGACGGTCGAGCGCGAACGGGTCGAGTATCCGCGCGACGTGGCCGCGGCCCAGCAGCAATGGAACCAGCAGCGCGAGGAAGCACTGGCACGCAGCCAGCCGAGCATTCCGTCGACGGAACCCTATCCTTCCCCTTCGGAGGGGGAGCGCAAGACCAAGCGCCTGAATTTCGTATTGCTGGTGTTCTGCCTGATGCTGGGAACCGCCAGCCTGCCGCATATCCTGACCCGGCTCTACACAACGCCGTCGGTGAAGGAGTCGCGCAACTCCGTGGCCTGGGCGGTGTTCTTCATCGCGCTGCTCTATGTGTCGGCGCCGGCGCTGGCCGCGCTGGTCAAGTACGAATTCCTCCAGCACCTGGTCGGCACGCCCTATGCGGAACTGCCGCAATGGGTGGTGCAGTGGCGCAAGGTCGATCCGCCGGTGTTCGGCATCCGCGATGTCAACGGCGATGGCATCGTGCAGTGGGCGGAGCTGCTGATCCAGCCCGACATGATCGTGCTTGCGGCACCGGAGATCGCCGGCCTGCCCTATGTGATCTCGGGGCTGGTTGCCGCCGGCGCGCTGGCGGCGGCGCTGTCCACCGCCGACGGCCTGCTCCTGACCATCGCCAATGCGCTCTCGCACGATGTTTTCTATCATATGATCGACCGCACGGCGAGCCACCAGCGGCGGGTCACCACCGCCAAGATCGTGCTGCTGGGCGTGGCACTGTTTGCCTCTTATGTCACCTCGCTGCGCCCCGGCAATATCCTCTTCCTGGTCGGCGCGGCGTTCTCGCTGGCGGCCTCCAGCTTTTTCCCGGTACTGGTGCTGGCGATCTTCTGGCGGCGCACCACGGCCGCCGGCGCGGTCGCGGGCATGGCAGCGGGACTCGGGGTGTCCGTTTACTATATTTTCGTCAACTATCCCTTCTTCACCCGCATGACAGGCTTCTTCGGCAACCGCTGGTTTGGCGTGGACCCGATCGCATCCGGTGCCTTCGGCGTCCCGGCGGGCTTTGCCGTGGCCATCCTGGTGAGCCTGCTGACGCCCCGCAATGCACCGGTGATAGACCGCCTGGTGACTTACTTGCGACGCGGCTAACGGATTGCATCAAGAAACACTGGATTTGCTGAGCAAGCCTGCTATAATCGCGGACTTCTCGGAGAGATGGATGAGCGGTTTAAGTCGCACGCCTGGAAAGCGTGTATAGGTTAATAGCCTATCGGGGGTTCGAATCCCCCTCTCTCCGCCAGTTTCATGGAAAAAGCCCTTGGTTCCCAAGGGCTTTTTCCATTTCCGGCGCAGCAGATACGCCGAGGCATTCACGCCTCAACGCAGGGTGTGGCTCCGGTGTCAAGTCCTGACATAGGTTGACACCCCGCTGCACGCGGTTTGCTCGTTCAAGTTGTAGCAAGAGACGCCCGATGAACCTCATTGGGCGTTTTGTATTTCAGCGACTGATGCGGTCGCTCGCGGTTGTAGATACGGATGGACTGTTCGACCATGCGAGCGGCCTGCTTCAGGTCGGCAGGCCGCTGCAGCAAGAACTCGCTTTTGAGAATGCCGTTGACGCGTTCTGCCATGGCATTCTGGTAACAATCGTAGCCATCGGTCATGGAGCAAATCAGCCCATGGCGCTGATGGATCTCCTGGTAGTAGGTCAAGCAGTACTGGATCCCGCGATCCGAGTGGTGAACCAGCGGCTGGCGCGTGCTGCGGCCCCGCAGCGCCATCCTCAGCGCCTGGCTCACCTGCTCGGTCTGCAGGCTGTCATGCACGTGGTAGCCGACGATCTTGCGAGAGTAGGCGTCGGTCACCAGGCTTAGGTAGACGAAGCGCTGGGCGGTCGGCAAGTACGTGATGTCAGCCACCCAGACCTGTTCCGGACCCGTTGGAACAACCTTCTGGGGCCCATCCTTGAGCAGGTTGGGATGTCGCCGGAAGCGATGATGGCTATGCGTGGTCTTGTGATAAGCCCGCTGCGGCGCCACCAGCAAGCGAGCCGCACGCAGTATGTCGAACAAGCGGTCACGGCCGATCTGGATACCGGCCTGAGCCAAGGGTGAGCGCAAGATGTGCTGAAGCTTGCGCGTGCCCAAGCGCGGCTGGCGCAGGCGAGTGTAGGTCACCATGGCGCAAACCTTGGCGTCTCGCTCAAGCCGCAGGCGCTCACTGTGCTGGCGTTTGTAGTATGCCTGTCGGCTGATGCCGACATAGCGGCAGGCCCTGCTGACGCTCAGCCCTTGGACGAGCTTTTGCGCGAGGACCTGCCCGAGGGCTTTTTTACGATGCGAACCCCGTGCTCCTTCTGGATCACGTCGATCACGGCCTCAAACAAGCGAGCCTTCTCGTTCGCCTCCTTCAGCTGTACTTCCAATTCCTTGATCCGCTGCTCCGGCGTCAGTGGCTTGTCGGTTTCGTTTCCCATGGCGGTGCTGGCAGCTCTACGCGACGACGAGCCGCTCCAGTCCTGTAGTCCGTGCTTGCGTAACCATACCAGCACTGTCGAGCGCCCCTGGATCCCGTACCGCTGTTGGGCCTGCTTGTAGGTCAATTCGCCTTTTTCGACCTGCTCCACCACCGCTAGTTTAAAAGCCAGGCTGTAGTCCCGCTGAGTTCGCTTTTCGACCGCTTCCAATTGACTCTCCTTCCTGTCTGGGGGGAAAGTGTCAACCTTAGTCAGGACGGGTCACG
>NZ_JBYOJU010000054.1:0-60721 GCF_057798855.1 Cupriavidus sp. 96C5-1 | reverse complement strand
GTGGGTGCGGTGGCTCCAGATTTTGGGTATTCGCCTCAAGCCGGGGCCACCGCGCCCACGACGAAACCAGCAAGGATCGGGAGACAGTGGCCATTCGCGCCGGTAACGGCAGATGCGTGAACTACCACGGACCATTGCTATCAGGGGCACTACAATAAAACCAATGCCATCCGCAGTGGTGATGCCGTTCGCACCGGTAGCGCCAGCAGTCAGGCAGGACTGACGCGTCCACCACGAATCCGCAAAGCCCCCGAGCCCGACAAGCCAGCCCCCCTGCAAGGGGTCGCTTTCTTTTGGTTACTTTTCTTTACGAGTAAAGAAAAGTGACACCTCCATGTGCCCATGAGCCTGACACCACTCCGCCTTTAGGCCCTGCAATCCTAAATCATTTACCTATAAAATCCAATATAAACACTTTAAACAAATCACCATTGTAAATGGCAATCACAATTGATGATTAGGCGAAATAATCCCATATCGCTCCATCTACCGCTACCAGTGTACATGGCCACTCGATCATAAATAATACTCGTCCTGAGCGCGAAGGCCCGAAACCAATAGTTGCAGAAACCCGCCAAACGAATAGACCGGCAGCCCCAGCCCCGCGACCCATCATCAACGCCCTACAATCAGCCCCCCAATTCATTTGAAAACAACGCCCCCCATCGTTTCATGAAGATGCCGCCACAGGATCTTCCCCTGCGCATTCCTCTCGAACACAACCGTCGACCAGCGCTCGCTGGCCACCCCGGCGCCATCGACCTGGTGTTCGCGATAGAGGATGGTTGCTCCCCCGGCCGACAGCCCGATCGACCGCAGATCGGACACCGCGATCCGGAGCCCGGGGCGGCGTCCGCCCGCCTGTGAAAAAAGCGCTCGCAAGGCGGGGAAATCCAACACGGCGGCAGCAGGCGTAATCATCGAGAATTGCGGCGAAAACCGCGACAGCAGGGACGCCAGCGCGTCCGGGTCCTCGCTGTCCTGCCCGCAGAACCACGCCTGTATGGCAACGTGGGCTTCGACGATCTCGGTAAAGAATGGGGTTTCGTCCATCATGATGTTCTTGTCGTGTTCTCGCTATGACGTTTTTCGAACCAGGGCCAACACTTGCGCGGTCTGGATCCGCAAGACGAAAGGCACTGGCAACAGGGTGAGCGTGGCGGCAATCAGGAAGCAGGCCCGGAATGAAGCCAATACCGCGCTGCCAGCCTGCGACGCGATGGCGTGGAGGCCATCCGCGCCGATCAGGAGGTTGAGCAGCATGCTCAGTATCGCCACGCCCAGACAGAAGCCCAACTGGCGATTGATATTCCAGAGCGCGCTCGCATGCCCCATCCTGGCGGGCTCGACATCGAGCATGGCGGTGCTTTGCGCCGTGCTGCTGCACAGGCTGCCGCCGAAGCCCATCAGCGCGTAGGCCGAAGCCAATACCGCATAGGCCGTGCCGCTGGATGTCATGGCAAGCACCACGATACCCACACCCTGGCATGCCATGCCAGCCAGCAACAGCGGCTTGGGACCAAGTTCGCCGAACCTGCGCCGCGTCAGGAAGATGGCCACGCATGAGGCGCCGGCCCAAGGCAGCATCAGCGCCCCGGTGCTCGCGGCCGTCAGGCCAAGAGGCCCTTGCAGGTACAGGACAGCCACCATGCTCACGCCCATGAACACGCCTGGCACGAACAGGTAGACCAGCATCGAGACGCGCAGGAGACGGCTGCCGGTCAGGCGCAGGTCGAGAACCGGATGCGGCTTGCGGAGCGCGTCTCGCACATAGAGTCCCGTTGCCAGCACCGCAAACCCCAGCCACAGGAATCCAGCCGGCGCCCCCGGCGACTCGCCCAGCAGGGTCAGCGCGATCAGCAGCGCGGTCATGGCCGCGGCGCCAAGCAGCAATCCTGGCATATCCAGCGGCGGGATGCGGGCGGCAACGACAGCCCGCTCAAGCCAGACCCACGCCAGCAGCAAGGTGAGCAAAGCCAGCGGGATGCTTGAAAAGAAGATCCATCGCCACGAAAGCGCCTGTACGATCAAGCCACCAACGAAGGGAGAGATTGCCGGCACGATGAGGGCGACCATCATGACCAGCGAAGTCAGCCTGACACGATCGCCCGGCGCATAGTGCCGGTAGGCCATGGCCTGCCCCACCGGTATCAGGAGTCCACCGCCGAGCCCCTGCACGAAGCGGAATACGATCAGGCCGGAAATGGAGCCCGCCAGCCCCGCCGCCAGCGATGCCAGTACGAAGAGCGCCAGGGAGAGCACCATCAGGCGCCGTTCGCCAAGCGCACTGGCGAGCCACACGCTCAGAGGAATGACGATGGACAGGCCGAGCATATAGGCGTTGCCAATCCATGCGAGCTCGCCGACGGTGGCGCCGAGCGCGTTCCCTATCTCCGGATAGGCGATGTTGGCAATGAACATATTGACGAGATCGATAAAGAACCCGAGCAGATACACCAGTGCCACTTTCGAACGATACGGCATCGCACCTCCTTTCCCAGGGGACGAATCCTATCTCGCCAGGGCGCCTTGGACGTAGATCCGGAACACAGATAAACTGTCAAAATGATTTTGACAAATGATTCTTGAACTATGCATGGAGACGTCATGGTCAGCCTCGACCGGTTCGATACGTTCAAGGCCGTTGTCGAGGCCGGTTCGCTCACCGGCGCGGCCAAGGCGCTGGGCCAGACCCGCGCCGTCGTCAGCTTCAATATCATCCGGCTCGAAGCCGAACTCGGGGTCTCCCTGCTGACCAGGAGCACCCGCAAAGTCGTTCCCACCGAAGCGGGCGAACGGTTTTACCGCCGCTGCGTACGCGTGCTCGACGAAGCCAGGCTGGCCATCGACGATGCCCGCTCGGAGCATAAGGAGTTGACCGGCACGCTGCGCATCACCACCACCTTCGAGTATGGGTTGAGAAAGATAGTACCGGCGCTCGAAGCATTTACCCGGCTGCACCCTGGGCTGCGCGTCTGCCTTTCCTCCTCGTCCGGGCATGCCGACCTGATCTCGGAGCGCTTTGATCTGGCGATCCGCATCGGCAGCATGGAAGACACGAGCCATCGCGCAACCTTGCTGTCGCGGCACGATATTTTTCCGGTTGCGTCAGCGGCTTTCCTCCAGCGCTTGCCGCATGGAGGCCTGGCAACGCTCGAAGCGCTGGCGCAGGCCCCGTGGATAGAACACAGCCGGCTGCCGGCGTCGAGACAATGGGACATAACCGGTCCGGATGGCAAGACATACCCGTGGCGGCCCAGGGGAAAGGCCATGCTCGCCGCCGACAGCGCCTCGGCGCTGCACGCCTTCGCGCTCGCCGGTCATGGCGTGGCCCTGCTGCCGGCCTGGATGATCGAGGCGGATCTTCAGTTGGGACGGCTGTGCAGGCTGCTGCCGGATTATCGCTTTCCCGTGCAAGGCGTCTACGCGGTATATCCGAACACGCGGCATGTGCCGGCGAAGGTAAAGTCCTTTATCGGCTTTCTGAAAAATAGCGAGGCCGCGGCAGGCGGTACGGCAGGTGCTTACGCGCGCTGAAGCGCGGGGGCGCGGGTGCGCGGGGGCACGGAAGGATGGCGCGGAGACGCTGCGTCAGCCCCGAGGACGCGCTATCGCTGCCGCTCCAGATAACGGCTCGGCGACTGCCCCAGTACGCGCCGGAACAATGCCGTGAAGGCGCTCGGACTACCGTAGCCGAGATCCAGCGCCACGCGGGTGACCGACTCGCCGTTGCCGAGGCGCTCAAGGGCGCTCAGCAGGCAGGCTTGCTGGCGCCACTGCGTGAAGCTCACGCCGGTCTGCGCCCTGAATGTCCGGGTGAACGTGCGCCGGCTCATGCCTGCGCGGGCGGCCATCTTGTCTATATCGGCGCCGAGCGAGGGGCTGGCGAGCAGATCGCGGCACAAGCGCGCCAGGCGCGGCTCGGCCGGCAATGGCGCATGGAGCGAAAGCGACGGCATGACGGCGATCTCATCCAGCAGCAGTGACATGATCTTGCCCGCGCGGGCGTCCGGCTGGTAGAGCGCCGGCAGGTCCACGGCCTCGGCAAGGAGATGGCGCAGCAGCGGCGACACGCCGAACACGCGGCAGTCGTCGGGCAGTCCGGCGGCCCTTGCTGCGTCCGCGGCGACAAAGGTGTTCAGCATCGTCACCGGGCCGCTCATCTGCATTTCATGCACGACGCCCACCGGTATCCAGCACGCGCGTTGCGGCGGGACGAGCCAGCTCCCGCCCGGCGTCTGCACGCTGATCGTCCCGCAAGCGGCATAGGCAAACTGGCCACGGCGATGCGCATGGGCTGGAAAAGTCGAAGCCGCCGGGTAGTCGTTGGCCGTCACCACGACGCTTCTCGGGATGTCCTCGTAGGGGTCAAGCAGTGTATTGCGCATGGCCCGGACTCTACAGGTATTGACCCGCCATCGGAAGCGGGCAGGCGCCGCCGGTTCTACCATGCTCGTCTCGACAGCACCGGTGCAGGCAAGGCCTTCGCACTCCCTGCCCATGCAACCGCTCACGCTTTCTCTTTCGCTTCCGGAGGCAATATGTCCAACACGTTTCATCGGGTAGGGACCGGTCCCCACCCCGTTATCGTCCTGCACGGCTGGTTTGGCGACTGCCACGCCTTCGAACCCATGGAGAGCGCGCTCAGCCGCGACGCGTTTTCCTACATCTTCATGGATTACCGGGGCTATGGATACCGGCGCTCGGTCACGGGAGCCTATACCATGGACGAGATCGCGGCCGACACCCTGGCGCTCGCGGACAACCTCGGGTTCGGCAGCTTCAGCCTGGTCGGCCACTCGATGGGAGGCATGGCGATCGAACGCGTGGCGGCCCTGGCGCCCGGGCGGATACGAACGCTCGTCCCCGTCGCGCCGGTACCGAGCTGCGGCATCGTTTTCGACGATGCCGGGCGTTCGCTGTTCCATGGCGCGGCCGGCAGTATCGAGAACCGGCGCATCATCATCGACCGCAGTACCGGGCAGCGCCTGCCCCGGGCCTGGGTCGACTGGAAGGCCGCCTACTCATGCGAGCGTTCGTCGAAGGCCGCGTTTTCCGCCTACCTGGATGCCTGGAGCAATACCGATTTCAGTTCGCAGGCCAGGGGAGCGCGGCACCGGGTCAGGGTGCTGGTCGGCGAGCACGATCCCACTTTCACTGCGGACCTGATGCGCGCCACCTACCTTGCCTGGTACCCTGACGCCGAGCTGGAGATCCTGTCCAATGCGGGCCACTACCCGATGAACGAGGTACCGCTCGCCCTCGCCGCCAGTATCGAGCGCTGCTTGCTGCAACAGGCATGACAGCATCGGGGCCGGCGGGCTGGTAACGAAGGACGCGGGCGGGGACGATGCCGCCCCCGAAGTGCCGCCAGGGGCACCCAGACCGGGAATCGATGCCGGCGGCGGCGGGTCGCATCGCCTATGATAGGCAGTGAGGTGGCGCGCGCCTTGCGAGGCGCCCCGCGCCGGGCAGGAATCAGCAGGAATCAGCGAAAGGAGGCACGTCGTGGACGATCCTGTGGCTGGCCAGTTTTCGGAGATCGAAGACAGGGTGTTGCTGTGCATCTACCTGCTGTCCGACACCAGCAAGCCGGCGAAGCGCGAATTGCATGACGACTGGGACTCCGCCCACACCTGGTGTTCCCGCTACGTCCACGATGGATTCACGATCGGCGACGGTTCGGCGCAAGACCGCTACCCTGCCCATCAGATCCACAAGATCAGGTGCCTGCCGGTGAAGCGGGTCACCGAAGGATTCCCGCCGGGCGACCCCCACGAGAATCCTGACGACCGCATCGTCCACTTTGAAGATGAGGAAGGCCACCGGCTCGACATCTGGACGATGCCGGTGTGAGCCGGTGCGGCTCGCCTTGCTGCGGTTTCGCCCAGGACGAGTCCCCGCCGGTCAGAGATCGAGTTCCAGTCTCTCCGTGCATGCGCGGGACACGCACAGCATGACGCTGCGCTGCGCCGCGCGCTCCTCATCGCTCAACACGTAGTCGCGATGATCGGCAATCCCCGCCAGCAGCGTCACCTCGCAGCTACGGCAAAGGCCTTCCCGGCATGAGGAGGGCGTTGCGATGCCGGCGGCTTCGACGGCGTCGAGCATGCTGGCGTCGGCCGGTACCTGGAGTTCCAGCCCCGACCTGCGCAGGCCGATCGTGAAGGCGCGGTCCCCCTGCCGGACGGTCTCGCCAGGGGCGGCAAAGCGCTCGAAATGTACGCTGCCCCGTGCCATGCCGAGGCGGCCGGCGGCATCCGCGACCGCATCCATCAGCGGGCCGGGGCCGCAGCAATAGACATGGTCCCCCGGCCGCTGCCCATCGAGCCAGGCGAGGATATCCGCCGGGCCGCCGTGCTCGTCGTCCGCGTGCAGCCGCGCCCGGGCGCCGTGGCCGAGCAGCGCCTCGCGCCAGCCGGCACGCCCGCGCGAGCGCACGCAATACAGCAATTCCCAGTCGGCGCCATGCCGCTCGCACCAGTGGATCATGCTGAGGAAAGGCGTGATGCCGATGCCGCCGGCGATAAACCGGTGCCTGCCCGCCGCCGGCGCCAGGCCGAACTGGGCACGGGGATAGCCCACCGCGACACGCGCTCCGCTTTGCAGGGCAACGTGGACATAGCGCGAGCCCCCGCGCGAGTCGGGCGCCAGCCCGACGCCAAGGCAATAGCGGTCGCGCTCCTCGCTATCGTTGCACAGGGAATACTGGCGCACCAGGCCACCCGGCAGGTACAGGTCGATATGCGCGCCCGGCGTGAAGGGCGGCAGCGGAGCGCCTCGCGGATCGCGCAGTTCGAGCCAGGCCACGCCTTCGGCTTGCGGCGCGCGCGCGGCAACCACCAGTTCGAGCAGGTCAGGCGGCGCGGGCACGAGGCGTCTCCGGTTGCGCCTGCTTCTGCTCCTGCGTGCGCTTTTGTTCTTCCTCCGCCATCCGTTTCACCGTCCAGCGGAACTGCGAGAGCGCCGCGTCGATGCCGAGCGGCACCATGCGGAAATCCGGATCGAGCGCGAGCTGGCGCTGTTGCGCCATGATCATGGCGCGGTCCTCATCGAACGCAGTGACCACGCTCTGGTGAATCGATGCCGTCACCTCAGGCTGGTCGATGGCGAAGTTGTGCGGATGGGCGAAGAAGTAGTGCGTCGACCGATCGGTCTCCGGGGTCAGCGCCTGGCAGCCACGAAACTCGGCGGCGTTCTCCCGGCGTCCGCCGGGCGCCCCGCTACCGGCGGGCGCCATGCCGGAATCCATCAGCAGGATGCCGGGCACCAGGAAGTCGTAGATATTCCAGCGGTCGACCTTGCCCTGGTAGTGCTTGACCTGCTGCGCAAAGGCCGGCGGCTCGGTATCCAGCGTCCACCGCGTAACGCGCACGCCGCGCTCCAGCTTGTCGACCGTTGGCGTCACGCGCGCGTAGTCCTCGGAGCCGCCGAGCGTGGTCGGGTGGACATACGGCAGATGCGAGAAGTCGAGCAGGTTGTCGGCGATCAGCAGGTAGTCCACGTCGTAGTGGATGTAGCCGTCGAGGCTGCGCCACGCCGGATCGTCGAGCCAGTGCGTGTCCGGTATCAGTGCCGGATCGGCCCGATCGGCCTCGCCCATCCAGATCCACACCCAGCGGTGTTTCTCCACCACGGGGAAGGTGCGGACCCGCGCCTGCGGCGGAATGCGTCCCTGCGCGGGGATTTCGACGCAAGTGCCGGCGCTGTCGAACTTCAGGCCGTGATACAGGCAGCGCACGCAGTCGCCTTCGCGGCGTCCGGCGGAGAGAGGCGCGCCGCGATGGCAACAGCGGTCTTCGAACGCGACCGCCTTGCCCTCGGTGGTGCGCCACAAGGCTAGCGGTACGTTGATGATGGTGCGGGCGAGAAAGCCGTCTTGCGGGATCTCCTTGTCCCAGCCGGCGACATACCAGCAATTCTTGACGAACATCATGGTCTCCTGAAGCTTGGTTTAAGCGGCAAGTCAGGCGCAGCGGATTGAGCCGGCATAGGCTCAGTCGCGCACCAGTTCCCAGCGGCCGTTGCGAATACGCACCATTGCCGCGGCGCGCTTGTCGTAGCCGACATGGTCGGCCTTGCTCATGGTCGAAACCCCCTGCGAGGTCACGAGATCGCGGGTCGACTCGAGGGCGTCGCGCAGCGCGCTGCGGAAGGCCTCGGTGCCCGGCGCGGCTTTCGCCAGGGCGAGCGGAATGGCGTTGCGCAGCACCAGCTGCGCGTCCCAGGCGTTGGCGGCGAAGATCGACATCGAACCCGTGCCGTATGCTTTCTCGTAGCGCGCCACCAGGTCGGTGGCGACGGGCCGCACGGGATTCGCCGCATCAAGCTGGTCGGCCACCAGCACCGGCCCGACCGCGAACAGCGCGCCCTCGGCGTCCTTGCCCGAAACGCGCAGGAAGTCCAGGTTGGCAATGCCGTAGGTCTGGTAGATGCGCCCCTTGTAGCCGCGTTCGGCCAGCGTCTTCTGCGGCAATGCGCCTGGCGTGCCGGAGGCGGCGATCAGCACCGCGTCCAGCTTTGCCGCCGTCAGCTTGAGCGCCTGCGCCACCACGCTGGTATCGGTACGCACGTAGCGCTCGGCGGCAACCAGCCGGATGCCGGCGGCGTCGAGCTGGTTGCGGATCTCGGCCAGCCATGCATCGCCGTAGGCGTCGGCAAAGCCGATGAAGCCGAGCGTCTTCACGCCCGATTTCTTCATGTGCGCCAGCGTGGCCGCGACCATCAGGCTCTCGTTCTGGATCGCCTTGAACACCCACGCGCGCTTGCCGTCCATCGGTTCGACGATCTTGGCGCTCGCCGCCAGGCTGAGCAGGGGCACCTTGTTCTCGGCGGCCACGTCGACCAGCGGGAGCGTGGCCGGGGTGACGGACGAGCCCAGCGCCACGTCGATCTTGTGCTCGTCGATCAGCCTGCGCAGATTGCGCGTGCTATTGGTCGGGTCCGAGGCATCGTCCATCACGATGTAGCGCACCGGCTGCCCCGCGATCTCGTCCGGGAACAGCGCGATGGCGTTCTTCGCCGGCAGGCCGAGCGACGCGGCGGGACCGGTCTGCGACAGCGTGACGCCAACCTTGATGTCAGCGTGAGCGACCGACACGGCGGGCGGGGCAAGAAGGCAGACTGCCATCAGCAGGCAGGCTGCCGGGCCGCGCGGGCGGCACACGGGGCGGTGGGGCATGGATGGTCTCCGGTTGGATCCGCCCGTCTGGCGCGGGCAGTGCTGCCACATTAGGAGGGGGGGTATCATGTGTCAATCTCATCCATCTCATATTCGGAATGAATACGATGCATGAACGTGACCTGGACATGAACCTGATCGGCGTCTTCGACGCGCTGATCCGCGAGCGCAGCGTGACGCGCGCCGCCGAGCAGCTGGGCGTCACGCAGAGCGCGATGAGCCACGCGCTGGCCCGGCTGCGCGCGTTCTACGACGACCCGCTGTTCGTCAAGAGCGTGGACGGCATGCAGCCCACGCCGCGCGCGGAAGCGCTTGCGCCGTCGATCCTCAAGGTGATGGAGACCGTGCGCTCGGAACTGCTGTCGCGCGCCAGCTTCAATCCACTGACTGCGGAGCGGCGCTTCAGCCTGTGCATGACGGACATGGGCGAGCTGGTATTCCTGCCGCCGCTGATCGCGCAATTGCGCAAGGCCGCGCCGCGCTGCACGCTGCGCACCTTGCAGTTGCCGCTGCAGCAGATTCCGCAGGCGCTGGAAGCGGGCGATGCGGACCTTGCGCTCGGCTCGATGCAGACCATGCCGCAAGGCCTGTACCGGCAGCAATTGTTCACGCATCCCTTCGTCACGCTGGTGGCGAAGAGAAACCGCAAGGTGGGCACGGCGCTCACGCTGGCGCAGTTCCAGGCGATGCCGCATGTGGTGGTGACGCTCACCGGCAAGCGCAACGAGGCCTACGATCGCGTGCTGGACGATATGGGAATCCGGCGCAACATCTACCTGATCACGCCGCACTTCCTCGTCGTGCCGCTGATCCTGGAACAGAATCCGGACATGGTGGCAACGGTGCCGCGGGAGCTGGGCACGGTCTTTTCCCGCTATAACGCGGTGCGGGTGGTGGCGCCGCCGCTGTCATTGCCGCGCTTCGCGCTGCGCCAGCACTGGCATCCGCGTTTCCACC
Source organism: Cupriavidus sp. 96C5-1 (assembly GCF_057798855.1). Lineage (NCBI taxonomy): Bacteria > Pseudomonadati > Pseudomonadota > Betaproteobacteria > Burkholderiales > Burkholderiaceae > Cupriavidus > Cupriavidus sp. 96C5-1. The sequence continues at coordinate 50,583 of NZ_JBYOJU010000054.1, read as the reverse complement.
ACGACGAGGCCAATGTCTGGCTGCGGCAACTGATCAAGAAGACGTTCGCTTCGTATCCGGAATGAGTTCGCCGTTGTTGCCCGGGTTCGCTATCGGCGCGCCGCCGGCATCGCCTCATGCATCGCACCGAAGCGCCACGACAGCCGCTGCGCGGCCTGGCGCAGGATTCCGGCCGTGGCCCCGCCGGTGCTGCTGTCAAAGCTGCCCGACGTGCCCATGACCGCGATGACCAGCGCGAGGCTGCCGGTGTGGTCGAACACCGGCGCCGCCAGCGTGTCGATGCCCGGTATCGGCTTGCTCAAGGCGTTATCGAGTTGCTTCTCGCGGATTTCCGCCAGCCGGGCCTGATACGCCGGCGCGAGCGCCCCGCCCTCGCCGGCATGCGGACCGGCGATCTCCGACATCGGCACGCCAGCCAGCCTGAGCGCATCCTGCGCGAGCAGGCCGGCCAGCACGTTGCCGGGCAGGTAGGCCGCCATCAGCCTGCCGATCGCCGTATTCACGAGCGACAGCACCGTGCCCACGCGCAGGCTCACGTGCTGCGGACGCGCCGCTTCCTCCAGGCGCACCACCGTTGGCCCCAGCGGGCCGAGTACCGCCATCGCGACGCTCAGGCCGGTGGTGCCGGCCAGTTCGATCACTTCCGGCTCGGCCTCGCGCGTGGGCGAGAGCCGCTGCAGTGCAATCAGGCCGAGTTCCAGGCTCAGGGGCCCGGAGAGGAAATTGCCCGCCGCATCGCGTGCCAGCAAGCCCACCTTCTGCAGGCTGACGAGATGCGGGAACGCCTTGGCGGGCGGCATCCCGGCCGCGCGGGCCAGGTCGCGCAGCGGCAAGGGCCGCCCCGCCGCCGCCAGGGCGGCAAGCAACTGGCCCGTGTTGTCGAGCGACTGGATGCTGCGCTGGGGCTTGCTGGTTTCGTGGCTGGCGGCGGTTTGCATGCGTCTGGTGGAGTCTGGTGGAGTCTGGTGGAGGCCTGCGTCATCCGGGCCGGCGTGCGATCTCTTCGCGAATGGCGGCGGCAGTGGCAAGCAGCGCGCGGGCGACAGGACCGCGCCAGGCCACATCGATCGCGCCGGTCGATCCCACCACGGTCAGCGCCAGGCGAAACTGCCCGGCCGCGTCGAGCACCGGCACGCTCAGGCTGCTGACCGCGGGGCTTGGCGCGTCGATACTGCGCTCGATGCCGCGCGCGCGAATGGCGTCGAGATCCGCTTCGAAGGCGGCGATGTCCAGGCTGGCCTTGTCCGCGGCCTGCTGCTGCAGCCACAGCATGCGCCATTGCGCAGGCGGGAGGAAGGCACAGAACACGCGCCCGGTCGCCGTTGCCGATAGCGACATGACCGTGCCGACGTGCAGGTTGACGTGCAGCGGCGAGCCCGCGTGCTGGTAGCGCACGATGGTGGGCCCCTGCGGGCCCGCGATGCAGATCGCCACGCTGAACCCGCATGTGCCGGCGAGCGCGGCCACTCGCGGCACGGCCGCCAGATAGGCGGGGTCGTGGTCGAGATACAGCATGCCGAGCTGGAGGGCCAGCGGGCCCGGTTCGTAGTGCCCGGACAGGTGGTCCCGCTTGATCAGCCCGAGCCGCGTCAGGGTGACGAGATAGGTGTGCGCCTGCGCGGGCGCGATCTGCACGGTGGCCGCCAGGTCGGCCAGCGCCAGCGGGCGGCGCGCGTCGGCCAGCGCGCGCAGGAAGCGCCCGCCGACCTCGACGCTTTGTATGCCGCGCTGCTCTTTGTCCGTGCCACCCGCGCCTGACGTCCCGTCCGCTGCTCGTGCCATGCGTTCCCCGCTTGAAAACCCCAGATAGTAATCGACCGGCCCGGGGCCGGTTGGCTTCTCTCAGGGTATTCCCTTGGTTTGGACGTTGCATCTGGCGCCAGGCCAACATTAGTCAATAGCAATAATATTTGCTATTGACTAATGTTGATGGCTTTCCTAAGATGCCCTTACCCCGCTACCGGTGCAGTTACAGAGTCAACACGGGGCGAGACAGCCCCCGCCATGCAGCCCCCGGCATCTGCTGTCTCCCCTCCACCCACACAAGAGAAGAGGCAAGCATGAGCAAGGCATTCGCATCCCAGGCCGACCTGGAAGCCAAGAAAGTCACCTTCACCCAGCTCTCCGAGAACGCCTACGCGTACACGGCCGAGGGCGACCCCAACTCGGGCGTGATCATCGGCGACGATGGCGTGCTGATCGTCGATACGACCGCCACGCCCGCGATGGCGCAGGACCTGATCGCCAGGATCCGTTCCGTCACCGACAAGCCGATCAAGTACGTCGTGCTCTCCCATTACCACGCGGTGCGCGTGCTGGGCGCGTCGGCCTATTTCGCCGAAGGCGCGCAGCAGGTCATCGCCAGCCGCGGCACCTACGAGATGATCGTGGAACGCGGCGAGGCCGATATGAAATCGGAGATCGAGCGCTTCCCGCGCCTGTTCGCCGGGGTGGAAACCGTGCCCGGCCTGACCTGGCCGACGCTGGTGTTCGAGAAAGAAATCACGCTCTACCTGGGCAAGCTCGAAGTGCGCATCGCCCACCTCGGCTCGGGCCATACCAAGGGTGACACCGTGGTCTGGCTGCCGTCGCAGAAGGTGCTGTTCTCGGGCGACCTGGTGGAATACGACGCCGCCTGCTACTGCGGCGATGCGCAACTCGAACAGTGGCCCGCCACGCTCGACGCCCTGCAGGCGCTCGGTGCCGAGAAGCTGGTGCCGGGACGCGGCCCCGCCTTGACCAACCCTGAAGAGGTCCGGCAAGGCATCGCCTACACCAAGGATTTCGTCACCACGCTGTTCCAGGCCGGCAAGGAAGCCGTGGCGGATCAGCTCGACCTGAAGACGGCAATGGCGCACACCCGCAAGTCGATGGACCCGAAGTTCGGCCATGTCTTCATCTACGAGCACTGCCTGCCGTTCGACGTGTCGCGCGCCTTCGACGAAGCGAGCGGCATCACGCATCCGCGCATCTGGACGGCCCAGCGCGACAAGGAAATGTGGGCCGCCCTCCAGGGCTGAGACGCCGCGCGTCATACGGCAAGAACGGAACACCGAGAAGAGAGTGGACGGAGACCAAGGCATGAGCATCGACTACCAGCGCCTGACATTCGAGTACCAGCCTTGCGCCGAGCAAGGACCGGAGCATGCGGCAGGCCATGCTCACCCTGTCATCGTGGTCGGCGCCGGGCCGGTTGGCCTGGCCACCGCGATCGACCTGGCCCAGCTTGGCGTGCCCGTGGTGCTGGTGGACGATGACTGCACGCTGTCCAGCGGCTCGCGCGCGATCTGCTTCGCCAAGCGCACGCTCGATATCTTCGACCGGCTGGGCTGCGGCGAGCGCATGGTGGAAAAAGGCGTGTGCTGGAACGTCGGCAAGGTATTCCTGCGCGACGAGCAGGTCTACGGCTTCGACCTGCTGCCGGAAAGCGGCCACCAGCGGCCGGCCTTCATCAACCTGCAGCAGTACTACGCCGAAGGCTTCCTGCTGGACCGCGCGCGCCAGTTGCCCAACCTGCAGGTCCGCTGGAAGCACAAGGTCGTCGGCATCGCGCAGCGCCATGCCGGCACGCCGGACGCGGCCGTGACGCTGACGGTGGAAACACCGGACGGCACCTATGCGCTCGACGGCCGCTACGTCGTGGCGGCCGACGGCGCCCGCAGCCCGCTGCGCGGCCTGCTCGGGCTGGACAGCAAGGGCCGCACCTTCAAGGACCGCTTCCTGATCGCCGACGTGAAGATGGAAGCCGATTTCCCGACCGAGCGCTGGTTCTGGTTCGATCCGCCGTTCCACCCGAACCAGTCCGTGCTGCTGCATCGCCAGCCCGACAATGTCTGGCGCATCGACTTCCAGCTCGGCTGGGACGCCGATCCGGTCGCCGAGAAAGCGCCCGAGCGCGTGATGCCACGCGTGCAGGCGCTGCTGGGGCCGGATGCGAAGTTCACCCTGGAATGGGTCAGCGTCTATACGTTTTCCTGCCTGCGCATGGACAGCTTCCGCCATGGCAATGTGCTGTTCGCCGGCGACGCCGCGCACGGCGTCTCGCCGTTCGGCGCGCGCGGCGCCAACAGCGGCGTACAGGATGCGGAGAACCTCGCATGGAAGCTGGCCTTCGTCCTCCAGGGCCGCGCGCCGGACAGCCTGCTCGATACCTATGCGAGCGAGCGCGAGTACGCCGCCGACGAGAACATCCGCAACTCGACGCGCTCGACCGATTTCATTACGCCCAAGAGCCCGGTCAGCAAGGTCTTCCGCGATGCCGTGCTGAATCTGTCGAAGCAGCATGCGTTCGCGCGGCAACTCGTCAACAGCGGGCGGCTCTCCGTGCCGGCGGTATTGCACGCCTCGCCGCTCAACACGCCGGACAGCAGCGCCTTTGCCGGCCGCATGGTGCCAGGCGCCGCTTGCGTCGATGCGCCGGTGTCCGGCGTGACGGGTACCGGCTGGCTCCTGCAGCATCTCGGCGGGCAGTTCACGGGGCTGGTGTTCGGCGCGCCCGATACGCTGGATGCCAGCGTGCTGCATGCCTTGCAGCGCCTGCAGCAGGGCACGACGCCTCTCAAGCTGGTCTTTGCCGGTGCCGGCGATGCCTCCCCACCGGCGCCTGCATGGCCCGGCGCCGCCGTACTGCGCGACGCTGAAGGCCTCGCGGCACAGCGCTACGACGCGCAGCCCGGCACGTTCTACCTGATTCGCCCCGACCAGCATGTCTGCGCGCGCTGGCGGCAGGTTGACGCCGCCGCCGTCGAGAAGGCGCTGGAACGCGCCACCGGCAAGGCGCCGGCAGCGCAAGCCGCACAGCTGGCGGCATAGGCAGCCCGGCCACATCCCGCACGAAAGGCACAGCAATGGCACTCAATACACAACCCAACCTGACGCAAGCCGACGACTTCTACGAAGCGTTGATCGACATGCACCGCGACCTCGACGACGGCCAGAGCCAGGCGGCCAACGCACAGCTGATCCTGCTGCTGGCCAACCACATCGGCGATCACGACACGCTGATCGCGGCCATGCGGCTGGCGCGCGAAGGCACGGTCCGCGGCCCCGCCGCCCAGGCCTGAGCACGGCAGGCGCAGCCGCGGCTGCGCCTGCTCCAACCTCTTTGCCAAGGCGCGCGAGACGCAGGCATCCAGGGCCCTGCCGGGCCCGCGTTCCCGGAGACAATCCATGACTTATTCCGCCACAGGGGCCATCGCGCCCCCGGCTAGTGCCGCCCATGACGAGGCCGCGCTCTATCGCAAGATCTGGCTGCGCATCATTCCCTTCCTCTTCATTTGCTACGTGGTCTCTTTCCTCGACCGCATCAACATCGGTTTTGCCCAGTTGCAGATGAAGCAGGACCTGGGCTTCAGCGATGCGATGTACGGACTTGGCGCGGCTGTCTTCTACATTGGCTACGTGCTGTGCGAGGTGCCCAGCAATATGCTGCTGGCGCGCTTCGGCGCCCGCCGCACCTTTACCCGCATCATGCTGCTGTGGGGCCTGGCCTCGGTCGGCATGATGCTGGTTTCGACGCCGTCGCACTTCTATGCGCTGCGCTTCCTGCTCGGCGTCTTCGAGGCGGGCTTCTTCCCCGGCATCGTGTTGTACCTGACCTACTGGTTCCCGGCGCGGCGGCGCGCCGCCGTGATGGCGATCTTTTTCGCCGGGGTTGCGGTGGCAGGCGTGCTGGGCGGGCTGGTGTCCGGCTGGATCATGCGCGACATGGCCGGCGTGCTTGGCCTCTACGGCTGGCAGTGGATGTTCGCCATCGAAGGCGCGCCTGCCGTTCTGCTTGGCCTCGTCGCCGCGGCCTGCCTTGTCGATGGCCCCCAGCACGCGCGCTGGCTTTCCGCCGGTGAAAAGGCACTCCTCGCCGCACAACTCGACGCCGGCGGGAAATCCGGCCATGCGCATGCGCTGGGCACGCTGAAGCAAGCGCTGCGCAATCCCCGCATCTACGTCTTCGCCTTCATCTATTTCTCGCTCACCTGCGGCTCGCTGACGCTGAGCTTCTGGATGCCCCTGATGATCCGGGATTTCGGCATCAACGACGTGATGTCGATCAGCCTCTACTCCGTCATACCGAACGCGATCGGCGCCGTGGGCCTGATCGCGATCGCGCGCCACTCGGACCGGCGGGGCGAGCGGCATCGCCACTTCCTCGCCTGCACGGCTGGCGGCGCGCTGGCGCTGGCGTTGCTGACCCTGCATCTGCCCAGCTTCGCGGCGATGCTGGCGATCCTGTCGGTGGCCGCCGTGCTGATCTTTGCCGCGCTGCCGATCTTCTGGGCCCTGCCGCCGAGCCACCTGCCCGCCAATACGGCCGCCGCCGGCATCGCGTTCATCAGCAGCATCGGCATTACCAGCGGCATCGTCAGCCCGTGGGTCATCGGCCAGATCAAAACGCATACCGGCAGCATGGACAATGCGCTGTACCTGCTGGCCGCGTTGCTTTTGATGAGTGGCGCCGCCATGTGGGTGGGCGTGCCGAGAACCGAGGCAAAAGGCTAGGCTTCAACGATCCGGCAATCCGCGGAGCGCGGTCCTCGCGCTGGAGCCTGTGTTGCGGCCATTCCCCGCCAGGGTTCGTCCCTGGCGCTTCCCCTTTGGATCAGTGACGGCATAGCCACTCCGGCGCAGCCTCCCTGCTCAGTCTTGGCTAAGTCTCCTGCGCTACGCTTTCTCCCGGGCAAATGTCTGCCTGTTTCCGGAGAAACACATGTTCCACCTCCCGTGCGCCACCATGGCAGCTTCGACCCTGTCGCCGGCGCGGCCTGCCCGGTTTGATCTGTGACCGGCAGCGGGTTCGCCATGGAAGCGCTCAACCGCAGCCTCTATTTGGCCATCAACGCGCCGGATCACCCCGCTGCCCTGGTGGTTGCCGCCGCCGCCATCTTCGGCGAATACGCCATCTGGATCGTTCCCGCCATGGTAGGACTTGGCTGGCTGCGTGGCGATACGTCCACCCGGAAGATCTTGCTGGAAGCCACGGCATCGGCCCTGTCGGGATTGTTCGCGAACCAGCTGATCGCACTGGTCTGGCAGCATCCCCGCCCGTTCATGATCGGCCTGGGCAACACGCTGATCCCGCATGTGGCGGATTCTTCCTTTCCCAGCGACCACCTGACGCTGCTTTGGGCGGTGGCGTTCAGCCTCCTGATGCAAGACCGCTCAAGACGGGTGGGGCTTGCGCTGGCCTTGCTCGGTATCCCGATGGCATGGGCCCGCATTTACCTTGGCGTGCACTTTCCGCTGGATATGGCGGGCGCCGCCCTGGTGGCCTTGCTGAGCGCCGGCGGCGCGCATTGGGCGGCCCCGTGGTTCGTGACACCCGCCTGCAACGCGGCAAACCGCGTGCACCGCTGCCTGTTCGCCCCGCTGATCCGCCGTGGCTGGGTGCAGAAGTGACGGATTGCAGCCAATTGCTATTGCTATTGCTATGGCAGGGCTAAGTCTTGCCAAGCAGACTCCGATCAGCATCGCCGCGGTGAAACAACCCTCACTGGAGAAAGCCATGAGCCAACCGGCCAGCCCCACCCTATTTCCGCCCGCAGGACGCAACAAAGTGCCGGAGGTAACGGCGTTCTTCTGGATCATCAAGATGATGTCCACCACCGTGGGCGAGACCGCCGCGGACTACCTGAACGTCAACCTGGGCCTGGGCCTGGCCAGCACCTCGGCCGTCACGGGCCTGCTGCTTGCCGTTGCCCTGTTCTTCCAGATGCGGGCGAAGCGCTACGTGCCTTCGCTCTACTGGACCAGCGTGCTGTTGATCAGCGTGTTCGGCACCTTGATCACCGACAACCTGAGCGACCGGCTCGGCGTGCCGCTATCGGTCTCGACCACCGCGTTCAGCCTGGCCCTGATCGCTACGTTCGCGGTGTGGCATGCAAGGGAAGGGACCCTCTCCATCCGCGCCATCGATACCGTCAGGCGCGAGTGCTTCTACTGGGCCGCGATCCTGTTCACCTTCGCCCTGGGTACGGCTGCCGGCGACTGGGTGGCCGAGGGGCTGGGCCTGGGCTACGGCTATTCCGCGCTGCTGTTTGGCGGCCTGATCGGCGCCATCGCACTGGCTCGCTATGCGTTCCGGGCGGACACGGTCGCCTGCTTCTGGCTGGCCTATGTGCTGACCCGCCCGTTCGGCGCTTCGTGCGGCGATCTCATGTCCCAGTCCGTCCAGGACGGCGGCCTGGGCCTGGGGACCGCCGGCACCAGCGCGATGTTCCTTGCGACCATTGTCGGCCTGGTCATCTATCTGTCGCTTGCGCAGAAGCGGCTGGTGAATTCCTGAATGCGCCGAATGTACTGAATGTACTGAATGCACGATTTCCACCATCGGACATGAGAGCAGACCATGAATGAAAATCCAATCCAACCGAGCCTCGCGCAACCAAGCCTGAGCAAGGTGCCGGAGATCACGCTGATATTCTGGATCATCAAGATCGCGGCCACCACGCTGGGGGAAACCGGCGGCGATGCCCTGTCGATGTCGATGAACCTGGGCTACCTCGTCAGCACGGCCATCTTCGCGGTGGTCTTCCTGATCGCCGTATCGGCCCAGGTTTCCGCCAGACGCTTCAACCCCGTGCTGTACTGGGTGACGATCGTCGCCACCACGACGGTGGGCACGACCCTGGCCGATTTCGCCGACCGGTCCCTGGGCATCGGCTATGCCGGCGGCACCTCGATACTGCTCCTGTTGCTGATGCTCTCGCTGGCCATCTGGTACCGGACGATGGGCACCGTATCGGTCGATAGCGTGAAATCCCCCAAGGCCGAGATGTTCTACTGGGTGACGATCATGTTCTCCCAGACCCTGGGCACCGCGCTGGGCGACTGGACCGCGGATACGGCGGGGCTGGGCTACCTGGGCGGGATGATGGTCTTTGGCGCGCTGCTGGCCACGCTGGTCGCGGCTTACTACTGGACACGAATGTCCCGCACCATGCTGTTCTGGGCCGCCTTTATCCTCACCCGGCCGCTCGGCGCCGTGGTGGGCGACTTCCTCGACAAGCCGCTGCAGGCCGGCGGGCTGGCAATGAGCCGCTTTGGCGCCTCGGCCGCACTGACGACGCTCATGGTGGCCTGCATCCTGCTGGTCCCGCAAAGGGCCGCGGCACGCAACCACTGACCCCCGGGCCCGCAAGACCGTACCCCCGCATCCACAATCCAGAGCGAGAACCGACATGCTTACCACCGGACTGTTCGGCTGGCTGTCCAGCGATCATCACCTGATGGCCTTGATGGCGCAGAACTGGTGGCTCGGCGTCCTGATCGTGGCCGGCATCGTCTTCCTGGAGACCGGGCTGGTGGTGCTGCCCTTCCTGCCGGGCGATTCGCTGCTGTTCACTACCGGCGCCTTCCTCGGGGCAAGCGGCATTTCGCCGCTGTGGGCCATCCTGCTGACCGGCCTGGCCGCCGTGCTGGGCGACGGCGTCAACTACCTGGTTGGCCGCTCGGCCGCGGGACAATGGCTGATCCGGCGCGGGTGGATCACGCCCCGCCATCTGCAGAAGACGCGCGCCTACTTCGACCGTTTTGGCGCGCCCACCGTCACGATTGGACGGTTTGTCCCGATCGTGCGCACCGTCACCCCGTTCCTGGCGGGCCTTTCCGGCATGTGCCCGCGCCGGTTCGCGCTGTATAACGTGCTCGGCGCTATGATGTGGTGCCCGGGGCTGCTGCTGGCCGGCTACTGGCTTGGCGGCATTCCCTGGGTGCGGGGGCATATGAGCTGGCTGACCGCCGGCATCGTCGTCGCATCGTTGCTGCCGGTGCTGTTCCAGCTAAGGCGCGGCGCATTGGCTACGGGAGGGTGAATGCGGGTATTGCTGGTCGAGGACGACCCGATGATCGGACAGGCAATCCAGGAAGCGCTGAAAGACGCTGCCTACGCCGCCGACTGGGTCGGCAACGGGCAATCGGCCCTGGATGCGCTGGCCCGCCAGCACTATGACTTCGTGCTGCTCGATCTTGGCTTGCCGGGAAAGAGCGGCCTGGCGGTGCTGGCTTCGGTGCGCGCCCGGGACAACCCCGTGCCGGTGCTGATCATCACGGCGCAGGACGGGCTCGACGACCGCATCCGCGGGCTGGACGCCGGCGCCGACGACTACGTGCTCAAGCCGTTCGAGATGGCCGAGCTGCTGGCCCGCATGCGCGCCGTGTGGCGGCGCAAGGGCGGCGCGGCGGCGCCGGTGCTGAGCAATGGCATCGTCAGCCTCGATCCGGCCACGAAGCAGGCAACCGCGCCTGGCGGCGATGGCGTGCTACTCACCAACCGGGAATTCGCCCTGTTGCAGGCCTTGCTGGTCCGGCCAGGGGCCATCCTTTCCCGTACCGACCTCGAGGAACGCATCTACGGCTGGGGCGAGGAGGTGGAAAGCAACGCGGTCGAGTTCCTGATTCATGCCCTGCGCAGGAAGCTGGGAAGCACCGTGATCAAGAATGTAAGGGGCGTGGGATGGATGGTCGCAAAAGAGGATTGAAGGGATTGGAAAGATTCACGGGATTCAAGGATTCGATCCAGGTTCGCCTCTCCCTCTGGCTCTCGCTTGCGATCCTGCTGGTGGCGCTGCTGGCCGGGGTGTTCTCCTTCGTGGCGGCATTCCAGGAAGCCAACGAGCTTCAGGACGATATGCTGCGCCAGGTGTCGGTCCTGTTCGATCGCCAGCATCTGCCGGTGCCCCACCTGGGCGATAAAGGCCGGCTTGCGCATAGCGACGAGGAGGCCCGCGTCATCGTGCAACTCGTTTCGCAAGGCACGGCCGGCGGCGCCGGCCCGGATGCCGGGCAGCCGCTGGCGTTGCCAGCCGCGGTCCCTGACGGGATCCAGACCCTCACCATCAAGAACGAGCGCTATCGGGTCCTGGTGCGCACGCTGTCCGCGGGTGACCGCATCGTGGTGGCGCAGGAAACCGGCATCCGCGACGAGATCGCACGCGATGGCGCGCTGCGCACCACGCTGCCTTTCCTGGTGCTCGTGCCCATCCTGCTGCTGATCGTGGCCGACCTGGTGCGCAAGATGTTCAGGCCCATCGCCGTCCTGTCGGAAGAGATCGATGAGCGCGGCGAGCAGGAACTGCACCCCTTGCCGCAGGATCACCTGCCCGCGGAGGTTCGTCCTTTCGTCGTGGCCATCAACCGCCTGCTGGGCCGGGTCTCGCAATCGATGGAAACCCAGCGCCGCTTCGTCGCCGACGCAGCGCATGAGCTGCGCTCGCCGCTGACCGCGCTGTCCCTGCAGGCGGAACGGCTGGCAGGCACGGAGATGTCCGAGAATGCGCGGGCGCGGCTTGCCACGCTGCGCCAGGGCATCGAGCGGGGCCGGGGCTTGCTGGAGCAACTGCTGAGCCTGGCCAGGGCGCAATCCTCGGTGCCCGCACCCACCGCCCCGGTGTCCGTGCAGCGGGTGTACCGGCACGTGCTGGAAGACCTGATGCCGCTGGCGGAGGCCAGGCGCATCGACATCGGCGTGGAGGGGGAATCGGATGCGCTGGTCTTCGCCAGCGAGGTGGACCTGGTCACCATCGTAAAGAACCTGGTCGACAACGCGATTCGCTATACGCCCGAAGGCGGACGGGTCGACCTGTCGGTGCAGACGCGCCGGGACGAGGCGATCCTGCAGGTAAAGGACTCCGGCTCCGGCATCGCCCCGGAAGAGCGCGGCCGTGTGTTCGATCCGTTCTACCGCGTACTGGGCAACGACGCGATCGGGTCCGGTCTTGGCTTGTCCATCGTCCGTACCATCGCGGACCGCATCGGTGCGCAGGTCGGCATCGGGTACGCCGACGAACCGGCCCGAAAAGGGCTGAGCGTAACGGTAACGGTGCGGCTTGCCGGGGCTGGAAGCCGCTAGGAAACAGCCGGGAAACAGCTTTCGCTCCCGTTCCTGGTACTTCCGCTGAACAGGCAAGCTCGGGCCGGCCGGCGGCGGGTGGCATCCTTGTAGATACCACTTAACACGCCTAAGATTGTGTTGTCTGAGGCTTATCCGGCTTCGCTCCCGGCATCGGGCGATCGATCGATTCGACATGACGCTCGAGGAGAGAGTGATGACGGCACCCAGTCGCATCCGCACCGTCAGCCGACGCACGGTGCTCAAGGGGGCTGCGGCGGTCGCCGCCTTGCAACTGGCGCCGCCGTTCATCATCAAGGCACGCGGCGAGACGCCCCTGCGCATTGGCCTGGTCGATCCCCTCACCGGCGTCTATGCTGCGGTTGCACAAAATGAAGTGACGGGCGCGAAGCTTGCCGTCCAGCAGGTCAACGCCAAGGGCGGCATCCTCGGCCGCCCCGTCGAACTCCTGGTGGAGGATTCGGCGAACGACGTCGGCACCGGCGTGCAGAAGGCGCGCAAGCTGATCGAGCGCGACCAGGTCAGCTTTCTCATCGGCGACGTGAACTCCGGCATCGCCCAGGCCATCTCCCAGGTCAGCAACGAAAAGCGGATATTGCACATCGTCTCCGGCGGCCACACGGACACCATCACGGGCAGCGATTGCAAGTGGAACGTCTATCGCGTCTGCAACACCACGAGCATGGAGGCGAATGCCGTCGCCAGCCTGCTGTTCAGCAAGTACGGCAAGAGGTGGCATTTCATCACGCCGGACTACGCCTTCGGCCACACCCTGCAGAAGGCCGCGGCGGCGGACCTGCAGAAGCTGGGCGGCACCATCACCGGCAACGAACTCACCCCGCTCGGCACCACCGACTTCTCCGCCTACCTGATCAAGGCGCGCGCCGCCAATCCGGACGTTCTGCTGGTGCTGCCGCAAGGCTCCGACATGGTCAATTGCCTGAAGCAGATCGCGCAGTTCGGCATCGCCAGGCAGATGCACATCGCCGGGCTGCAGCAAGAGCTCGAATCGCTGGAGGCGATGCCGCCGGAGGCGCGCGTGGGCGTCTGGATGTTCGAGTGGTACTGGAAGCAGCCCGGAGTCCCCGGCGTCGACAAGTTCGTCGCCGATATCCGCAAGGTGAACGGCGGCAAGGTGCCCACCGCGCGTCACTGGTTCGGCTTTACCTCGGTCCATACCCTTGCCGCCGTCGCCAACAGGGAAAAGAGCCTCGATGCCAGAAAACTCGCCGAGGCGCTCGGCGGGTTCGAGCTGGCGGATGACGTCAAGCTGCAGCCCAATAAGTGCTACTACCGCAAGGGCGACCACCAGCTCATGACATCGTCCTTCGTCGGCGAAGCGCTGTCCAGGCCGGCCGGCGATCCCGAGGACCTGTTCCGCGTCGACCACGTCATCGCGGGCGACAAGACGGCGCCACCCGAGAGCGCGACCGGCTGCAAGCTGCAGTGGCCGGCCTGATCCCGCGCAGCACCAGCCATGCGGCGAGGCCGGGCGCCACCCCATATCCATGACTGCCCTGAACCGGACAGGCGCAGCGTGAGCCGGCGATGATCCAGCTGCTCCTCTTCAACATCACCAACGGGCTGATCATCGGCGCGTTCTACGTGCTGATGGCGCTTGGCCTGTCGCTGATACTCAACCTGAGCAATGTGATCAACTTCGCCCATGGCGGCTTTCTCGTCGTCGGCGGCTATATCGCCTACACGATCACGCCCTATGTCGGCTTCTGGGGCGCGCTGCTGATCGCGCCGCTGCTCACCGCCGTCATCGGCCTTGCCCTGGAGCGCACGCTGATCCGGCGGCTCTATGGCCGCGATCCGCTCTACAGCCTGCTGCTGACCTTCGGCCTGGCCTTCATCCTCGAGGACGGCACGCGCTTCATATGGGGCGCGCAGGGCAAGCCGGTGACCATCCCGCCCGCCCTGGCCCAGCCCTTGAGCAACGCGCTCTTCTTCATCACCGGCTACCGCCTGTTCATGGTCGGCACGGTGGCGGTCGCGGTGACGCTGCTCTTCGCGCTGCTGCGCTACAGCCGGCTCGGCATCCGTATCCGCGCCGGCACGCTCGACCTGGAAACCGTGGCGGCGCTCGGCATCAACGTCGGCAGGCTGCGCACCCTCAATTTTGGCGTCGGCATCTATCTGGCCGGGCTGAGCGGCGTGCTCGCCGCGGGGCAGCTCGGGCTGGAGCCGACCATGGGAACGGGGCTGCTGATGCCGAGCTTCATCGCGATTATCGTTGGCGGCGTCGGCAGCCTCGCCGGCACGCTGCTTGGCGGTTTGCTGATCGGCGTCGCCTCGGGCGTCACCGCGGTATTCCTGCCCGCGGCAAGCGAGGCGATCATGTACGTGCTGATGGCCGTGGTGCTGCTGCTGCGCCCGCGCGGCCTGCTTGGCGAAGAGGGCATGATGACATGAACGGACGGGAGCCGCCTCACCGGCTGCTGGCGCTGGCGGCACTCTGGGCGGCGCTGCTGCTTGCGCCCTACTGGATGCCATCGCTGGGCGGCTATACCGCGCTTGGCACGCGCGTGCTGGTACTCGGACTGGCCGCCATGTCGGTGAATTTCCTGCTGGGATTCACCGGCGTGCTGTCATTCGGCCACGCGGCGTACTTCGGGCTCGGCGCGTACGGGGCCGGCTTCGCGCTGAAGTTCCTCGCGCCGAGCACGCCGCTGGCGCTGCTGTGCGGCACGCTGCTGGGCGGGCTTGCCGGCAGCCTGCTGGGCGCGCTCAGCGTGAGACGGCGCGGCGTCTATTTCGCCATGGTCACCATCGCCTTCGGACAGGTGTTCTACTACATCGCCTTCCAGTGGAGCTCGGTAACCGGCGGCGACGACGGCTTGCGCGGGTTCTCGCGCGTGCCGCTCAATCTGGGCATCGCCACCATCGACATCCTGTCGAACGCCAACGCCTTCTACTACTTCGTGCTGTTCTGCCTGGCGCTGGCGGTGGGGTTGATGGGCTTCATCCTGCGCTCCCCCTTCGGGCGAACCATGCTCGCGATCCGCGAAAACGAGCGGCGCGCCCGCTTTCTCGGCATTCCGGTGGACCGCCATATCTGGATCGCCTTCACGCTGTCGTGCTTCTTCATGGGCTTTGCCGGCGCGCTCTACGCCCTGCTGAACAACTTTGCCGATCCGCGCGGGCTGCATTACAGCCAGTCCGGCGACTTCGTGATGATGGCGGTCATGGGCGGCATGCGCAGCCTGTGGGGCCCGCTCCTCGGCGCCGCGGTATTCGTGGTGCTGCAGGATTACCTCTCGAGCATCACCCTCAACTGGATGTCGTTTGTCGGCATGCTGTTCGTCGCGATCGTGCTGTTCTTCCCGCGCGGCTTGCTCGGCTATATCCGGCGCAGGAGCGACTCATGAGCGTGCTCGAGGTCAAGCACGTCAGCAAACGCTTCGGCAGCCTGGCCGCGGTGCGCGATGTTTCCCTCGCCGTGGAGCAGGGCGAACTGCGCGCCGTCATCGGCCCGAACGGCGCCGGCAAGACCACGTTCTTCAATCTCATCAGCGGCTTTTTCCCACCGACCATGGGGACGATCGAGTTCGGCGGGCGCGACATCACGGCACTCCCCGCGCACCGGCGGGTCGCCGCCGGCATCGCCCGCACGTTCCAGATCACCGAGATTTTCCCGGAGCTCACCGTGTTCGAGAATGTGCGCATCAGCGCCGAAGTGACGGCGGGCTTTCGCCTGCGCCCGTGGATCAGCCGGAGCGAGAAGGCCAGGGTCCGCAGCGAGGTCGAGGAAATCCTCGGGCTCACGGGCCTTCGCGCCAGATCCGGCCGGCTGGTCGGGGAGCTTCCCCATGGCGACCAGCGCGTGGCGGAGATCGCCATGGCACTGGCGCTGCGGCCGCGCCTGCTGTTGCTCGACGAGCCCACCGCCGGCATGGGCGACCAGGAGACCGGCGAGATCACGCAGCTCATCCACCGGCTGCATCGCGGCAGCAATTTCACCATCGTGCTGATCGAGCATGACATGCGCGTGGTCTTCCATCTCGCCGACCGCGTCACGGTACTCGACCAGGGCAGCCTTCTTGCCGAAGGCACGCCCCGGGAGATCGCGGCCAACGAGGCCGTGCAGGCCGCCTACCTGGGTAGCGCCACATGAGCGCCGCGCTCACCGCCGAGGGCCTCCAGACCTACTACGGCAAGAGCCATATCCTGCATGGCGTCAGCCTGGAGGTCGCGCAGGGCCGGATCACGGCGTTGCTGGGCCGCAATGGCGCAGGCAAGACCACGACGCTGCGTACCCTGATGGGCCTGACGCCCGCGCGCCAGGGGCGAGTGACGATCTTCGGGGCGAACACCACGCGTTGGCCGACCTTCCGGATTGCCGCGAGCGGCGTGGGCTACGTTCCCGAAGGGCGACGCATCTTCGCCAATCTCAGCGTCGAGGAAAACCTGAAGGTGCCGCTGGAGCGCGGCGGACCCTGGACCATCGAACGGATCTACGCGCTGTTTCCGCGGCTGGCCGAGCGCAAGCTCAGCCGCGGGCGCATGCTCTCCGGCGGCGAGCAGGAGATGCTGTCGATCGGACGCGCGCTCCTGCTCAATCCCCGCCTGCTCATTCTCGACGAGCCGTCGCAGGGCCTGGCTCCGCTGATCGTGCGGGATGTGTTTCGCGTGGTATCGCAGATGCGCGAGGAGGGGATCTCGGTGCTGCTGGTGGAACAGAACGCGCGCATGAGCCTCGAGATTGCCGATCATGCCTACGTGCTGGACGATGGCGGCGTCGTCTATTCCGGCAATGCGCGCGAACTCGCCGCCGACGAGAGCCGCGTCCTGGCACTGACCGGCGCCAGCGCGGAAACGTGAATACCCGGCGTGGCCCGCGCACCGCGCGCCGCAGCGTCCCCGCCCCTCAAGAGCGACCGCTTCCGGCCGTTAATGGCGTATGGCCCGGTGGGCCGCTGCGCTGCCGCTCGCGCCAGGGGCCTTTCCCGTCCCGGCTCTGGTTGCAATGGCCCAACGCCCCCGCCGCCACGCCGGTGTATGCTGTCAAAAGCGGTCACCGTACAATGGTGCTGTCCAGGACACTTGGTTGTCACAATACTGTCCTTTTAGTGCAGACATAATTTACCGTCTAAACACGTTAAGGTCTTTGACGATGCGCGTGACGATTCGTACTATCACGATCCCGGGAAACCAGGGCCGCGCTGCCCTTCACAAGGCAGTGGTGTACGCGACCACCGAGCAGGATGCAGCGCCGCTCATGAGCAGTGACTGGAGCCAGCGCGAGCCGGAAGTCTTCATGGCCGCGCAGACCTGGGCCAGGCGCAACACCTACATCGTGTCGAACCCCCGCTCCGGCGCCTTCTACGGCAGTCCCGGCGCACGCTAGCGCCCAGGTCCGTCCGGCCCGCAGCGCCGGCGGCGGGCATGCGCGAGGCAGTTTCCGACCCGCTCCGCACAGCGGGCCGGACTGCTTCGCCCCAGGCCTTCCCCATGGTTGCGCCCCGCTATCATCCACGCTCCCGGCCAACCATCGCACACCACCACCCATGCCAAAGGAAACTGCGGAAGCCGCGCCGACACGCAGGCATGTCGAGAAGCGGGAGGCCATCCTCGACGCTGCCGCACGGATCTTCCACCGCAAGGGACTGCGCGGCGCCACGCTGGCGCTGGTCGCGCAGGATGTGGGACTCAGCACCAACAGCATCACCTGCCATTGCCGCAAGAAAGAAGACCTGGTAGTGGCCTGCCTGATGCGCACCATCGACGAGCATTCGCTGACCGGCCCGGCGCGGCCGGTTGCATTGAAGCCAGCGCTTCAGTGCTCCTCCGCGGCCGGCTTCGACGCGGACTGTGCGACGAGTCCCGGCGCCGCCGCGTCCTTGGGCTGCACCCCGGTGATCTTGGGCACGCATTCGCGATGGAACCAGGCAATGGTTACGGGCTCGCCCGCCAGCATGCGCTTCACGGGCGGCACCACCTGCTCGCCGATCAGCATGCCCAGCAAGCCGATCAGCGCCACCGCCGGGGGCGCGGGAGAACGTACCTGGAGCAGCGCGTAGATGATGCCCACCAGGATGCCGGTAGCGAGGGAAATGACATATAGCTTCATTGGAGGCTCCAGGGAATGGAACGGGATAAACAGAATCGGAAAAACAGGATGGCGAGGCGCGGCTAGCGCGCCTTCCCGGCCGCCAGCGGCCGGCCGATCGCCAGCAGGTGCCGTACCCGGGGCGCCTGTGGTCCGGAGTGAAATCGCGCGACCTCGCGCTGCAGGTCGGCGTCGGCGGCCGGCACGCGCTGGTGCTGCCGCAGGTGCTCGGCCCATGACTCGACCAGGAACCATTCGGTATAGATGTCCGGGCTGGCAGCGTCTTCGGTCACGCCCCAGTCGAAGGCGCCATCCCGCAGGCGCTCTTCCGACAAGCGGTGAACGGCCAGCAGGAAGGCGTCGCGGTCGGCGCCGGCAACCCGGTATTCGATCAGTATCAGCACCGGCCCGCGATCGTGTGCTTCCGGCGCGAGCGGCTGCGGTTCCGGCCAGTGCTTCGCCGGCATGAGGTCTTCCTCGCCTTTGGGCAGTTTCATCCGATGCAGCAGCAGACCGGCAAGGGCAAGGCCGGCGGCAGGGATCAGCAAGCCCAGCGACGTACCCACTTGCTGCGCCACCAGACCCCACACCAGGCTGCCGGCGGCCATGGCGCCGTTGAATACCATCTGGTAGACCGCAAGCGCCCGTCCCCGGACCCAGTTCGGCAGGATGGCTTGCGCGGTCCCGCCCAGCGTGGTGAGGGCGGTGATCCAGGCGCTGCCCAGCAGCAGGAGCAGCAGCAACGCAAGCCATACCGGTGGCGCGGCGGAGAGGATCGCCATCACGGCCGCGGTGGCCAGGGCCGCCAGCAGCACCATATGGTCCGCGTCGAGGCGCTGCTGCAGGCGCGGCATCGCCAGCGCGCCAAGTATCGCGCCCAGGCCGACCGCGCCCAGCAGGATGCCGTAGAGACCGGCGCCACCGTGCAGCAGCTTCCTTGCCACCAGCGGCAACAGCGCCCACACGCTGCTGCCGAATGCAAAGTGGCACGCTGCACGCCACAGCACCACGTGCAGCTTGCGATGCGCCCGCGTAAAGCGCAGGCCCGCGCGGAAGGCGCCGAGAAAGTGTTCGCGCAGCGGATCCTCGGGCCTGAGCGGCCGCTTCCACCAGACCAGCGCGGCGATCACGACGAAGTAGCTCGCCACGTCGAACGCATAGGTTGCGGCGGCGCCGAAGGCGGCCAGCAGCAGGCCGCCGGCGGCAGGCCCGATGGCCCGCGCGATGTTCACGCCGAGCGCGTTCAGGGCCACCGCGCTCTTGAGCTCCCGCTGGGCAACGAGGTCCGGCACGATGGATTGCCAGGTCGGCCCCATCATGGCCGAACCGATGCCACCAAGAAAGACCATGGTGACAAGGATGCCGATCGTGAGTGCGCCGTTATAGGCCAGCGTCATCAGCACGCCGCTCACCAGCGCGAGCCCGAGCTGGATCACGACCAGGAATCTGCGACGGTCCAGGATGTCCGACAGCACGCCTGCGGGGATCGCCAGCAGGAAGACCGGCAGCGTCGCCGCGGCCTGGATCATGGCGACCGCGGCGGGCGAGGAGGATAGATCGGTGACCAGCCATGCGCTGGCCACGTCGCGCATGAAGCCGCCGATATTGCCGACCACCGTTGCCATCCACAGGACGGCAAAGGTGGCCTGGCGCAGCGGCGCGAAACTGCCGCCGGGATTCGGCCTGGCGAGTCCCGGGCTGGCACTGTCCGTCATGGCATCCGGCCCGCGCCCGCCCTGCCGCGCCGGTCCTCCCAGGCCACCAGCAGGAACCCGCCGACCAGCCCGATGTGCTCGAAGAACGCATTGGCCATCATGGCCTGCTCAGCGGGCGGCGCCTGCCAGAAGCGGTTGGCCAGGAAGGAGGCCACCAGCGTGAAGGCTGCCAGCGCCAGCGCTCCGAGCCAGCGGTGGACGCCCGTCAGGACCATCAGCGAGGCGCCCAGCTCGACGACGATCGTGGCGATGGCCATCGGCCCGGCAGGATCAAGGCCAAGGTGCCGCACCTCGGCAACGGCGCCGGGAAAATCCATGGCCTTGACCAGGCCGCCCTGCAGGTAGGCGGCGCACAGGGCCAGCAGGGCAATCCAGCGCAACCAGGACGGGGGCATGCGGATTGCCGCCGCTACCGGCACCACTTTGTCGGCGGACCTGTACTCGTTCATCCGGCATCTCCGGTCAATCGTCGATCGGGTCAGAACGCCCAGCAGGAGCAGCCCAGGGCGCCCCAGAAGGCGCTCTCGTCCGCGGCCGGCACGTTCGACTTCCAGGCATCGGCGTGCGCGTGGCCATGCACGCCGCAGGCGCTGGCACAGGCGCACATCGATGCCAGCGCGGCGCGCTGGGCCGCCTTCGGCCGCGGCTGGTAGCCGCCGAAATTGCGCACCGGCGCCCAGTCCGGCATGGCCGGCGGCAGGTCCGGGGCGAGCTTGCCAAAGTCACCGTCGCCGTAGACCACCTTGCCGCCAAGCAGGGTGAGCACTGACGTGATGTCCTGGATCTCGTCCCCGGGCACGGAGAAGTAGTCGTTCGACAGCACCACCAGGTCGGCCAGCTGCCCGGCCTTGATCTGCCCCTTCTTGCCTTCCTCGGACGAGAACCAGGTGTTGGCCTCGGTCCACAGGCGCAGCGCGGTGTCGCGGTCGAGCAGATTGGCCTGCGGATAGAGGCCAAGCCCGCCGACGGTCTTGCCCGTGACCAGCCACCCCAGCGATACCCACGGGTTATATGAGGCGACGCGCGTCGCGTCCGTGCCGGCGCCCACCTTGACGCCGCTCTCCAGCATCCGCTTGATGGGCGGCGTGGCTTGCGCCGCTTTCGCGCCATAGCGCTCGACGAAGTACTCGCCCTGGTAGGCCATGCGGTGCTGGACCGCGATGCCGCCGCCCAGCGCGGCAATGCGGTCGATGTTGCGGTCGGTGATGGTCTCCGCATGATCGAAAAACCAGTGCAGGCCATCGAAGGGCACGTCCTTCGCCACCTTTTCATAGACGTCGAGCGCGCGCGAGATGGTTTCGTTATAGGTGGCGTGCAGCCGCCAGGGCCAGCGGTTTTCCGCCAGCAGCCGGATCACCGGCTCCAGATCGCCCTCCATTGACGGTGGCATGTCGGGCCGCTCCACGCGGAAGTCCTCGAAATCGGCCGCGCTGTACACCAGCATCTCGCCAGCGCCGTTGTGCCGGTACAGGTCGTCGCCCTGGCCCGGCTTCACCTGCCCTGCCCAGTTCTTGAAGTCGCTGAGTTCGTCCTTGGGCTTCTGCGTGAACAGGTTATAGGCCAGGCGCACCGTCAGCTGGCCCTCCCGATGCAGTTCCTCGATGATGTGGTAGTCCTCGGGGTAGTTCTGGTAGCCGCCACCGGCATCGATGACGCCGGTGATGCCCAGGCGATTCACTTCGCGCATGAAGTGCCGCGTGGAGTTTTTCTGGTATTCCGGGGGAAGCTTGGGCCCCTTGGCCAGCGTCGCATAAAGGATGGTGGCGTTAGGCTTGGCCAGCAGCAGCCCGGTGGGGTTGCCGTAGGCATCGTGGACGATTTCTCCACCCGGGGGATTCGGCGTGTCCTTGGTGTAGCCGACGGCGCGCAATGCCGCGCCGTTCAGGATGGCGCGGTCATACAGGTGCAGGATGAATACCGGCGTGTCGGGCGCCGCCGCATTGAGTTCCTCGATCGTCGGCAGCCGCTTTTCCGCGAACTGGTGCTCGGTAAAGCCACCGACCACGCGAACCCACTGCGGCGCTGGCGTGCGGCCGACCTGCGCCTTGAGCATGCGCATGGCGTCGGCCAGCGAGCGCACGCCGTCCCAGCGCAGTTCCATGTTGTAGTTCAGGCCGCCACGGATGATGTGCATATGGCTGTCGATCAGGCCCGGAATGACGCGCCTGCCCTGCAGGTCGACAACCTTGGTCTGTGGCCTGGCCAACTGCATCATTTCCTGCGTGCTGCCGACGCCGGCGAATTTGCCGTCGCGGATGGCAACCGCTTCGGCATCCGGGTTGGCGCGATCGAGCGTGGCGAACTTGCCGTTGACGAGAACAAGGTCAGGCGTGGAAGACGGATTCATGGCGAAACTCCTGCTGGCGGCCGCCACGCGCTGCGCGGCGGCACAGGAAAAAAAGCGAACAATGCCGCCGGCTGCGTCAGGCCGAAAGGAAGGCGAGCAGCTCCGCGTCGACCTGGCCGGCATTCACCGCACACATGTCATGCGATGCGCCCGGACGGGCTTTCAGCGTCGCCTGCCTGACGATCCTGGCGCTGAGCCGCCCCGCGGCGTCGATCGGCACGATCTGGCCGTCGTCGCCACGCAGCGATGAGCGTGGGCACATCGATCGTCTTCAGGTCGCCGGTGCAGTCGAGTTCCGGCGTGGGCGAGAACGTTGCGCCAGCGTCCCGGCGTGCCTTACCGCGCGGGAACGGGTTTCAGGGCCTCATGCGGCGTGCCGGTGCGCTGGGCGGCCTTGTGCACCATGGTGTAGGCATAGTCGACGCCCATGCCGTACGCGCCCGAATGTTCCTTGACCAGTGCCATCACGGCGTCATAGGTGTCGCGGTGCGCCCAGTCGCGTTGCCATTCGAGCAGCACCTGCTGCCAGGTCACGGGTACCACGCCGGCCTGGATCATGCGCTGCATGGCGTAGTCGTGCGCTTCCTTGGAGGTGCCGCCCGAGGCGTCGGCCACCATGTAGATTTCATAGCCGCCCTCGGCCATCGCGCACAGCGCGAAGCTGTTGTTGCACACCTCGGTCCACAGGCCGGAGACCACCACCTTCTTGCGACCGTTGGCGGCCAGCGCGTCACGCACCTTCTGGTCGTCCCAGGAGTTCATCGACGAGCGCTCCAGCAGCTTCTGGCCCGGGAAGACATCCAGCAGCTCAGGATAGGTGAAGCCGGAAAAGGACTCGGTCTCGACCGTGGTGATGGTCGTGGGAATGTTGAAGATCTTCGCGGCCTTGGCCAGCCCGACGGTATTGTTCTTCAGCGCCTGGCGGTCCATGGACTGTACGCCGAATGCCATCTGCGGCTGGTGGTCGATAAAGATCAACTGGCTGTTCTGCGGGGTCAGGACTTCGAGCTTGGGGTTCGTCATGGTGATCTCCTGCGTCGATAAGGGGGCGTGCCGGATTGATAGGGGTGGTGACGTGGTCCGTGCGGGCGGGGCTGGCCCGTTCCGCGCACGATTTTCGGCCCTGCTTGACGGCTTGCGAATGCCTCTCCGAAGAACATGCGCGCTCGTCTCGCGGCCATGCGCCCCTCGACAGCGAGAGGCATGGGGCGCATACGGAAAATACGATATCGGCCAGCGGCGGTATTGCACATTTTTGCGCTGATTTGTCTGTGAGCGTGGTCCGCCTGCGGTGCGCTTCCCGCCATAGGGCACAGGGCGGGCCGGATGGCCCGGCACGCTCGAGTCATTAAAGAAGAAGAAGGCGTTTCCGGCAAGGCCGGCATGGCCCCCGCAAACGGCGCCGCCCCCTTGCGGGGCGTCCGCGCTTGTCGTACGCTGCCTGCCCCAGGCATCACCAGGAACCCCGCCATGCACCGCCCGAAATCCGCCAGCTCGCTGGTCTATTCCACCGAACAAGGCCGCATGTGCCCCGGCTGCGGCAACGCGGTAGCGGCCTGCACGTGCGGCAAGGCCACGGCGGCCGCACAGGGCGACGGCATTGTCCGGGTTTCGCGGGAGACCAAGGGCCGCAAGGGCAAAGGCGTGACGCTGGTGCGGGGCGTGTCGCTGGAGCCGCTGGCGCTCGCGCAGCTGGGCAAGGAACTGAAGACCGCCTGCGGGTCAGGCGGCACGGTCAAGGACGGCGTGATCGAGATCCAGGGCGATCACTGCGACACGGTGATGGAGAAACTCCGGCAGCGTGGCATGACCGTAAAGCGGGCCGGCGGCTGAAGCCTGCCGGCGGCGGGCGCTGCCAGCCGGCCCTGCCAGGCAGGCTTGGCAGGCACGTCGGGCTGCAGGGCCTGGAGAGCCTGGAGAGCGGCAAGGCCGCAGGGAGCCGTGGAGGCCGCCTCAGCCTTACCTGGTGCGCTGCTTGTAGACGATGCTGCCGTCCGGCTTGCGCTGGGGCACAACCGGGTTGCGGGAATTGCACACCGGGCAGCGGAACAGCGGGCCCTGGCCTTCATCCTTGACGGTCACATCCTTGGGATCCCAACGCGTCTGGCACGATTGGTTCTGGCAAGTAAACATCTTCATTCTCCGTAATAGGCGCGGATCGTAGCACGGCGGCGGCGCAAGCCCGCCCTGCGCGCCCCTGGCACCGGCACGGCTGGCCAAACCCGGAGGCCGTGGCAGGCCCGATCCGGGCTGCTCCCGTTTTCCCCAACGGGATGGCCGCCACGCCCGCTCACCCTATCTTCGCCGTCCATTCTGCGCCGTTTCCGAAAACGGATACGCCGTTCCGTCAAAGCTTGCCGCAGACACGCCGTAACGTGCACAAACACGGGGCCGCTGCCGGCGGGAGCCGCAGGGCACGCACCGGCCCCGGGCGCGGCATGCCAGCGCCATGCACCGGTTTCCGCCATACGGAGATCGTCCCGAGTGTGGCCCGTGGATACCTGCCTGCGCAGGCATTGGTGAATGTCCCGGTGCCCGGCTTGCCGATTCCGGATAACGCCCACCCCACCTGCTTTCTTAGACTGGCCCCAGCGTAAAGCACGCAACCGTAACGCAGCGTGCAAAAGGGAAAAGGAGCCAGCAAGTGAACCAGGCAAGCACCAGGGCCATAGCGCGCGGGGCAACGGGCACGCGCAGCAAGCGCGGGATCATGGCGGCGGCGATCGGCGTGCTGTCAGGCACCCTCGCCTTGCTCCCATATCCCGCCAACGCCGCCGACCTACAGCCCGAAACGCTGTCCGTGCAGCCGCTGGCGCCCGCCGATGAAAACCGGCTCTACATCGCCGATGTGGCGTTCAAGCACATGGTGGACGGGCGCCTGCATGTGGTGGACGGCAAGCACATGCGCTATCTGGGGCTGGTGCCCACCGCATTCGGCGGACAGAGCGTGCTGTCGCCGGACAAGCGCACGCTGTATGTGATCTCTACGTTCTATTCGAGGCTGGCGCGCGGCGAGCGCACCGATGTGGTCAGCCTGTACGACACCGCCACGCTGGCATACCGCAGCGAGATCGTGATCCCGCCCCGGCATGCGCAATCGCTGAACTACCGCGGCATCGCCACCGTATCCGCCGACGGGCATTTCCTCTATGTGCAGAACGCGACACCCGCCACTTCGGTAAGCATCGTCGACCTGCAGGCGGGCAAGTTCGTGGCCGAAGCGCAGACCCCGGGCTGCTGGGGCGTGTTCGCCACGGAGGCGTCCAGCCAGCGCTTTCGCACCCTGTGCAGCGACGGCACGCTGCTGACGGTGACGCATGACGCCGCCGGGCAGCCCAGCGCACAGAAGCGCAGCGCGCGCATGTTCGATCCCGATACCGATCCGGTCTTCCTGCACAGCGAGCGCGTCGGCAACACCCTGTATTTCGTTTCCTTCAACGGCAATGTCTATGGCGCCGACCTGTCGAGCGAGACACCGGCGTTCGCCCCGTCCTGGTCCGTGCTCGGTGCGGCGGACCGCAAGGGAGGCTGGAAGCCCGGCGGCTACCAGCTGTTCGCGCTGCATGCGGCCAGCGGCCGGCTTTACCTGGGCATGCATCCGCGCAGCAAGGAGGGATCGCACAAGTCGCCCGCCGCCGAGATCTGGACCGTCGACCTGGCGCAGCGCAAGCGCATCGCCCGCGCGCCCGGCCAGAACGCGCTGGCCCTCGCCATCACGCAGGGCCAGCAGCCCATGCTCTATGCGCTGGATGCCGCCAGGGCGGGCGTAGTCTCACTGGACCCGGCCCATGGCCTGAAGCCGGTGGCCCGCCTCGACCAGGTGGCGGAAAACGCGGTGCAACTGGAGCTGCATCAATGAGCGCCGCCGGGATGATCTCCAGCATCCTGCGCGACCCGGTCGTGGTGGCCGCCTGTTCGGCCGCCGCCGCGCTGGTGCTGGCGCATTCGCTGTGGCCCAAGCTACGTGACTTCGCCGGTTTCTGGGGCGCGGTGAGCGCCTACCGGCTGGTGCCGCAGGCATGGTCGCGCCGGGTGGCGCTGGCATACGCGGGCGCCGAGGCGGCCAGCGTGGCCGCATTGATGGCGGCGCCGCTGCATCCGGGCTCGGCACTGCTGGCGGCGTCGGTGGTGGCGATCGCCAGCGGCGCGGTGGGCATCAGCCTGCTGAAGGGGCGCCGCGACATCCGCTGCGGTTGCGGCAGCGACGCCGACAGCCTGCGGCTTTCGCCGGGGCTGCTGGTGCGCAACCTCGGCCTGCTGGCGGTGCTGGCGCTGGCCGCGGCAACCGCGGCCGGGCTGGCGGCGGACGCTGCGCCGCGGCCCTTCGCCATGCTCGACACCCTGGCCGCGGGCTTTTGCGCGCTGGCGCTGCTGCTGCTCTGGCTAGGCGCCACGCAATTGCTGGTCAATGCCGACCGCGCCATGCGCCGCACCGGTGCCGCCCATTCCACTCGCTCCACCCGTCCCACCCTTTCGTGAGATCCCCATGACTGCTCTTGTGATTGCCAATATCGTGCTGTGGATTGCCGTACTGGCGCTGCTGTTCGGCTTCTACGCGCTGGCCCGCCAGGTCGGCATCCTGTTTGAACGGGTAGCGCCGATGGGCGCGCTGGTGATCGATGCCGGCCCGCGCGTGGGCGAGACGCTGCCGCCCTTCGCGCTGCAGGACGTGCGCGGCACGCCGGTGACGGTGGGCGGTGCGCACGCGCGCAGCACGCTGCTGTTCTTCCTCTCGCCCACCTGCCCGGTCTGCAAGAAACTGCTGCCCGTGCTCAAGTCCATGCAGGCGAGCGAGGCAGGCTGGCTGCGCGTGGTGCTGGCCTCGGACGGCGAGCAGCCGGAGCACCTGGCCTTCCTGCGCCAGGCCGGGCTGGCGGCTTTTCCCTACGTGCTCTCGCCCGAGCTTGGCAGGCATCTGCACATCGGCAAGCTGCCGTACGGCGTGCTGATGGACGAGCACGGCACGCTGCGCGCCAAGGGGCTGGTGAACTCCCGCGAGCAACTGGAAAGCCTGTTCACCGCCATGGACCTGGATGTGGCCTCGGTACAGCAGTTCCTGGAAACGCGCGCCTGAATGCCGCGCAACTCATCACAAATAACGCATGGTGGATAAAGCACAGGCAAGGGAGAAGCAAGATGTGGCTTGACCGATTCTTCGAACACCAGACGCGGCGCGCGGCACAGCGCACCGGCCGGCGCAGCATGCTGGCCACGCTCGGCAAGGCGATGGTGGGCACGATGGCGCTGCCGGTGCTACCGTTCGATCGCAGCGCGCACGCGGCCGGCGCCCATGGCGGCAAGATGGCCAAAGCCGGCGGGCCGCAGGCGCAGGACGAAACTGCCTGCGACTACTGGAAATACTGCGCGGTGGACGGCTTCCTGTGCTCGTGCTGCGGCGGCAGCTCCACCACCTGCCCGCCCGGCACCGAGCCCTCGCGCGTGTCGTGGGTGGGCACCTGCCGCAACCCGGCTGACGGCAAGGACTACATGGTCAGCTACAACGATTGCTGCGGCAAGACCACCTGCGGGCGCTGCGAATGCAACACCAACGAGCGCGAGCGGCCGGGTTACCGGCTGGGCGTGCACAACGATGTCAACTGGTGCATGAGCAACGACAGCACCATGTTCCATTGCACCACCTCGATCATCCTCGGAGTCCAGGAATGAAGCGGCCCTTCTGGTTCCCGCGGCCCCTCGCCGCACGGCTTGCCCGCCTGCTTGCGCTGGGCCTGGCTTGCGCGGCGAGCACCGGCGCGGCCCGGGCCGACCCGCTTGCCGAACAGGGCAAGGCCTTGTTCGGCACGCATTGCGCCGCCTGCCACAATGCCGATGCGTCGGGCATCGCCGGCGTGGCCCCCCCGCTGGCCGGCGCGCTGCGCGAGCGGCTGGCCTCGCCGGCGGGCCAGGCCTATCTGGCCAATGTGCTGACGCATGGCCTGGCCGGCCCGATCCAGTCGCAGGGGCAGTCGTTCAACGGGATCATGCCCAGCTTTGCCACGCTGCCCGACGAATCGCTCGCCGCGGTGCTGTCCTGGCTGGCCGCGAGCAACGGCGTGCCCGAACAGGCCGTCAGCACCGCCACGCTGGCCGGCGCCCGCGCCGAGCGCAAGACCCCGGGCGCGGTGCGCAAGCTGCGCGAGGCGGGGCAATAACATGGGCTCGCCGCAAGCACGCCTCAAGCGGACGGCAGCGCAGCGGGCACTCGGCGCCGTCGGCGCCATGGTGCTGGCCAGCGCTGGCCTGACGCCATCGCTGGCTGCGAACGCGCAGGCCGATCTGCGCCATGCGCGCGACACCTACCTGCTGCACTGCTCCGGCTGCCACCAGCCCGATGGCCGCGGCAAGCCCTCTGCCGGCATTCCGGACATGCGCGAGACCGCGCCGCTCCTGCTTGCCACGCCGGCCGGGCGCGCCTTCCTGATCCAGGTGCCGGGCACCTCCGCCTCCGCGCTGAGCAACAGCGAGATCGCCGGGCTGATGAACTGGCTGCTGCCCGCGCTCTCGGGGCGCAGCGATCTGAAGCCCTTCAGCGCGGAAGAAGTGGCCAGCTACCGCAGCCAGCCGCTCGACGACGTCAGCGCGCACCGCGCGGCCATTCTTGGCACTGGCGCCGGCGGCCTGCCCTATGCCTCGCCCGGGCGCCGCTCCGATGTGACAGACTGATGCCGGCACGCAAGCGCGGCTAAAAAACAACCGACCCGAACAGCAAGGGGTGAGGAAATGAGGAAAGAGACGATGAATCCCTTTGGCACCCACGATAGCGGGCATGACCGCGGCACGGCGGCGCCGGAGCAGCGCTCGCGGCGCGACGTGCTGGGCCGCCTGGCCGGCGCCACCCTGGCCGGCATGGCCGCCGGCGCGGCTGCCACGGACGCCAGCGCGGCGGGCTCGCCCGGCCCTGGCGGCTCCCCGGCCGGCACAGCCGGCGCCTCGACCTCCGCAAGCGGTCCCAACCCCATCGTGATGATGCCGGCATGGCAACTCTCACGCGAGATCCACGCGCGCCGGCTCTCCAGCCGCGAGGTGATGACGGCCTACCTGGACCATATCGAGCGGATCAATCCCGGCGCCAACGCCATCGTGGCGATGCGCGAGCGCGAGGTGCTGTTGCAGGAAGCCGCCGCCTGCGACCAGGCGCTGGCCGCGGGGCGCACAGCCGGCTGGATGCATGGCATGCCGCAGGCACCCAAGGACCTGGCGCTGACGCGCGGCATCCGCACCACCTTCGGCTCGCCGATCTTCCGCGACAACGTGCCAACGGTGGACGCCATCGTGGTGGAGCGCGCGCGGGCGGCCGGCGCGGTGCTCATCGGCAAAACCAATACGCCGGAATTTGGCCTGGGCTCGCAGACCTTCAACCCGGTCTACGGCGCCACCCGCAACCCTTACGACGCCGGGCGCACCGTGGGCGGTAGCAGCGGCGGCGCGGCCGCGGCGCTGTCCCTGCGCATGCTGCCGGTGGCGGACGGCAGCGATTTCGGCGGCTCGCTGCGCAACCCGGCCGGCTTCTGCAATGTCTACGGCATGCGGCCGTCCGCGGGGCGCGTGCCCTACGGGCCGGCGCCCGAAGTCTTTATCCAGCAGCTGGGCTACGAAGGGCCGATGGCGCGTACCGTGGCCGACGTGGCACTGCTGCTGGCCACGCAAGCCGGGCCGGATGCGCGCACGCCGCAGTCGCTGGCGCAAGACCCGGTGCTGGCCAGGCTGACGCCGGCCAATGTGGCCGATACGCTCAAGACGGATCTCAAGGGCAAGCGCGTCGCCTGGCTGGGCAACTGGGACGGCTACCTGCCGATGGAGCCCGGCATCCTGCCGCTATGCGAGGATGCGCTCAAGGCCTTCCCGGCGTTTGGCGTGGGCGTGGAAGCCATCAAGCCGCCGTTCTCGCCGGAGCGGCTGTGGAAGACCTGGCTGGTGCACCGCCATTTCCTGGTGGGCAACGGGATGCTGGCCTTCTACCAGGACCCCGCAAAACGCGCGCTGCTCAAGACCGACGCGATCTGGGAGATCGAGGGCATGCTCAAGCTCAACGCCGGCGATATCTATGCCGCCAGCATGGAGCGCAGCGCCTGGTACCAGGCCTTGCTCGGCGTGTTCAAGGATTTCGATTACATCGCCGTACCGACCGCGCAGGTGTTTCCCTTCGACGTGAACCAGCCATGGCCAAAACAGATCGCCGGGCGCGACATGGACACCTACCATCGCTGGATGGAAGTGGTTTTTCCGTGGACCCTGTCAGGCTGCCCGGTCATCAGCGTGCCGGTGGGATTCGGGCCGCAGGGCTTGCCGATGGGCATGCAACTGATCGGGCGGCCGCGCGACGATATATCGGTGTTGCAGTTGGC
The DNA here is from genome assembly GCF_057798855.1 of Cupriavidus sp. 96C5-1. NCBI lineage: Bacteria > Pseudomonadati > Pseudomonadota > Betaproteobacteria > Burkholderiales > Burkholderiaceae > Cupriavidus > Cupriavidus sp. 96C5-1. Next base: position 20,279 of record NZ_JBYOJU010000054.1, on the reverse strand, counting down.
GTGGGCTTATGAGCAGGAGAGGGATTGGGTGGGGAGGCAGTTGCCGCGGGCGATGATGGGGTGAGGGGGTGTTGGGGGAATGGCTAATACGCCAACGGCTTAACGTCAAAGTCAAACTCAGAACTGTCGGCTTCGCTGGCAGTGGCTCCTAGCCAGACCACCCCTCTCCCCGGCCTGCTGCCGACCAGGGGAGAGGAAGTGACAACCGTCGGGCTTTTCAAACGGCTTTGGCACATCCGGTCGGCTTCGGCCGATGCGGCAGGTTCGCGAACTGGCCGATGCTCAGGCCGCCAGCGGCTCCCGGCTGACGCGCGGCGCGATCCGGGCCAGCACGGGCGCCGGCGCCACGGCCCGGGCCCCGGCCGGCACGGCCAGCCAGTCATGCACCGCCGCGTGAATGGCGTCTACCTGTGCCAGCTTGCGCCGGTATGCCGCGCGCTTCTTGGAAGGCAGTTCCATCGCGTCCCGGCGCGGCTGGTTGACCGGCATCTCGACGTTGCCGCAAGCCAGGGGAACGCCGGCGCACTCCATCCAGAACCCGTCATAGTCACTGCGGATCTCGCGCGGCGTGTTGCGCTGACGGCCGACGTGGTTGCGTCTGGAAACACCAACGATGCGCCGCGCGCCGAGGATGGCGGCGAAACCAAGCAAGGCTTCCATGACCGCATCCTTGGGGCGCAGGCCATCGCATGCCTTGGTGGATTCCCGGATCAGGTCGCGGCTGTTCTCGCCCATGGGTCCCTGCAGACCGCCCACGAATATCTCGGGGCCGCCCTTGCCTTGCGCCAGATAGAAGCTGAGCTGGCTCAGGCAGACGCCGCTGGCCGTGTCCCGCCAGTAGAAAGCCAGTTCGCCCTCCCTGGGATTCGGCCCGGAATCGCCCAGGCGCAGCGTATAACGCCCCTCTCCCATGGCGCATTCGAGCCCGCCGTCCAGGTAGATCCGCTCGCCGAGCGCCGGCGGAACCAGCGCAACCAGGGTGCGGTAGTGGTCAAGCACGGTACGGACGCGTTCGCGGAAGCTCAGCCCCGATGCGCCGAGCGGACGATATGGGCGCTCCAGCAGCGCTGGCTTTGCCGTAACCACGCGCTGCATCAAGGCGCAGGAATCGACGGCCTGCAGCCAGTTGCGCACCGAGGCATAGCGAAACGCCGAGAGGCAGATCAGCTTGATGCGCCTCAACCACCATCTCTTGCCGCCCGGCGGGTGGCAGAACGACGACAACGCGGCGAGCGTCGCCAGGTAGCGAAAATAGAAAAGCGGCCCGATATCCTGGAAGAATCCCCTGCCGCTGATGCCCGACAACCATTGAAGGCTCGATACTGGTCCCTGCACGACTAAATGCTCCCCTGTTTCCATTGCAGCAAAGCCGGTACCCGGTCTTGTATTGCGCTGCGCCAAAATCCAAACCGCCACGCCCGCCAGGTGGGGCTGGCAAGCAATTCAACCTGACCGAAACATCGCGAGCGCGCCCTGCTGCCTGGCATCGCCCGCGCACAAATTGTATCCGCCTCGTAATATTTCGTAACGAATAGTAATACTTCCAGTTGATATTGAAAGCAGTCATTTGGATCGGAAGCGAAAAAAAAGCCGGCTGATGCCGGCTCATGCCCTCAAGGATGACCAGGAAATGACGAAGACGGTCTCCCCGGCGCGGCCTTTAGCCGCGCCCCTGGAGACCGGGCAATCCGTCATTCAATGCCGCGGCGCACCCGCCGGACCGCGCTCGGTGGCGAAGTAAAGGCCAGCCAGCACCGGCAGGCCAAGACCGATCGCGCTGGTGAGGCGCCAGCCGCCCTGGGCAAAAGCCCACGCACCCACGGCCGAGGCAATGGCACCGCCCGTAAAGAAGACCGCCATGAAAAGACCGTTCAGCCTGCTGCGATATTGCGCACCGAGCGCAAAGATGGCGCGCTGCCCTACCACCAGGTTGGCCGCCACGCCAAAATCCAGCACGATGGCGGCGAGGGTCAGTGCCGCCAGTGCCAACGGCGTGCCCGGCGTGCCCACCAGCCCCAACAGGAACGAACCAGCCGCCAGCAGCATGGCCAATGCGGTCATGCGCCGGCCGTGCCCGCGATCGGCCACCCGTCCGGCGATGGGCGCAGCCACCGCGCCGGCCACGCCGGCCAGCGCGAACAAGGCGATGCCTTTCTGGCTCAGGCCAAACCCGGGGCCCGCCAGCCACAAGGGCACCGTGGTCCAGAACAGGCTGAAGGCGCCAAACATGCAAGCCTGGTAGGCCGCGCGCCGCCGCAGCACCGGCTGCGCGCCCAGCAATTGCCACATCGACGCCAGCAAGGCGCGATAGCGGACGGCCGGCGATGGGCGGCGTTCCGGCAGCAAACGCGCCAGGACCGCGCTCAGCAAAGCCATGCCCGCCGCCGAGCCGGCGAAAATGGCATGCCAGCCCCACAGGTCGGTGACCAGGCTGGCCACCGGCCGCGCCAGCATGATGCCCAGCATCAGGCCGCTCATCACATTGCCCACCACGCGGCCTCGTGCGTGCTCCGGTGCCAGGTGCGCGGCAAAGGGCACCAGCACCTGGGCGGCCACTGAACTCAGGCCGATGCACGCCGCCGCCATCAGGAACACCCCGGCCTGCCCGGCCAGCGCCGCGGCCACCAGCGCCAGCGCGCTCGCGGCCAGCAAGGTGCAGATCAGCCGGCGGTTCTCGATGACGTCGCCCAGCGGCACGATCAGCAGCAGGCCCAGGCCATAGCCGGCCTGGATCAGCGTGACGATCAGGCCGGCGGCCTGTGGCGACAGGCCCAGCGCATGACCGATCGGGCCGATCAGCGGCTGCGCGTAATACAGGTTGGCCACGATCAGGCCGCAGGCAGTGGCCAGCAGCAGTGTCATCCAGTTCGTGCCGCCCACGGGGGCCGTTTGCGCGCGGAGCGTGCATTCCGCTCTTGTTGTCATGATGGCTTTCCGTACGATGGACCTCGGGTTAACCAGAGGCCGAAGGCCGAGATCATGCCTCAGATAGCGCAAGCTTGCCGGCGCGGCATCGATTCAGGGCAGATAGCCCAGCAGGCGCCACCAGAAGTAGTCCAGCGGCAGCAGCACGAGCAAGGTCAGCGCCGCCAGCGCCAGGCACAGCCGCGTGCCCTCGCGCAGCCCAACCCCGCCAAGTTGCATGGCGATGACGATGGGCGGCGACTGATATGGGAAAAACACCGTGGAAAACACCGGCACCTGCAGCATCAGCACGGCCTCCAGGGACAAGCCGGTGGCCTGCGACAGTTCCCGGGCCAGGGGCGTCAGCACGGCGGGCAGGCCGGGCAGCGTGGTCATCAGCCCGAGGCTGGCCCCGACCGCGCCCAGCGCGGCCACGTTGGCGGCGGTATGTCCCGGCGCGAGCGGCAGCCAGCGCAGCAGCGCCGCGCTGATGGCGGTCCCCAGGCCCGTCGATTCCACCACCGCGCCCAGGCCGAGGAAGCCCGCCACATAGAGCAGGGGCGTGAGATGCACCTGCTCGGCCAGCATGCGCGCGGAGACCAGCCCTACACCCGGCAGCAGGCAGACGATGCAGGCCGCCAGCGAGATCCATGCGGGCGAGATGCCGTGCAGGGTATCGGTGGCAAACCCGGCCACGGCAAGCGCCAGGATGATGGCCAGCGTCTTCTCCTGGCGGCCCGGCGCGGCCGTGTCCTGCCGGGGCAAGGCGGCGAGCGGCCCATGCTCGGGAAACATCCTGCACACCAGCCAGACCAGCACCACAGTCTTCAGCACGCCAAGGATGGGGAAATGCAGCATCAGGTAGCTGCCATAGCTGAGATTGATGCCGTACACCGAGTTCGCCGCGCCGAGCAGCACGCTATTCGGGATATTGGCCGGCAGGATGGCGGTGGGCGGCATATAGCTGGCCGCGGCCACCGTCAGCACCATGCCGATGCGGCCGTTGGAGCCGGGCGCGAAGCCAAGGCGATCGGCCAGGGCCAGCACGATCGGCATCAGCAGCATGACGCGCCCCGTGGTCGACGGCATCAGGAACGCCAGGCCGACCGCGCTGAGCGCCACGGTAGCGATCACCTGGCGGTAGTTGCCCGTCCGGCCGCGAAAGATGATCGCGGCCAGCCGCTGCGCCAGGCCGGTCTGGCGCAACGCCAGGCCGGTCACCGCGCCGCCGAACATCAGCCACCACGCGGTGGAGGCAAAGCCGGAGAACACCACCGATGGCGGCGCCACATGCAGCAGCACGGCGCACAGGAAAAACAGCAGGGTGGTGGCGGGTTCCGGCAGCACGCCAAGCGCCCAGCAGCAGACGGTGGACAACACCAGCGCCGCCGCCAGCACCAGCGCATCCGGCGCACCGGTGGCCCGTCCCGCCAGCCACACCACCGCCACGCATAATGCAACGACGGCACCGGCGCGCGCGCTATCCGACAGTTTGCCCGCAGCGGGCGCGGCCGGCTTTGGCACGGGAGGCACGGTGGCGCAAGCGGATACGGCGGACGCGATGGAAGCGGCGGGTGGGGACAGGCCGGGCTGGCTGGAATTGCGCATTGGGGGGCTCCGTTGATGCCTTGCGAAAAGCGCCATCGTAGGTCCGTGCGATCTGGCCGGGTTACACTTCTCGGGCAATTTCTTACGAATTCCAGCCACACTCTCACGTCACGCCGTCACGCCGTCACGCCGCAAGCCGGAACCCGCCAGATGCCACGCACCACTTACCAGCCCGTGCCGCTGACGCAGCCCACGGCCGAACAACCGGTCATCGTGCACCTGCGCCTGCCGCCGCCCAACGCGATCATTCGCCGGCACCGGCATACGTGGGGACAGATATCCTTCCCGCTGCGCGGCAGCATGCGCGTGACCGCGGCGGGTACCACGTGGGTGGTGCCGACCATGCGGGCGGTTTGGATTCCGCCGGAGGTGGAGCACGAAGTGGTCACGCTGGGCGAGACAGCGCTCCACGCCTGCTATGTATTGCCGGCTGCGTCGCCCTTGCCGCTCACAACGTGCTCGGTACTGGAAGTGTCGGCGCTGATGCGCCATCTGATGGTGGCCCTGGCCGATTCCGTCCCGCTGTCCCCGCGCCACCGCCAGTTGAGCGCCGCCCTGCTGCTCGAGGAATTGCGGGCAGCGCCCACGCTCTGGCCGGGACTGGCCCTGCCCACCGACCGCCGCCTCAAGGCGCTGTGCGATGCGCTGATGGAAGAGCCCGGCTCGGCCTTGAGCCTGGCGCAATGGGCCGAGCGCACGGGCGCAAGCGAGCGTACCCTGGCGCGGCTGTTCCGCACCGAACTGCGCACCAGCTTCGCCGCCTGGCGCCAGCAACTGCGGCTGGCCCACGCAGTCGACCTGATGAACCGCGGCAGGCCGCTGGCGCATGTGGCGGCGGAAACCGGCTACGCCAACGCCGGTGCCTTCTCCACCATGTTCCGCCGCGCGCTGGGAAAAGCGCCGCGGGATTTCATGGCGCACAGGGCGGACGAGTGACGCGCCCGGGCAGTTGCCTCGCAGTTGCCTGGCAGCCTGCAACACCGGGACCACAAAATCACGGAGGCGGAGATTGAGCGAAAAAACACATCTGGCCAAGGCCTTGCACTGGTCCGCGGACACGCAGGTCCATCCCGGCGACATGCTGGCCGCGGCATTTGGCATGGCCGTACCGTTGCTGTTGGCGGGCGCAATGGGACATCTTTCCCTTGGCCTGGCCGCTGCGCTGGGCAGCCTTGCCATTGGCGCAGGCGCCAGGGGCGAGCCCGCCCATGACGCCGGCTCCCATGCCCTGGATCTCGCCGCCCAGCTTGCCCCGCTCGCCGCAGCGGCATCCGTCGCATCCATGGTGGCCGGCCATGGCGCCCTGACCGATGCCATCGTCATCCTGCTGGCCGGCACGGCGGCAATCATCAGCGGGTATAGCCGCCCGGTGGCCGTCGCCACCACGCGCTTCGTGCTGTTGCTGATCATGGCCGCCGGCGTGGCCGGCAACGCACCGCACCGGGCCGGCTTCCTGCTGTTGACGCTAGCCGGCGCGCTGTGGACATGCCTGCTGCTGATGCTCGCCGGGCCCTGGGCGCGGGCGCGGCGGCAACCTGGCGCGCCCATGGAGCAGGCGGCGCCCGTGCCGGCGGCCACTGCGGCGCAGCGCTTCAGGCGATGGAAGCGCACACTGACAACGCTGTCCGGATGGCAGTACACGGCAAGGCTGGTGTTCGCCCTTGGTGGCGCCAGCCTCTTGCGCTGGCTGTTCCCCGGCCACCACTTCGAATGGACCGCGCTGACGGTGGCGATCCTGATCCAGCGTCAGCCCGAGGTCTTCTCGATCAAGACTACGCAGCGCGTGGCGGGCACCGTGCTGGGCGTGCTCGGCGCGGCCTTGTTGCTGGGCTATCGGCTGCCGCTCTGGGTCGTGGCGATCAATGCGGGATGGCTCGCGGGCTTGCGGCCCCTGCTGCGCGCGAGGAACTACCTCGCCTACTCGGTAGTGATGACCCCGCTGATGGTCCTGATCATGGAGGCGAGCCGGCCGGCCGACGGCGCGATGCTGGAGGACCGCGTCGCGGCGACCGTGATTGGCGCATGCCTGGTGCTGCTGGCCGACCGGATGCCGGGATGGCTTGTGCAACCTTCCGCTTGATCCATGACGCGCTAGCGCCGGCAACATCCGCCCACTTTCATCTTGCCAATTGATTAGCCGCCATATAATATGGCGGCACCATGAATGCTCTCGAACAGAAGTACCTCGCCCTGCTGAATGAAGCCGAACGACGCAAACTGCCCGATCTGGACAGCATCCGGCTGTGCTTCCAGGCGCTGTCGCTGGCGTCGGCGATCGACCGCGACTGCGCCGCGCTGCTGGCGCCGCACGGGCTGTCCGAAGGACGTTTCGTACTGCTGTTCCTGCTGGACGCGGCCCAGGACGGGCTGGCGCCCAATACGCTCGCCCAGCAGGCTGGCGTGACGCGCGCCACCGTCACCGGCCTGCTCGACGGACTGGAGCGCGAGGCGCTGATCGAACGGCATGCCGATGCCACCGACCGGCGCGCCCTGACCATCCGGCTGACACGCAAGGGCAAGCAAGTCGCCAGCAAGGTGTTCGACGAACACGGCCGCTGGATCGCCAGCCTGTTCGGTGACTTGTCCGTGCAGGAACGCAGCATGCTCGGCGCCCTGCTGCGCAAGGTCTCGGCGGGCATGGCCAAGCGCGGCGGCGGGCTGGGAGATCCGGCATGACCTTGCCCGCAACGCGCAAGGGCGCCAGCCGCATCAAGGCTGTTCCGCCCGACGTACTGGATGCGCTGGAGCGTGGCGAACTGCAGAGCGCCACGCTGGCGGAATGCCTGGCGCTGGACCAGGCCAGGCTGCTGCGCGCCGTGTTTCCCGACCTCACGCCAGAGGCTGCCGGTCAAGTCGAAGCCGCCGGCCAGTCAGGCATCCTCAAACGCATGGCCGGCATCGGCGCCGTCCTGCTCGCGCAGCTCGGCCCCGCAGGCATCGCACGTTGCCAGGGGCATCCGTCGGATACCGTACGCGGCTGGGCCTGCTTCATGGCCGGCAGGCAACCGGGCCTGGGCCTGGCACAGCGGCTCGCGGCCATCCGGCCGCTGGCCGACGACCCGCATTTCGGCGTGCGCGAGTGGGCCTGGATGGCTGTCCGCCCGTACCTCGCGGAAGATCTCGACAGCAGCATCGCGCTGCTTGCCGGCTGGACCGCGTCGCCCGCCGAGCGCCTGCGCCGCTTTGCCAGCGAGGCGCTGCGCCCGCGCGGCGTCTGGTGCGCGCACATCACGGCGCTGAAGCAGAATCCGCAGCAGGCCCTGCCGGTGCTGGAACCGCTGAAGGCCGACAGCTCGGCCTATGTGCAGGATTCGGTGGCCAACTGGCTCAACGATGCAGCCAAGGACAATCCCGACTGGGTTCGCGCACTGTGCCGGCGCTGGCAGCGGGACGAACCGGCCGCCGCAACCCGCCGCATTTGCAACCGCGCGCAGCGCAACCTGTGATGAAAGGAACCCCCTATGCCCCACTACCTGATCGAACTCTACACACCCAAGCCGGCCTGGCTGGCCTTGCCGGCGCAACAGCGACAGCAGTTCCTGGAAGGCATCAGGAGCGGCATGGGCGGCCTGTCCAGCCTCGGGGTTGAAGTCCTGGCGCTGGGCGAGACCGAACCGGATATCGACCACGCCAGCGCGCATCGCTTCCTGGGCATCTGGCGCTGCCCCGGCGCGCAGGCACGCGACGCCTTGCTGGCGGGCATCGGGGCCAGCGGCTGGTACGGCTATTTCGATCATGTGAACGCGGCTAGCGCGGGCGGTGATTTCGCCGGCCACCTTGCCGCGCTCGCAAGCGCCTGATTCGGCCACGGGCAAACGCGCGGAGGCCACATCCTATCCGAGGCGGACATGGACCGCCTCAACACCCAGAAACCTGTCACCGCACCTCGTTGGATTGGCGGCTGAACCGTTGCTCGATAACAGCCGTTCCCCACTGCGATCCCTCTGCTTCGTCCGTCAACTGGAAGCCCGACGCCTCGTACAGGTGGCGCGCTGCGTCGAGGCCTTTGAAGGTCCAGAGATAGGTCTCGCCGAACCGCTCATCGACAAAATCCATTGCATGGCGGAGTAACCGGCTTCCAACGCCCGATCCGCGCAACGACTCATCCACGATGAACCAGCGCAGATGCGCGACCCCGGTATTCTCATTCCCGTCGATCGCGAGCGAGGCCAGGGACCTGCCGTTTTCCATATACAGCCACAGCGCCTTGCCGGACGACGGCAAAGCCTGGGCAAATTCGGCGAATTCCGTGGCGACCTTCCTTTCGAAGAAGACACCGAAACCGGCTGTCCGCGAGTAGAAACGCGCATGCATGCTTGCAACATCGCCAATGCAACCAGGCTGATAGCCCTGCTGAATCTGTTCGTCCCGCCCATCCGCAAGCCGAGGCATCTTGCTGGCGTTGTCCTGCGCCAGTGCGCCCGCATACAGCGAAAGAGATCGAGCCAGCGTTTGCTGGTCGGCAGGAACCAGCCGTCGAAGTGCGCTGGATACCTGGTCTGTCGCAAATCGATCAATCTTTTTGCGGAGTTTCTGACCAGCGTCAGTCAAATAGAGTTGATACGATCGTCCATCGTCGCTCGCCGCCTGACGGGTCAGCAGCCCGATCGATTCCAGCTTGGCAATTTGCCGACTCATGTTGGACTTATCCAGCCGCAACAGGCCGGCCAGGTCTCGAGCCTGGATCCCCGGCGCAAGTCCGATTTCGATGATCGCGTGAACAGCCGAGGGCGCAAGGTCGCTATCGGCCAGAGTTGTCCGCATGAAGCCAAGCTCACGGACCAGCTTCCGGGAGAACTCGCGTAACTCGCGGATCACGTCGTCACGAGATTTGGATGGAAGATCGACTATGTCCATAACGGGCTCGCCAAAGTTGCGGTTCGCAACCAATATACTTGCGATACGCAACCTCTTCAAGAGGAGTTTTCGATAGGTACCCGTTGAACCCAAGGCCGGCCTTCCCGGGACGCGAACTGCTCCTCCTGGCCGACAAGCGGCCAGCATGCGGCGGCATCTGAAGCGCCCGCCCTCTCCCCCCGCCCCTCACCCGCCGCGCGGGAGCGAGGAGCAAACCGGTGGCACAAAACGAGCTGCAAGATGCACCAAGACCGTTTGCAATGACGAAGGCTGCATCTCCTCTCCCACCAGTGGGAGAGGAGAACAACCATCAGGCTGGCAGCGAATCCGACAAGCGGTTCTGCTCGCCATTGCCGTTTTCTTCATCCGGCCAGTTGCGCCCCACCATCCACTCGTACAGCGTGGGCAGCACGATCAGCGTCAGCATGGTGGCGGTGATCAGGCCACCGATGATGACGATGGCGAGCGGGCGCTGGGTTTCCGAGCCGATGGCGCGCGAAATCGCCATCGGGAACAAGCCCAGCATGGCCAGCAGCGCGGTCATCAGCACCGTGCGCAGGCGGTCCATCGAACCGGTCAGCACGGCCTGGCGCACCGGCATGCCTTCGTCGCGCAACTGGTTGAAGTAGGTCACCATCACCACGCCGTTGAGCACGGCCTGGCCAAACAGCGCGATAAAGCCGATCGCCGCCGACACCGACAGCGGAATGCCGGTGAGGAACAGCGCGAACACGCCGCCGATCAGCGCGAACGGGATGTTCGAGATGATCAGGGTGGCGCTCTTGAACGACTTGAAGGCGTTGAACAGCAGCAGGAAGATCACCAGCACCGACAGCGGCACCACGATCGACAGGCGCGCCATGGCGCGCTCCTGGTTCTCGAACTCGCCGGACCAGCTGATCTTGACGTCGTCGGCCTTGACGTTCCTGGCCACCAGCGCCTGCATGTCCTTCACCACGCTGCCCATGTCGCGGTCGTGGATGAAGATGCCGATCGAGGTGGTGCGCTGGCCGTTCTCGCGGCTGATGTTCATCGCGCCGGAAGCCGCGCGGAAGTGCACCAGCTGCGACAGCGGCACCTGCGCGCCATCGGCCGTCTGCATGAAGATGTTCGGCAGGTTGGGCAGCTCGCGCTCGCTCGGCTTGAGCCGCACCGCCACGCTGAAGTGCTTCTCGCCCTCCCACAGCTCGGTGGCGGCCTTGCCGGCCAGCGCCGTTTCCATCAGGTCCTGCACGTCCGCCACGTTGATGCCATAGCGGGCGGCCTGGGCACGGTCGAACTCCAGCACGTACTGCGGCAGCTCGCCGTCGCGGTCGATAAAGGCGCGCATCACACCCTGGACCGACTGCACGTTGGCCAGGATCTGGTCGGCCACCTGCTTGTTCTGCTGCAGGCTGTCGCTCTGCACCTTGATCACGATCTGGCCCTTGATCTGCGAGATGCTCTCGAGGATGTTGTCGCGCACCGGCTGCGAGAAGTTAGGCTCGATGCCGGGCAGCTGGCGCAGGTTGCGGTTGATCTCGTTGATGATCTTGCGCTTGTCGTAACCCGCGCGCCATTGCTTGTCATGCTTGAGATCGACCAGGATCTCGACGGTGTTGATCAGCTTGGGATCGGTGCCGTCGTCGGGACGGCCCACCTTGGAGATGGTGGTGTTGACCTCGGGCGTCTGGCGAATCACGCCACGCAGGCGGCGGGCCTGGTCGCGCGCTTCGTCGATCGATACCGACGCCGGCAGGTCGAAGCTGACCCACATCGAACCCTCGTCCAGCTCGGGCAGGAATTCGCTGCCGAGGAACTTGCCCACGCCGACCGTCGCCACCAGCAAACCCACGGCAATGCCTACCACCGTGCGCTTGTGGTCCAGCGCCCAGGCCAGCATCGGCTCGTAGATGCGCTTGCTGTGGCGCACCATGAAGTTGTCCTCGTGCGCGATGTTCTTGGTGAGCAGCAGGTGGCACAGCAGCGGCACCAGCGTCAGCGAGATGATCAGCGAGCCGATCAGCGCGCCGGTCACGGTATAGGCCATGGGGGCGAAAATCTTGCCCTCGTGGCGCTGCAGCGTAAAGATCGGGATGTGCGCGGCAATGATGATGATCATCGAGAACACCGTCGGGCGGCCCACCTCGGTGGTAGCCTGCAGGATGGCGTGCATGCGCGCGCGGCTGTCCTTGATCTGGGCTTCCTTCAGTTCGCCCAGCCGCTTGAAGATGTTCTCCACCACGATCACCGCGCCGTCCACGATGATGCCGAAGTCCATCGCGCCGAGCGACAGCAGGTTGGCCGGAATGCCCACCCAGGTCAGGCCGATGAAGGTGGACAGCAGCGCCAGCGGGATCACCAGCGCCACGATGGCCGCGGCGCGCACATTGGCCAGGAACAGGTACAGCACCGCCATCACCAGCAGCGCGCCTTCGACCAGGTTGCCGAACACGGTGTGCAGGGTCTTGTCGATCAGCGTGGAGCGGTCGTAGTAAGGCACGATCTTCACGCCCTTGGGCAGGATCGTGCTGTCCAGCAGGTCGATCCTCTTCTTGAGCGCTTCCAGCACCAGCGAGGGGTTCTCGCCCTTGCGCATGACCACGATGCCCGAGACGATGTCGTCCTCGTCGTCCTGGCCCATCAGGCCCTGGGGCGGCGCGGAGCCGATACGCACCTCGGCGATGTCCTTGACCAGGATCGGCGTGCCGTTCACTTCCGATACCACCACGTTGGCGATGTCGGCCGACGTGTAGAAGCTGCCCAGCGAGCGCAGCAGGTACTGCTGGCGGCCGTGCGCGACAGCGCCGCCGCCGGCGTTGGAGTTGGCGCGCTGCAGGGCGGTGAAGAGCTGCGACAGCGAGATCCTGGCGTCGCGCATCTTCGCCAGGTTGGGGTTCACCTCGTACTGCTTGATGGTGCCGCCGATGGTGACCAGGTCCGCCACGCCCGGGACCTGGCGCAGGTTCTTCTCGACCACCCAGTCCTGCAGCGTGCGCAGTTCCTGCGCGGTGTAGCCCTTGCCGGTCAGGCGAAAGCGGAAGATTTCGCCGATGGCGGTGGACAGCGGCGCCAGCTCCGGCTGCACGCCGTCGGGCAGGTCGACCCCGCGCAGGCGCTCTATCACCTGCTGGCGGGCCACCACGTCGGTGGCCTTGTCGTTGAAGGTGACCATCAGGAAGGACAGGCCGAACTGGGTGTGCGAGAACACCCGCACGGAATTCGGCGTGCCGGCCAGCGCGGTCTCGATCGGGATCGTGACCTGGCGCTCGACTTCCTCGGCGGCGCGGCCCGGGTACAGCGTGATGACGTTGACCTGGATGTCGGAGACATCCGGGAAGGCTTCGATCGGCAGGTTCTTGAAGGCCGCCAGGCCTCCGCCGATGAAGATGGCGAGGCCGAGCCAGACGAACAGCTTCTGGTGCAGGGCGAAATGGACGATACGCGAAATCATGGGGCGGTCTTCCTCACTGCTTCGCGCTGGCGCTGCTGGCTTCGCTGGCGCGGGCCGCATTGACCGCGGTGGCGTCGCGCAGGATGTCCTGCAGGTACAGGTTGCCCTCGGTCACCACCACATCGCCGTCCTTGAGGCCTTCGACCGCCTCGCTGATACCCGGCAGCGACACGCCCAGCCTGACCGTGCGGCGCTCGAACCGGTTCTGCGCCGTGCGCACGAACACGTAGCTGCGGTTGTCGGCCAGGAACACGGCCTTGGACGGCACGCTGATGCCCTGGAAGGAAGCAGCCTGCAGCCTGGCGGTAACGAACATCTCTGCCTTCAGGCGCCGGTCCTGGTTAGGCACCGACAGGCGCACCTTGACGCTGCGCGCGGCGGGGTCGACGTAGTCGGCAACCTTGACGACCTTGCCGGGAAAGGTCTCGCCGGGATAGGCGGCGGAAACCAGTTGCACGGTCACTCCTGGCTTGAACAGCGCCAGGTCCGCCTCGGCGGCATCGACCTGCGCCCACAGATCGGTGGGATCGGTCACCAGGAACAGCGGTGCGGCGGGCGGCTGGTCGGGACGCAGTTCCATGCCGATATTGATATTGCGCTCCACCACCAGGCCATCGATTGGCGTGCGCAAGGCAAAGCGGTTGACCGCGCCCTCGCCCTGCGCGGCGGCGCCGTACTGGCGCAATGCGGCCTGGGTGCGCTGCAGGTCGGCGCTGGCGCGGGCGGCATCGGCCTGGCTCTGCTCCAGTTCCTTCTGCGCCACGATGCCGGCGCCGTACAGTTCGCGCTGGCGCGCCAGCGCCTTGCTGGCAAAGGCGGCATCGGCGGCAGCCTTGCGCGCATCGGCCTGGGCCACGCCGAAATCGGTGGAGGTCAGCGTGGCGAGCGATTGCCCGGCCTTCACATTGGTCCCCGGCGGCACCAGCACCTCGGTCACGCGGCCGGCAAACGGCGTCGACACGCGCACGGTCCGGTCTTCATTCCAGACCAGGCGGCCCGGCAGGCTCAGCATGCGCTCGCCACCGCTCTTGACGGCCTGGCCCGAAATACCGGGCAGCGTCCTGACCGAGGCCGGGAATTCAACGATGTTGCCGCTGACCTTGGGCTCGTCGCTGGGGGGTGGGGCTTCCTTCTTGCCGCACGCGGCCAGCGCCAGCACCACCAGCGAGAACGCGGCCAGCCGCGCGGAAACGCCGTGGCGGGCCGCAGCACGTACGGGGGACAGCGGGGCGGGCGTAGCAGTCATCGGGGCGGGCATCGAAGCGGACATCTGGGCGGACACGGTATTAGGGACGCGGCACATCGGTACGGACCTGGGAATTGGGTGAAGACTGCAGGGCGGCGCGATAGGCCGACAAGGATTTGGCGAATTCGCCCTGGGCGGTGACTGCGTCCAGGCGAGTCTGGCGCAGCGCGCGGCGCGAATCGAGCAGGTCAAGCACGCCGCTGGCGCCCTTCGCGTAAGCGAACTCGGCGCTGCCGGCCACGCTCTCGGCGGTCGGTACCACGCCCTCGACCATCTGCCTGAGCGACAGGCGCGCGGCTTCGAGCTGATTGCGCGAGCGCTCCAGCGCGTTCTGCGCCTCGAGCAGCACGCGGTTGCGGTCGTCCAGCGCGGCGTAATAGTCCACCTCGGCGCGGCGGGCCTCGCCGCCGAAGCTGTGGCGTATATATAGCGGGATGGACACGAATACGCCGAAGCTGTTGCCGCTGCCGGTCTGGTTGGCGGCCGAAACCGGATAGTGCTCGGCCTGCGCGCCTACGGTGACGTCGGGCACGCGGCCGGCACGGGCCAGGTCGCGCGCGCTGGCCGCAGCGGCCAGGCGGGCCTCGGCCGCGGTCACGTCAGGGCGGCGCTGCACGGTCTCGGCATCGGGCTCGGGCACCGGCACGTCCAGGGCGGGCCAGTCCGCCACCAGGCGATTGTCCGCCAGCGTGCCCGGCACGCCGATGGCCTGGGCCAGTGCGGCCTTGTCGCTGGCATGGCCGGCCATGGCGCTGCGCAGGTCAGCCTGCGCGCGCAGCACGTCGAGTTGCAGCTTGGTCACGTCGGCGCGGGCAACGTCGCCGGACTTCAGACGCGTCTCGCTGGCCTGCTGGGTGCGGCCGTAGAGGGCCAGGGTCTCGTTCAGTACGGCGACCCGCTCCTGGCTGACCAGCGCATCGTAGTAGGCCTGCTCGACGGCGCTGGATTGCTGGGTAATCACGGCCTGCAGCACTTCGCCCGCGGCACGGCTGTTGGCGCGCGCGGCGTCCACGCGCAGCCCGCCCTTGTTGGCGGTCTCGATGGTCTGGTCCACGCGCACGGTCGAATCCACCGTCTTGCTGCGCGGGCCACCCGAGTTGAAGCCAGCGTGCGGGTTGATATTGGCCACACCCAGGCTGAGCACCGGGTTGGGCCGCTGCGAAGCAATCTGGATGTCGGCCTGGCTGGCCTCCTCGTTGCGGCGCGCCGCGATGATGTCGCGGTTGCAGCGCAGCGCGTCCATACGCACCTGGGCAAGGGTCAGCGTCGCCTTGGATGGTGGTGCCACACAAGGTCCATCGAACGGTAATGGTGCGCTATGCGGCACATTGGAGCCAGCCACGGCAGTGCCTGCAACGGCACTGAGAAGGCTGAACAGCAAGAAACGAGGAAAGGAAAAAGGCACGATCAATCTGGCTCGGTTCGACTTAGGTGTGCGGTAAACGACCTCGCCGGCGGATTGGTGCACCACGACGCGAATGTTCACACATCTCCGTTGAACCAGTCGTGTTCGTGCCGATATCCTGCACGTCTCGAGATTTCAAACCCGCATTCAAACCGAACTGCATTACAAACTCCTTTCATCCGGGAAATAAAATCGGGCGCCGTCCCCTGAACAAAACAATTTCGAGGGAAAACCCTGACGAAAGCGACATATATGACACAATGACCGGCCCGCCGCCGACTGCGGGGGCACCACCGCCAGCCAGCGCCGGCCGCGCGCTTTGTTCAAGCCCCGCCCCATGCCCGATCATTACCTGTTGTCGTCCATCCTTATTTTTGGCCTGGGTGGCCTGCTGGGCGCCGTTGGCGGGCTGTTCGGCATTGGCGGCGGCCTGATCGCCATTCCCGCGCTGGGGCTGCTCTATGGCATGGACCAGCAACTGGCGCAGGGCACCGCGCTGGTGATGATCGCCCCCAATGTGCTGATCGGCTTCTGGCAATACCGCCGCCGCGCCGACGTTGCACTGGGCACGGCTGCCGTCCTAGGGCTCTCGGCGGTGCTGGCCACCTATGTCTCGGCCCGTCTCGCCACCGCCATGGATGCCGTGCTGCTGCGCCGCGTCTTTGCCTGCTTCATGATCGGCATGGCGTTGTATTTCCTATGGCGCCTGCTGCCCGGGCGCGCCGCCACGACGCAGCAGGCCCGCCTGTCGCCGCGCTGGATTCCCGCGCTGGGCGCGGTGGGCGGTGCGTTCTCGGGCTTCTTCAGCGTGGGGGGCGGGGTGGTGGCGGCGCCCGCGCTGGTCGGGCTATTCGGGTTCCGGCAGGCGGCAGCGCAGGGACTGGCGCTGGCACTGGTCACGCCCGGCGCGGTGGTAGCGCTGGCGACCTATGCCCATGCCGGCCATGTCGACTGGGCCAGCGGCGTTCCACTGTCCCTGGGGGGCATGCTGACCATTTCATGGGGCGTGGCGCTGGCCCATCGCATGCCCGAGCGGCGGCTGCGCGCACTGTTTGCCGTGTGCCTGATCGCCACCGCCGCGATCATGCTGGCACGCGGCTGAGCTAGCCTGACAAGGCTTTGCGCCGGTGCCACTCCGCCAGCGACTCCGACGGCCAGGTACCGCAATGCACGTGGCCCCGGCCCTTGGGCACGTCGACCCAGGGCGCGGCGAAATCCAGCGCGGCTTCCACCACCTCGGGCGGTTTGGGCAGAGGCGTGTCGATAGCCGACGCGTGCGGGTGCACCAGTTCCGGCCAGCGCGGATCCCATAGCCAGAGCGCACTGCCGCACTTCACGCAGAAATGCCGCTGGGCCTTGGAACGCTTCTGGCGCTGTCCCGGTTCGCGCATCACGGCGCGATAGATGCCGAGATGCTTCTTGCCGCGAACCCGCAGCGTGGCCGCGTCGCCACCGAGGTTGATGGCGTAGCCGCCCCCGCCCGCGGTCTTGCGGCAGATCGAGCAGTAGCAGTGCATGAACGGGTAAGGCGAGTCCGACTCCAGGCTGAAGCTGACCGCGCCGCAATGGCATGAGCCTTCGAGATGCATGGGATCTCCCGTGATGACAGGGCGCCTTCATTCCAGACAGCAGGCGGCAGGCGTTTTTTCGCCTTGCGCCGCCGGCGCAGCCTGACGATTCCTGCTCGCATTATCGGCGAGAATAGCCAGAAAAAAGGCTAATGCGCGCGCATCTGCGAGCGCAGGGGCGGGCTCCGGGTGGACAAGCCTCGCCCAATATGGCATAACAGTGCGTACCGCCAGCGAACTCGCTGGCATCGCCTGGCAGGATTTGCCACCCTTCATTCGAGACCACATGCACTTCGTCCCGCACTACAACGCTAACCGCCGGCATGCCATGCATGCCGCGGCACCGCGTGCGTGCGTGGCACGGGGCGGCATGCGCTCGCGCTGCGCCACACCGGCCGCGGCCTACCTCCATGGTTTCGCCGCCGTGCTTCTCTTGGCCGTGCGGGGAAACCAGGACGCACCCACCCGCTCCTGATTTTCCCCGCACGGCACTTTGCCTGTGGGCGCCCTGGCGCCCCTTGTCCAACGTGCAACCTGGGAGAACAGCCATGTCTTCGATTTACCACAAGACCCTCTGTGCGATCGGCACCGTCGCCGTCGTTTACCTCTTCCTCAATCTCTGATTGAGCACGGGGCAGCAGCGCTGCTGCTGCCTCGTCATGGCTTTGCACCCTTTTCCTTTGCCGCGGCGCGTTCGCGGTATTCACTTCGCACGCCTTCATCGCCATGGAGCTCACGAAAAATTTTGTCAAAGCCAAGCGCCCCTGCGCCGATGGCTACCGCTGGTTCGTCCGTAACCGGGAGGACGGCAGCGACTATCAGCACTTGCTCGACGCGCTGGTCGAAGCCGGCCGCGTCGACGATGCCTGCTGGCTGCTGAACCAGTTTGGCCCCACCGATGCCGTGCTGGCCCTCGATGCCATCGGCGCCGAAGCCGTGGTCTTTGCCGGCTCGCTGGAAGTGCGCGGCGGCATCGACGTCGACTCCACGGTCAGGGCCGGCCGCACCATCCGGGCCGGCGGCGGCATCCGGGCGGGCCGGGCCATCGTCGCCGGCGAGGGCATCGAGGCAGGTGGCGGCATCCATAGCGGCGGCACGCTCGAGGCCGCGGGCGATATCAAGGCCGGCTGGGGCATCGAAGCAGAAGACGCCATCGCCGGCGGCGGCAACCTGCGCGCCGGCTGGGACGTGCTGTGCGGCGGCAGGATTTCGCTGGCAGGCAGCGCGCTGGTCGGGCAGGACCTGATCGCACAGGGCGCCATCCATTGCGGCAAGAGCATCCGCGCCGGCGGCACCATCGACGCGCGCCACACCATCCGCGCCGGCCACGGCATCGAGTCCGGTGCGTGCATCCGTTGCGGCATGCACCTGGAAGCCGGGTGGGGCATCAAGGCGCGCCAGGCCATCGCCGCCGATTGCGCCATCAAGGCGGGCGAGGGCCTGGAGACGCAGGAAGACATCCGCGCGGGCACCGGCTACGGCGTCTATGCCGGGCTGGATGTCAGGGTCGATGCCTGGCCGGCGAGCGCGAGGGTGCTGGCCGCGGCCAGGCCCGAAGGCCTCGTCAGCGGCTGGTGGGAGGACCCGGCCGTGTCCTGACGTCGCGGGCGCGGCAGTCCGTGCCCGCGGCGATCCCGTGCGGATCGCGAGTAGCGCTGCGCTCCCTGCGCGGTCTCTTCCCCTCTCCGGAGATAAAACGATGTTCTACAAGGTCCTGCTGGTGCTGGTGTTTTTCATGGTCGTGATCTTCGCCCTGGCGCGGGGCTTCCAGCATATGCCGGCGTAATGGCGCCTCGCTGGCTTCCGGACCCTGGCGATAAATCTGCCCGTGCCGGGAGCGAACGGCTGCGCGGACGGGCTCACCGCCGTACGCGCCGCCACCACTGCAAGCATCCGACTGAAAGGAGGTTGCCATGTCCGCCATGGCCCCAGGCATGTTCATGCCGTGGCTCGCGCGCGCGCTGGAGCTGCGCATCGATGTCAGCCACCGTCCCGCCGAACTCGACCAGGAGTTCGGATCGATCTACGGCCGCCTGAACCGGCCGGGCGACCGCCTTCACGGCATCCCCGCCATCGGCACGGATTCGCCGGAACTGGTGATCCGCTACCGCGAGGCCGACGGCGAGTACTACGTCTACGTGGAAGACGTGGCACGCAAGCGCCTGGCTGGCTACACGGTTTTCAACCGTCTGATCGAAGTCGGCCGCCGCGCCGACCGCTACCTGCGCGCCCCGCACTCCAAGTACGAGACCGCGTACCAGCGGCGCGGCCTGGCCACCGCGATCTACCGCTGGGGGCTCGACGCCGGGCTCTGCCTGATGACCGGCGCGCGGCAGTCGGCCGGCGCCAATGCGCTGTGGCACTCGCTCTCGCGGCACTACGAGCTTGGATATGTGGATCTGCGCTACAAGACCTTGAGCTATCTGGGGCGTGAGGTCAGCCGCGAGGTACATGACGATCTGCATACGCGGATGATATTGCTGGGCAAGGGGTGGAGCGTGGGGAGGCTGGCGGAGGTGACGGGGATGGTTTAGGGGAGGGGTGTGGGGTCTGCGTGGGCCTTACAGGCTGAGTGATGCCAGGTCTTCGGGCACATGGTTTCAGTAGGGCCTCATGCCGTTGTAAGGACCTGGTTCAAGTCTGCAGGGCCTGAAGGCGGAGTGGTGTCGGGCTCTTGGGCTTGGGTAGGTTGAGACAGGTGTGCAGGGCCTGAAGGCGGAGTGGCGTCAGGCTCATGGGCTTGGGTAGGTTGAGACAAGTCTGCAGGGCCTGAAGGCGGAGTGGCGTCGGGCTCATGGGCTTGGGTAGGTTGAGACAAGTCTGCAGGGCCTGAAGGCGGAGTGGTGTCGGGCTCATGGGCTTGGGTAGGTTGAGACAGGTCTGCAGGGCCTGAAGGCGGAGTGGCGTCAGGCTCATGGGCACATGGAGGTGTCACTTTTCTTTACTCGTAAAGAAAAGTAACCAAAAGAAAGCGACCCCTTGCAGGGGGGCTGGCTTGTCGGGCTCGGGGACGTTGCGGATTCGTGGTGGGCGCGGTGGTTCTAATGAACTGCTGGCGCTACCGGCGCGAACGGCATTGCCAATGCGGATGGCGCTGGTTTCAGTATAGCGCCCCTGATGGCAATGGCCCGTGGTGATTCACGCTTCTGCCGTTACCGGTTCGCATGGCCACTGTCTCCCGATCCCTGCTGGTTTCGTCGTGGGCACGGTGGCCCCGGATTTGGGGTACTCGCCTCAAGCTGGAGCCACCGCGCCCAC
>NZ_JBYOJU010000053.1:0-62755 GCF_057798855.1 Cupriavidus sp. 96C5-1 | reverse complement strand
TGCTCCGGCTCGCGTTGACGTTGACCGAGGCGACGGGCGATACATAGGAGGCATTGCCGCCCACGCTGGTGACATCGCGGGTATCACCGCCACCGCTGTGGCCCACGTTCATGCCGTAGGTGAACGCATTGTCGGCCCCCAGCGAGCCCATGACCGATTGCTGGATGCTCTGGGCGCCGCGGGTGTCGTGCTGCAGGCTGGTGAAGGAATATGGCGCATGCTGGCCATCCCCCAGCGGAATCCCGACGTTGAGCAGGATGCGGTTGTCCCAGCGGCCCCTTGTGAGGTCGAACTGGCGGGACACCGAGATGCCATAGCTGATGCGCCGGTAGCTGTTGTTGTAGCCGAGCTGGAACTGGGTGTCGTTGCCGGAGCGGCTCCAGTAGTTCTGGGTGCTGCCCGCCAGGTAGATCGATCCGTAGCCTGGCGGCAGCGCCTGGTTCAACGTCAACTGCAAGCGATTGCGCTGGACGCCGCTGATGGCCAGGCCTCTGGCATCGCGTTCCATGTCTCGCAGGATGACGGCATCGGCGAGGTTCAGGTAGCCCCTGCTGGAATAGCGGTAGGCCGCCAGGGTGACGTTGGTGCCGATGGGCTCCAGCAGCTTGCTGTAGAGGAGACGGACGCTGTATCCGTTGCGGTCCGGCTGCTTCTCGAAGCGCGCCCAAGCCTGGGTGACGTCCATGCCGAGCGCGCCAAAGGCGGTATTGAGGGCTCCGCCAAGCGCCACTGCGGTGTAATCCTGGGCCGCCAGCAGGCCGCCATAGCCGGTCAGCATATTGGTAAAACCGTGCTGCACCGTGGCCTGCACCATCTTCGGCGTGCTACGGGCGATGGGGTTCCGGTACTGGCCGGCGGTGACCTGGTAGCGCGTGATGCCCGGACGCAAGGAATTGACCGCCGCCGCATAGGGCACCTTCGAGATGCGCACGCTGCCGTCGGCCTCGGTCACGACCACTTCGAGGTCGCCGCCGTAGCCGGTGGGGTACAGGTCGTCAATGACGAAGGCGCCAGCGGCCACCGTGGTTTCGTAAATGATGTTGCCACTCTGGCGGACCTGCACGCGGGCGCTGGTGTTGGCGATGCCCCGGATGGTGGGAGCGTAGCCGCGCTGCGACTCCGGGTACATCCGGTCATCGCTCGCCAGTTGCATGCCGCGAAAGCCGATGCTGTCGAATACGGTACCGTCGGTGAATGCATCGCCGAGGATGACCTGGCTGCGGATGGCGGCAATGCCGCGCTGCAGGCTGGTCTGCACGCTCTGATAGTGGGTACCGGCCTGGTTGTCATGGCTCAGGTTGCCGAGGTGCCGGAAACGCCATGCGCCCACGTTGACACCGGCGTTGAGACCGATATAGGCGAACGACGTGGACTGCCCCAGGCTGGAAGAACGATAGGCATTCGCGTTGTACTGCAGACGCGCGGCGGTGATTCCCTCGTCCCAGTACTGCGGCTCGACATAGCCGCGGGCCCTGCGCTTGAGCGCGGCTTGCGGCAGGCTGATGTCGAGTCGCTGTTCTCCGTTGTCGAACTCTGCTGTACCGGCATTCACCAGTTCGGGCAGCGGCGCGCATGGACCGTCGGCAAGGCGGTTCGCTGCTTCCGGAAGGAGCTTGACCAGGTCGACGCCGACACGTTCGAGCAGGACACGGTCGAAACAGGGCTGCACGTTGCGGCTGTCATTGCCGATCTGCCGCACGGAAACCTCGGCGCGCCCCAGCCAGGTCTGGTTGACGTAGAGATCCGCGCGATAGGTTCCCGGCAGGGCCACGTTGCCTTTGTTGAACCGGCTCACATCGATGCGCCCGCCGCCGGTCTGGCGAAGGAACTGGTCGTTGAACTCGACTTCCGCCACCATGACGGGACCTGGCTGGCCGGCTCTGGCGGCCGTCGCGCCCGCTCCGGCGAACAGGCAGAAAAGCATCGCAGCGATCGGGCTCAAGCGGAAGGTGTGCGACTTCGATCTCTGTAATTGCATCGTCCCTACTAATAAGTATCGGGCGTGGGGCGTGGATGCCGCTGGAAGCGGACATGTCCCGGCCTGTTCCATCACTGGATTAGTCGCTGGATCACTGAGCAGGCGCGGTTCCGAGGTCGATCTCGGCGTCCATCGGGCCACCATAGTCGTTGATGGCCTGGTAACGCATGCGGCCTGGCGCGCCAGCGCTTAGCTCGCCCGAAAGTGGGAAGACCTTCGTTTCGCCGGGGCCGACCATCCCGCCATCGTCAAAGCGCGCGGTCTTGCCGCCTGCGGTGACTTCCAGCGCGCTGAAGGAAGCGTGATAGGCAGTGGGATTGCGCGCTTCGAGCGCCTGGCGCTTGTTGGCGTTGACCAGGCGCCACGCAATCTGGGCCGGGGCCTCGCCTGCGCTGCCCTTGAGGCCGGCGGGGCGGTAGAACAGCTTGATGCGCGATCGGAACGCGAACTGCAGGCGATTGACTTCGGCCTCGTCGCCGGTGGGCTTGGGTGGTATTTCCACGACGTTGAGCCAGAACACCGACTCTCTGTCCGGAGGCAGTGGTTCGCCCGTATAGAGGATGCGCAGCGTCTGCCCCTTGCTGGGATCGATACGGGACACGGGCGGGGTCACGGTGAACGGTACGGCAATCTCCGCCGGCGCGGCCTTCGCATTACCGTCGTCGATCCATGCCTGCACCAGCGCCGGGGCCTTGCCCTCGTTGCTGAGTTTGATCACGGCTTCGGATTCTCGTGCGTCATAGATGACCCGCGTTCCGGCAATGACGACAGAGGACGAGGCGGATAACGGGCAGAGCAACATGAACACACCTAGCCCTGTGATCAAGCGCTTCGTGATCGAATGCTTCATGGGTTCGCAAGTGGAAACGAATGAGGTACCTGGAAGGCGGAGCGGCCACTGGGGCCGCTCCGCATTTCAGCGTACCGGTGCCTCAATGGTCGGCGGACGCCGACTTACTGGTAGGCGATGGTGTAGAGCACGCTGGAGTTCGCCGCGCCGGCGGTAGCTACACCTGTCGCGACGTACTGCACGAAGTACGACAGGGTGGCGGAGCCGGCGGTGATCGCAACCGACTTCGAGTTCTGCGACGCGTCGGCGAAGCCTGCCTTGATCGCGGTGGCGTCCGAGTTCAGCAGGCCCAGCTGGACGTTGGTGGCGCCACCGGCGGTCAGGATCAGGTTGCCGGTCGTGCTGTCGGTGGTCGCGCCCGCCTCGAAGAAGGTGTGCACGTTGCCCGAGTTCGGCGTGCAGTTCGTCAGCGCGATGTTGAACGGCGTACGACCGGCCGTCTGCCCGGCGGTGGCCAGGGTCGAACTCGATACGGTCGGCAGCGTGACCGTGAAGTTGTTCGAGCCCCCACCGTTGCCGTTGATGGTGCAGGTCTGCGCAGTGATATTACCGTTGAAGGTAATGGTGCCATCGGCTGCCAGCGCATTCTGGGAGATTGCGATGACGCCGGCGGCGATCATGGTGGACAACAGCTTCGTTTTCATGGGTGAACCTCAAAGAGAAGAATGAAACCAAAGAAAGCATGCAGGCGGCCTATTTATCGCCGAGGCACGCAACTACTTCACAATTTCGCCCGTAAATAAATAGAGCAAAAAGGTCCTTTGCAAACTCAAGAGATGGTATTCAATGATTTCCCATCCAGAGCGGTAATTCTGAGATGTGGACGACATCCTCCGTAATTCATCGCCAGGAGGAGAAAAGTGTCCTAGTTTCCAGCACGCTTATCAGACAAAACAGCCCGAGGCAGATGTGCATAGACTTCCCCGATCTGCGCCTGCGGGCGCCCGATATAGAACCCCTGGACTTCGATGTCCCCGCGCGCGGTTAGCCATTCGAGTTGCGCTCCGGATTCAACCCCCTCAACGACTACCCGAAGTTGCAATCTCGCGCACAGATCGAGAAGTGCCTCAAGAACAATGCAACTTCGCTCATCGGTCGGGATTCCTCGAAGGAAGGATTTGTCGAGTTTTACTCCGTCAATTCGCATAGAACTTAATGCTGAAAAGGGCGGATAGGCAGAGCCGAAGTCATCGCACATGAGGCGAATCCCAAGTCCTTTCAGAGGATCCGTAAACTCCCTCAGCGAAAGCAGTGTCGAAGCGTCTTCCGTCTCGATAATCTCGAAGTCGAATCTGCCGGGGTCCACATGATAATGCCCCGTGATCGCCGTAATCCGTTCGATCAATCTCTCATCGACCAACACCGACGGCTCCATATTGACGGCAATACGGGTTGGAATTTTTTGATTTCGTTTTTCCAAGACAGCCAATTCCCTGCAGGCGGACTCAAAAACAAAATAGAAGGTCTCGCGCGCAAGTGCCTCATCAGAGAATGCGTGACGAAACGCACCGGGCAGCAGCACCCCGTAAGTCGGGTGGTGCCAGCGCAGCAGACACTCTACGCTGGTGACAGAGGCATTTCTCGCGCGCCATATTGGCTGAAAAACGAGGCCGAATTGCTCTGCGATCAATCCTTCATGCACGCGTTTTACAATGGCCCGAATGCCGGCTTCCCGAATGCCGGCTCGAGAGCCGTCGACAAGAAATATATTACCGGCGCCCTGTACCATCCCGTTCCCCTGTATTTCCAAGTTCTTCATGCGCTTTATCCATCTTTTCCGTCAATGGATAATAAGAGAGTGCGAATTCGGCTCCCCCAATCAATTGGTTCGAGATGAAATCTATCTGGATCGAACGCTCCGACCCACATGCGCAGCGTGTGCATGCACCATAGA
Organism: Cupriavidus sp. 96C5-1; assembly: GCF_057798855.1. Lineage (NCBI taxonomy): Bacteria > Pseudomonadati > Pseudomonadota > Betaproteobacteria > Burkholderiales > Burkholderiaceae > Cupriavidus > Cupriavidus sp. 96C5-1. The sequence continues at coordinate 58,033 of NZ_JBYOJU010000053.1, read as the reverse complement.
CTTCGGCTCCAATGGCCGTTAATCATTGATATGCGGTGCTACGCGATGCCAGCAGGTGCTGTCGGGTATATTTGTTGGGGAGGATTATGACCGAGAGGATCCGAGATCAGGTCGGAGTGGTGTCTAATGATAATTGAGTCCGTTCTCAATGTGCAGAGACGTCCGTATGCGTCGGGAACGCGAAGCGGGAAGGCTACGTCTAGGTGGTTTTCCCGCTTTTTTGTAAATTGTTATTGTATGAATAACCAAGCCTAAGTGAGCGCATAAAATATCTCATATACGCACATATTTTGTAACAGTTATTCAATTTCAGCTGGGAATTCGACGGAGTCAATACCGCCTTTGAAAACGAGCTTGACGAGCGTCGGTATGTTCTAGATGGACAACCGCGCTACATCCGCCTCCAGGTATGCGGCAATCTTGGGGGGGCTCGCATATTGCCTACCTGCGCTGTTCCCCCGCTCGCCGGACGTGCAGATCAACTCGCTGAGATGCTAGTCGGTCCCCGGGCAAGACTGCCGATCCGCTCAGTGACATGTACGCTTTTGTGGGCAGGGCGCGGGCGGGAAGTTGGCGGCCTTGATGGCGTCGGTTGAAATCAAGAAGGTGGGCTAGACGTGTGCGCGATGAGACGGTCAATGCCTTCTCGCCCAATGCGAGTGCGCGAGAGCGAATGCCTGAGTGGACGCGACAGACGAGACTCTCCTGACGGCCTGTTCTACTCCCATGATTTCGAATACTCGTGGTCGCGAAAGAGTTCGGGTAGGCCGGAAACCTGTTTAAAACGAAACACCTCATCCTTGTCCATTCCGAGCTCGTTGGCTACGTCGGCATCGCTCCAGCCTTTGCACAGAAGCACGGCTACGATGTCGGTCATCGGCAATACCGCATGGACTCCCCTGGCGCGATTGTGCCGAATCGTTGCTGCAATCCGGTCCTTGGCGTCGCCGCGGCTCTCGCGAATTGTGACGATGGGCAGATAGCCATGCAGCCTGGAGCGAATATCTGCAGATTCCTTGCCCACGCGCTGACGGTGAAATCCGTCGACAACAGTATGACGGCCCTGCAAACAGTGGGTCACGATAGGCTGGGTGTATCCGTCAGCGCGGATTGAATATTCAAGTAGACGCATTTCGGCTGGTGCAACCGTATTCGGATTGTAGTCATTGCCTTGAACCAAATCCCCCGTGACCCATTGCACGCAGTCCGTGGGCTCGCCGACGAAGGGGCTGTGGGCATGCAGGAGACGACGTAACGTGTTGATGACCTCGACTTTCTCGGCGAGAGGCAAATCATCGAGTTCCCGAAAAAGGGACGCCGCGCGAGCGGTCAGATTGCTCTTATTCGGCATGGCAAGAGACATGAGCCGCTTTCTCCAGCATCACCCATTGACCGCGGGTGCTGCGAATGCAAAATCCATGAGGCTCGAAGTAGCGGACAGATGGCTCCGGCACGCGAGTCGTCGCTGACACTCCCAACGCTTCGATGTGTATCAGTACTCTTCGGCGCAACTCCCCGAACAGTCCCCGACCGCGCGCCTCGGGGCGTACGTAGCCGTCGCGTATCCGAACGACATCTGGTTGCTCCTCAATACTGATGAATCCTGCGACGCGCCTGTCGGCCCTGCGAAGGGCTACGAACCAACGGTACAACGGACCATCGTTCAATGGATACCCACCACAATCGCGGCGGACGCGCGGGCTAGCAAAGAAGCGCCCCATGAGAGCGAAGAACAATGCCTCATCGTCAAATGAACGCAAGTCCATGAATTCGTAATCGACAAATGGTTTCATTCCGCGCCTCCTGCCGCGGAGGCCAGCATATCGACGTCACGACGCGCGAAGCCGAAAGATAGGGAGCGCGCCATGTCCTGCTTGAGCAGCGCCAGGGCGACACGACGCCAGGAAGGCTGGGTTTTCTTGTTTTCCAAGGCGGGTATCCCGGCGTCTGGCCAGCGCTCAAGAGGGTAGTCGTGCTGCGCCCACCAGTGGACGAAGCGCGCGATGCGCCGTCCGTAGACGTCGCGTAGCGGCTTGGGTAGGCTGGCGAGGAGAAAATGACTGTACTGTTTCCACGAACTGAAGGTCGGCGGGAGCCCGAGTCCGCCTCGGTACCCCAGCAATCGCTGACGGCAGTAGCGGGCGGCATAATTCGCACCTTCCACGCGAAGAGCCAGACGAAACCAAGTATCGGGCTCGATCTGGTGGAACAGATCCAGGCCTTTTCGCTGATCGTCGCCATAGGGCTGGCAGATGCGCATCTGTGAAAACGGGACTCCGGCTAGATACATCAAGTCATAGAGCCGGTTATAGGCCACGCCATGCTCGCCGACATAACGCCACAGGTCTTCGAAGCGCCAGTCGTAGACTGGAAAGAACGTAACAGCCCGGCTGTCGGAGTTGTTCCTCGAACTCCACTGGATCGGCGTTTGCGAATCAGGAACTGCCCACGCTCGCTTCTTGATCTTGGCGCTTCGCTTTACTGCTAGATAACGGTTCAGGGATTCGTCGGCGCGGATACCAACCAGAATGGCGGTGGACTTGTCGCGGGCCAGCCACTCATTGAAGGCGGGGATGAACTCCTCGAACTCCATGCGGTAGCGATAGAAGGGGAAGAATGCCTGATCGCTGATGACCGATGGGTGGGAGGGCAGGGGGCGGACCCAATCAGCCTCGCGCCCTGGTTCCCAGGCGCACCAGAAGGGTTCGTGAACGCTGGACGCATTGCGTAGGTTGATCGGAAGACAGATCCACCATGGGCGGATGTCGTCACGGTTGAACATCTCCGTGACGTGCTCGATGGTGGTTCGATACTGCCCTTCCAAGTCGACAAACAGAGCATGAATGGGCAGGCGCCCCATTTCTCGAGCGACTTCGAGCGCCAAGTGCAATGTGACGGAACTATCCTTGCCTCCGGAAAACGCCACGCAGATCTGTTCGAAGTGCTCGAAGATCAGCCGTATCCGGGATTTGGCGGCTTCATAGACATTGATGTCGTAATACTGCTTCGTCACTATCACCCCGTACGTCGCATCGACCCGAGTCGAGGCGACCAATGTAAGCGGGCGCTCGAATGCGGCACGGCCCGGACAGGTTCGTCAACTCCTGACGCAATAATAACGGAACGTTACTCGTATTACAAACGCTTACAAAATCTTTGTGTTCCTGGTTTGATGACCATGGGTGGGCTGCCAACAATCGAAGGCCATGCTGACGCATAGGCGTGTTATTCTGCAAGGAGGTGGCGATTGAGGCATATGTACCGATACTTTCGAGAAGGCGGACGCAGTTATGGCGGTGCATGCATGAACCAATACCCATCCAAGGGCACTCGCTCAGACAATGGTAAGCGGCTACTTGGCGTATCACGCGCTTGCAACGAAGTCTCGGGCGCCCGTGGCATTTCGCTATCGCGTCACCAATCTTTGCCGGCGCTCGCTGCGGCGATGCAGCCAGAAAGATGCCATGACGCGGGCGCCGATGGCCTGACTCGCCGATGACTGGCTCCTGAAACCTCGAAGCCTTCATCCATGGCCCGGCGACAGATTCACCGTCGAACATCCAAGGTGAGAGCCCGATGCCTGAATTGGGCACGCCGGGATCTGTGCGAGGGGTGTCAAGTAATGGGCATTCCTACCGCGATGAACCGGAGTATCCAACGCATTGCCGCCTCTACGAGATGGCATTCGCTCCCAGGAAAGAGGGGCTGGGCCCAATGGACAGTTGAAAACTCATCGCTTGCGGTGCGACGACGCCCTGCGTCGTGCGTAGCGCGGATAGCGGGCGCCCAGCATGTCCGCTATCGCCTGTGGACGGCACCCGTCTTCTGGCGGGCACTCGAGCAGATGCGTATCCGCGCAGAAATGCAGGATCTCCTGCAGCAATCCTTCGCGGGGCGCGGGTGGGAAATTCAGGTGTCGGGCCTTTGTCCGTTGGCGGTAGCCCGCATGCGAGCCACCTCAAGCCTAATCCACGCCGCTTGAGGTGCGGCAGGTCAATACATTCTGTCTAGGTGTGCCGGCCAGCGTGGCGGCGAGGGCCTTGGCTTGAAGCTGCAGGGACTTCGTGTTTGTCATCTCGGGAGATATCCTCAGTCGGCTAGTTGACTGACATCTCCGAGTATCATCTGCGATGCGGCCGCTGCAAGCCGATGCCACCTCCGGCAGGGTTAGAGGAATTTCATCTCTTCCCATTCGGGGATGGCTTTTCGCAGCGGTCCGGCACGGACGCTGCGGCGTGTTCTCATTCGCCCTCATTGGAGGGCACAACAGCGGCTCCATATTCCGTTGCCACCGGTCTTCGCTCCTTTCTGCAGGTGCGCTGACTCGAAATGGTCCTGCGCCACGATCATCATTGCGATGTCCTCCAATGCGCAGGTCTGCGTGTTGGGCAGCAACCAAGTTGCGAAAGCGCGAGACGTCCCCGCCCCGCGGCCGGCCAACAGCATGTCTCAAGTCTCTTATTCTTCCGCAGCACGCAATGATATACGGAACTGCGCATTCCGTAGCGAGTTACGCCTTAGCTACCCGGGACGTCTGCGCCGTACGATGCCGCACGGCCCTGGTCGCCGCATCTGCAGCGGTATCGAAACCGTTCTCGGCAACCTGTACCGCTTGCTTGGTCGTCGACTGCACGGTTTCGTACAACGTAGTGGTTGCTTTGATAGCGGTTTGCACGGCAGCGAACACCGCCTCGGAGCCCGCAGGCCCTGCGTTTCCAACGCTTTCCACTAGGCTCTGGACTCCACGCTTGTTGGCCTCGTAGTGGGCTTCGGCGAGCTTGTCGAACTCGGCCCTTGTCGATGCCGCGATCTCGCGAAAATGGCGGCGATATGACAAGGACCTTTCAGCTATCGGTTGCAGTAGCTCGACGTGCAGTGCCATCAACTCCTGTGGGTCTTTGACCGACAAGGCCCGCTTCATGCCTTCCCGTGTCTCTGCTAACGTGGACCTCATGGTTTGGAGATTCAACTCAAGCAGTCTCTCAAAGCCATCGAAGGCCTTGCTCGTCAGACTAGCCAAGGTTTCGAAACTTGCCTTTTGCGCTTCCACGATTTTCTCTGGGGAAAACTGATTCATCTTTCATCTCCTTAGAACCTGTTTCAAAAAGAGAAGCTGGGCATTGCTAACTTGAAGGCGAACCTGTTAACCCCGTCCGTTGTGACGACAGGAGAGACGGGATGGCAAGCCTATCATCGACGACGAACTGTTGGGCACTGATCGAACCGACGCCAGCGGCACGCCGATCGCGGTCATCCTGACCGGGGCGAACCGTAACGACACTGCCTCATTTGCTGGCGCACCCTTCAGCGCGAGGAGCCTTCATCGTGAAATGAATTCTTAGGCGCCGTCGCTGAAGGTATCCCGAGAGCCCGCGGTGTGGTTACCACCATCCGTGAACGGATCACGGGTGCCCATCGCGTGACCACCGTCGGTGAACGGGTCTCGCGTGCCCATCGCGTGCCCCCCAACGGTAAAGGGATCGCGCGGCGAATTGACGCCAGCATTCGCGATGCCCGCGACGCCGCCAAGGGTCGCCACGATCAGTGCCACCAGAGCAGTTTTCTTCAAACTACGCATTCTATTACTCCTTGTTTCGATAGTGGCTCAGTGAGCCTGCACTTGCAGTGTAGAAAGATGTGCCCCACCAGGGCCTGACGATAGAATTACAAATGTGTCATGTTGGTACTCCTGGCGATCTGGCCTTCATTAGCCAGCCGTATAGAGCTTGCTACGCTCGATATAGACGCGCACGCCTTGAGCGTTGGGCATAGCCGGGAACAGGACGCCAAGATCCACGGATTTGCCGTGAATGAATTCGGCGAATGTCCAGGTGGCCTCCTGCGCGCCGCTGCGGAAGGTCACCGTGTCGCCCGACGCTACATTGACATACTTCAGGCCCGGGGCGAGCGTCACCGCGCGCGCGGCCGTGTTCGCCGGCGCCAGGCTACCGAAGAGCGCCGCTTGCGGCCCCAATGTCGTAACGGACTGCGCCGCGGTCATCGTGGGCGCCGCGCCGGAAACGGTGCGGGGTGCCGGCGTGCCGGCTGGTTCGGCGGCTTGCCGCCGCACGTGATCTGCCCAGTTGTCCCCGGCATTGGTTCTGGTCTGGTCCGTGCTCCACGCAGGGGGACTCAGAAGAATGGAAAGGGCCGACAGCGCCATTGCGGTAGAGACGGTCTTCCTGGTGTTCATGATGCGCTCCATAACGTTTCGAGGTGTAACCTCTTAAGTGTCATGATAGGGAGCCAACACTCACGCGGACGTTACCTGGGAATTACATCCACGTAAGCTCCCCGCATCCTCCGTCTCCCCAGAAATGGGTACGTCGGCGGGATCAAGGTCAAGAAACTCCGTTGCCAGAAGACGAGGGCGTCGGCCCGCCCGCGACGCTGCCGTGGTGGCACAAGCCAAGGCAACCCGTAACAACTCAAGGTGGTGCGCCCGCTCTCGCGCCACAGACGTGTGCCAGGCGATCGATTGAAACGCGGCCCGCGGAGTTCTCGTCGTTGACGCCAAACTCCGCAGCCCACGCGTGGTATTGCGTTCCCGCTACGAAGTCCAGCCCTTCTTCTTGGCCACCAGCAGCAGCGAGCCGCCTGCCGGGAAGCGCAAGCCGGCGCGTATCAGGTTGTGCTCGAGGGTGCAAACACCCCCTAGCACGCCGTTCATGGCCGACCCAATGCGAAACCCGTCGTCCATGGCATCGCCGGGCGGCTTGGCGCGCTGCCACACCCGGGAGATGGCCATCGCGGGCAGCAGCAGCGTCATGAAGGAGGTGACGGCCACAATTTCGAACCCGGCCGCCTCCACTTTCTTCACCAGTTCTTGGCGGGTATAGCGCCGCTTGTGCTTGGCCGCATCGTCCACATGGCTCCACAGCGACGGATGCTGGGGTACTGTCAATACGATCCCGCCATCGTTCCTGCACGCACGATACATCTCGGCCAAGACCTGGGCATCTTCCTCGACGTGTTCGATGACGTCAAACGCCCCCAGGACGTCGAAGGCGCCGCTATAGGGAATTGCACGGGCATCCATCTGCAAAAACAGGGCTTTGCATTTGCGCTGCCCCGTCTTCAGCGCGCGCAACGATGCCTCGCCGCCCACCAGGCGAGCACGCGGAAACCGGGCCTGGACCGCCCGCAGGTTCTCTGCGGTCCCGCAACCGACGTCCATGAACGAGCGCAGGTTCGGAAAGTAGCGCTGCAGCGCATCCAGGATCAGTTTGCGGCGATAGGCGAACCAGAAGTGTGTCGCTTCTAGCTTCTCGTATTCGACAAAGAGCGGCTCGTGAAAGCCATCATGGTCAACCATCATGGTGGGTGCCAGACAGAGCATGCCGGCAAGAACACGGGGCTGCCAACCGCACGCGGTGCACGCCCACACGTCAATCTTGAGCGGGGCCTTACATTGATTACAGATGCGCATCGCTGTCTCCGATATCGTGCGAGCGCGACTGTCAGATCGCACGCCGCACCATAGTTACCCTGCATTGCCATCGTGCATGGACGAGCAGGCAGGTGTGTTTCGCCTTCAGTCATAGGCCGAAGGACGATATCTACGAACGTGGGAGGTAGCCGCCCCAAAACCGCGTGGGCGGCGTCAGAGATGGCGGGAAGGCGGGCGCAGCAACGTCTCGGGCGTTGTGCTGGCAAATATCGAGAGGAGCGATGCAGGCAGCATGCCGTTCGCTGGTAACGCTTGCGTTCCCGCGAAGACAAAGATGGCTAGTGTCAAGGCTGCCGAGCAGGCAGAACAAGCATGGCAACCGCGCGCCTTGCCGCGTTCCTTGCTTGCCGGACAGTGATGCGACTTCGTATCGCAGTGTGCGTCAGTCTCGTCGGCGCTCGCCTTGCCAGCGGCGTGGATGGTGGTGAGCGTTGCGAAGAGAGCAGAGCCCTGCCGCAGCACGGTCAGTTCGTCGCACGAAAGGGTAGCCACCGCGCCAACGTTCTGAATTGGCAATGCAAATACAACGAGCCAAAGCGACAGGTAGCGCAACAGTCTTCTCATCCGGCGGCATCAAGCATCAATTGATTGCGGAGTTTATAGAAGCCGCCTGTCAGTCGAATGACGGGGACATGACAGACTCGGCGACCCTCCCGAGTCGAAGCCGCCGCGGCTCAAGTCGCAGCAGTAGCGCTGTGACGGGTGCCGTGGACTCTTGCTAACCCACGGCGGCGTCACGGTAAGCATGAGAAGGAAGCCAAGAAGCGACGCATTGTGCGACGGAGGGCATGCGGATTTTGCCTGATTAGCATCACGCTGCGGCTATCTCGCGTCGGCGTGCCGGTGGGCAATCGACAGGCGCGTGCCGGTGTTCAGTGGCCGCGAGAACCGTAAGCGCCATTGTGGCGACGACGCTCTGATTAGATGACTGGCGCACCATGGTCGGATAATGGTCGCGCGTATGAAACGCGATACTCCGTGCCAGAATCGGTTGCCGCAAAGAGGACCGATGTGTGAGCTCTGCTGCAACTATCAACGGTCCGGCACTGACTGCCAACTGCGGCGTCAGTGATCTACGTCGCGCTGCTGCCCGGCGGCACGGCTCCCCTTTGCGCTCAGCCCTAGTGGCCTAATCGGCCTCGCGCAAGTAGCTGAAAACCACCGAATGCGGCTGCAGCGCGGCCCTAAGTCCACCATGGCTAGCACCGCACTGCTGGCGTGATTGGCTGATCCGCCGCCTTGTCGGTGAAAGCGATCAGCAACTCTCCGCGAATGGCGGCGGTGCCGCAATGCCTTTCACCGCCACGCCGATCGCTAGAAGATGCTTGATGTGCATGAATATCCCTCTCCGATCAATCTGTCATCGCTTCGGGTCACTGCTTGTCCGGGTACCCGGCCTCGCTAAGAGCCGAGAGGAAAGCGCTCTCGTCCAAGGCGCTATCGACCCGAACTTCACGCGCGGGCGGGTCGGTTTCGATGCTGGCTTGCGGGTCGACGCTCAGCAGCGCCTTGGTGACGGACTTGGCGCAGCCGCCGCAGGCCATGTTTGGAATGTAGAAACGAAGCATCTTGATCTCCTGGTTGGTTACTGTGTCCGACTAATATGGGCTTTGACAGCGTGGTCATGTCAAACGTTTTTCGGCGAAATTTCTTACTTCGACTTCAATGGTGAGATTCTGGCCCCCGCGTTTGAGCGAGCTCGAGAAGGGATGACCATCGGAGAGCGTTGACCTCGATTGGATAAGAGCGAGGCTGAGAAAGCTGATGCGGGTTCACCTCGGCTCACGAATGAGTCACCGTGGCGGCGTGGCGAGGCGGGTGTGTCGACCCCAAACCGAGGCGTCCTAAAGGATCGGGCAATTCGGGCGGTCACTACCGTGGTAGCGATTGGCCAGGTGCTCGAGCGTTTGCGCCATCGCTTAAGCCAAGGTCGCGTGCGCGACGGATGAAGCGAAGGCTATGCACGTCCGGCGAGCTGTAATGTCGGTAGCCGGCATCAGAACGAATGGCTTTCGGAATCAAGCCAATCCGTTCGTAGTAGCGAATCATCTTCGCCGAGACGCCGGAGAACTTGGCTGCTTGACCGATATTCATCGTTCATTCCTCCTGGGGGACCAATCAGAACCCACCCGCAATCCGGGGGCTTGCCTACGCGCCGATGCTACCTTCTCACCCACCAAGATGATCGGTGCGACACGCACCCGGTGCGCGCCTTGGCTTCCGCCATGATCTCGGGGCCGGAGAGATCGCGTTCTTCGAATGCGATCCCCTCTCTCGCGAGCCAAGCCTTCAGCGTCCGGCAGTCGGGGCAAGTCGGTGTCATGTAGATGATGACTTGGGGATGAGATGCGCTAGCCATGACGGCCTCCTCCTTCTTGTTTTGGTGTTCAGTCAGGCGGCGTTTCGGCCCGGGGTCAATGGTCATTCACCAGGCGTGACTGGGGCGATGCCGTCCCGCTCCCCGGCGTCTCGGTGCCGGTTTCGACCGTCATGGGTGCCCGCAAGCGCTTGAGCCGGAGCGCGTTGCCGAGCACGAAGACACTGGAGAGCGCCATCGCGGCTGCGGCAAAGATCGGCGAAAGCAAGGTGCCGTTCACCGGGTAGAACGCGCCCGCCGCGACCGGGATCAGCACGGCGTTGTAGGCGAAGGCCCAGAACAGGTTCTGCTTGATGTTGCGGATCGTCGCCTGGCTGAGTGCGATGGCATTCGGCACGCCACGCAGGTCGCCCGACATCAGCACCACGTCAGCCGCCTCGATCGCCACATCAGTTCCCGTGCCGATGGCGAGCCCAACGTCCGCTTCGGCGAGCGCCGGCGCATCGTTGATACCGTCGCCCACGAAGGCGACCCGCGCGCCATGGACCCGGAACTTCTTCAGCGCTGCGACCTTGCCGTCGGGCAAGACCTCGGCCGCGACCTCATCGATGCCAAGCTGCCTGGCGATCGCCGCGGCCGTCGCCGCATTGTCGCCGGTGATCATCGCGACCTTGAGTCCAAGCGCGTGCAGCGCCTTGATCGCCTCGGGCGTCGTCTCCTTGATCGGATCGGCGACCGCGATCACCGCCGCCAAGCGGCCGTCGATCGCCGCGTAGAGCGGACTCTTGCCTTGCGCGCCGAGACGCTGGGCGGTCGGCAGCAAGCTCGCCACATCAAGACCGAGCTGCGTCATGAACCGGTCCGCGCCGACGGCGACCGTCCGACCGGCGACCTTGGCCGACACGCCGAAGCCCGGGGTTGCGTCGAAGCCCTCGATGGGTGCGAGCGTGATGTCCCGCTGCTTTGCGGCTACGACGATCGCTTCGGCGATCGGGTGCTCGGAACGGGTCTCAATCGCCGCAACGAGAGCGAGAACTTCGTTGTACTCGAAGCCCTCCGCGGGAACGAGGTCGGTCAGCTCGGGGCGTCCTTTGGTCAGCGTGCCGGTCTTGTCGAGAGCGATGACGCTCACATCGCGCAGCGCCTGCAAGGCTTCGCCCTTGCGGAAGAGAACGCCGAGCTCGGCCGCGCGGCCCGTACCGACCATGATCGAGGTCGGCGTGGCCAGCCCCATGGCGCACGGGCAGGCGATAATGAGAACCGCGACCGCATTGACAAGCGCGAAGGTCAGCGCCGGGTCCGGACCGAAGATCAGCCAGACCAGGAAGGTCAGCGCTGCCGCTGCCATCACCGCCGGGACGAACCACATGGTCACCTTGTCGACCAGCGCCTGGATCGGCAGCTTGGAACCCTGCGCTTCCTCGACCAGGCGAATGATCTGCGCGAGCACCGTATTCGCGCCGACCTGGGTGACGCGGAAACTGAAAGCGCCCGTCTTGTTGATCGTGCCGCCGACGACTTCGGCGCCCACCCCCTTAGCCACGGGCACCGGCTCGCCGGTGATCATGCTCTCGTCAACGTAGGAAGCGCCCTCGATGACCTTGCCGTCGACCGGAATCTTCTCGCCCGGACGAACGCGCACGACGTCACCGGTCGTCACCTGGTCGAGCGCAATCTCGACCGTATCGCCGTTGCGCTCGACGCGCGCGGTCTTGGCCTGAAGTCCGACGAGCCGCGTGATCGCCTGCGAAGTGCGCCCCTTGGCGCGCGCCTCCAGCGTGCGTCCGAGCAGGATCAAGGTCACGATGACCGCAGCGGCTTCGAAATAGACGTTGGCGGTGCCCTGCGGCAGCACTTCGGGGACGAAGGTCGCGACCACCGAATAGCCGTAAGCCGCCGCCGTGCCGACCGAGACCAGCGAGTTCATGTCGGGGGCACCGCGCAGCAACGCCGGTACGCCCTTGCGGAAGAAGCGCAGACCCGGACCGAACAGGACCAGGGTGGCGAGCGCGAACTGCACAGTCCAGCTCGTCTGCTCACCCAGAACACCCATCACCCAATGATGCATGGCGGGAACAAGGTGCGAGCCCATCTCGAGGATGAAGACTGGCAGGGTGAGGATGGCTGCAATGAGTAAAGAACGCCGCAGCGCCCGTGCCTCGCTCTCGCGTCGCTCTGTGTCCCGATCGCCTACATTCGCCGATTCGGCGGACAAGCGGCGGGGCTTGTAACCCGCCTGTTCGACCGCCGCTTCAAGGTCGGCCGTGGAGACGACGCCGGCAAGGTGGCGCACCCGCGCGCGCTCGGTCGCCAGGTTGACATTGGCATCGAGCACGCCCGGGATCTGTGCGAGCGCCTTCTCAACCCGGCCCACACACGACGCGCAGGTCATTTCCTCGATCGCGAGCTCGGTGGTCTCTTCGCGGACAGAGTAGCCGGCGCTCTCGATGGCGCGGACAGCCGCCTGCGCATCGGCCACGCGGGTGAAGGTGATGTCGGCGCGCTCGGTGGCTAGATTGACCGCGGCCATCTGCACGCCGGGGACCGCTTTCAGCGCGCGCTCGACGCGGCCGACGCACGATGCACAGGTCATGCCTTCGACCGGCAGGCTCAGGCGGGTGCCCAAGGACCTGGATGGATTGGCACCTTGTTGGAGGGCAACGGAAGCCATTGAACTACCCCTTGAATGTCTGTGTTGAAGCAGAGCTTAGAGATTCCCACCACGGGAAGGTCAAGGCCTGTGGGTGACTTCTTTCGCGAAGCGCAAGTTTGGCGTGCCGTCGGCCCCGCAACGCCAAGGGGAGCGGGTAATCGAGGCGATCTCTCCAAAGTTCGATGGCCGAGGCTGCGAGGAAGTAGACGGCAATGAGATGGTATGCAGTGGCCAGCGGGGCGTCGACGAGTGGAAACTGAGTGATGATCCCGACAATGAACCATCCCGTGGGGACGGAGAGCATCAGCCAGCGATGGATTCTGGGCCGACCGCTCTCGCTATGCATGCCGCCCCAGACCAGGACGCAGCCCGTGATGCCGAGCAGGAGACGAAGGTGCGCCCATAGCCATTGAGGCAGTGCGGCCCGCTCGCCCAGGGAGGGCAGGGTGGCGCCAACAGCCAATGTGCTGATTCGGCTCCCTTGGCCTCAACTCGAAGGAGCATTGGATTGAGCACAGATGTAAATCGCAGAGTCCTGGGTGGTTACTACTTTGTTCCACGCAGCCGCAGCGCATTGAAGATCACCGAGGCCGAGCTCAAGCTCATCGCCAGCGCCGCGATCATGGGGGACAGCAGCCAGCCGGTGACCGGGTACAGGACTCCGGCAGCAATCGGTACACCAATACCGTTGTAGATGAAGGCGAACATCAGGTTCTGCCGCATGTTGCGCACCGTGTCAATGGAGACTTCGCGCGATGCCGCTATGCCGCGCAGGTCGCCCTTGATCAAGGTGACCTGGCCACTGTTCATCGCCACGTCAGTGCCGGTTCCCATCGCCACACCCACATCGGCCCTGGCCAGCGCGGGAGCATCGTTGATGCCGTCCCCTGCCATGGCGACCACATGGCCTTCTTTCTGCAGCCGCTCCACCAGTGCCAGTTTGTCGGCGGGCTTGACTTCGCCGTGCACTTCATCAATGCCTAGCTTGGCCCCCACGGCCTTGGCGGTGGTGAGTCCATCTCCGGTTGCCATCACGATACGCAGGCCACTCGCGTGCAAGGTCCGGATGGCCTCGGGCGTGCTGGCCTTGATGGGATCGGTTACCGCCAGAATGCCTGCGAATTCGCCATCGACAGCCAGGTGCATGATGCTGGCACCTTCACCGCGCAGGCGCTCCCCGTCGGCTCGCAATGCCGACACAACCACGCCTTCCTGTTCCATCAGCGCTGTGTTGCCCAACGCCAGGCGCCGGCCCTCAACGGTGCCACGCACGCCAATACCACTTCCCGACTCGAAATCGACTGGCTTCGCCAGCTGCAGGCCCTTTGCGCGGGCCGCGTTGACAATGGCATCGGCCAGCGGGTGTTCACTGCCCTGGTCCAGGCTGGCCGCCAGCCGCAGCACTTCATCGGGAGTAAAGCCGGAGGTGGCAATGGCGGTGTCGAATGCAGGCTTGCCCTCCGTGAGGGTGCCGGTCTTGTCCACGATCAGGGTATCGACCTCGCGCATCCTTTCGATCGCGCTGGCATCGCGGAACAGAACGCCTTGTTTGGCGGCGCGGCCAGTGGACACCATCACCGACATGGGCGTCGCCAACCCCAGAGCACACGGACACGCGATGATCAGCACGGCCACCGCGTTGATCAGCCCGAACACCCAGCTCGGCTCCGGTCCGATCAGACCCCAGACCAGGAATGTGGCAATGGCGATCAGCACCACAACCATGACGAACTTGCCCGCCACCACGTCGGCCATGCGCTGCATGGGCGCCTTGGAGCGCTGGGCCGAGGCAACCATCTGCACAATCTGCGACAGCATGGTGGCCGCGCCGACTTTCTCGGACCGCATCACCAGAGCGCCGTTGGTGTTGAGCGTGGCACCGATCAGCTTGTCGCCGGCACGCTTGCTCACTGGCACCGGCTCTCCGGTGAGCATGGATTCGTCGACCGCGCTGCGCCCTTCGGTGACGACGCCATCGACCGGGACTTTCTCGCCAGGACGCACGCGCAGCAGGTCGCCGACATGTACATGATTGAGCGGCACATCTTCCTCACTGCCATCCGCGTTGATGCGTCGCGCGGTCTTCGGTGCCAAGCCCAACAGAGACTTGATGGCCGCGGAGGTCTGGGAGCGTGCTTTCAACTCGATGATCTGGCCCAGCATGGTCAAGGAAATGATGACCACCGCCGCCTCGAAATACACGGCCACGCGGCCCATCGATACGAACGAGTTGGGAAACACGCCCGGCGCAACGGTGGCGACGATGCTATAGACAAAGGCCGCAGCCGATCCCAGGCCGATCAGCGTCCACATGTTCGGGCTGCGGTGGGTGATCGATTGCCAGCCTCGCACGAAGAATGGCCAGCCGGTCCATAGCACCACGGGCAGGGACAGGACCAACTCAATCCAGGTCTGGGTCTGCATGTTGAACCAGCCCAGACGATGGCCAAACATGGCCAGGATGGCGACAACCAGCGTGAGCGGCAGCGTCCACCAAAAGCGCCGCTGAAAATCCTTCAACTCGCTGTTATCTTCCTCGTCCAGTGGAATGATCGGCTCCAGCGACATGCGGCACTTGGGGCAGCTACCCGGATGATCCTGCTGCACCTCGGGGTGCATGGGGCAGGTGTAGATCGTGCCAGCAGGCGTTTGCGCCGGCACGGCCGCGGATTCCGGCTGCGCGTGGTTCCCCGCATGATGGGCATGATGACCGTGGTGATGTGCTCCGCCCGAGCCATGCTGGGCCTCACTTTCAGGCACCAGATGCATCTGGCACTTGGGGCAGCGGCCGGGGTGGTCCTGACGCACTTCAGGGTGCATGGGGCACACATAGAACGCGCCAGCGTGCGGCGCTTCGGCCTGCGCAACGCTCACTACATAGCGCGCGGGATCGGCAATGAACTTGTCTTGGCAGCGCGTACTGCAAAACCAGTAGTGCTTGCCGTCCTGGGTTTCGCGATGAGGCGATTCGGATGTCACGCTCATGCCGCATACAGGATCCTTGGGCTCTCCATCCAGCAATGCGGATTCTTTCTGGGTGCCCACTTGCTCTCCGTGGTGATGCAGTTGATGATTCATGGCTATGCCCTTTGCATTTGCGACGCCGTTTTGATTCTTCACCTTCCTACCGCGTCAATGTCAAGCTTTTTCCGATGAGCCGTTTGCCATTGCCGTCACGATCGACAGCTGGCGCTCATGTTCATGGTCACGTCAACCGTGAGCGAGATCTTGGCCGGCTGCGGACTTAATGGCGCTGGCGGGCTCGCATGGCCGTCCATGCTGCCTGCGGCCCAGACCAGCATCGGCGACAGGCCCAAAGCCAGCAGCAACGGCTTGATCGTCTTGATGGAGCCTCCTTGGCGGTTGCTTAAGAGATTGGCAGGCGCAGCCTTGCTGCGCGGTTCCGGAAAACAGTGGCTACATGCCTGAGGGGGATAGGATGCCGAGCGAGGCGACGAGAGCCAGAATAAGCGTTGCCGCACTGGTCTCGAACATCAGACTGCGGCGCAAGCTAAGAGCGGCGGCGGCATGATCGCCTGCCCGTACGGCATGCTCCAGGCGCGGGCTCAAATGAAAGCGGTTAGCCGCGGCAAGGGCGAGCATGGTAGCGAACAGCGCCAGCTTTGCCACCAGTAGTCCGCCGTATGAGCTCAGTGACAACTCCGGCAAGACTGGACCGACAATCAACCAATAGTTCACGACGCCCGTGCTGACCAAGGTTGCGACGACGACCGTGCCCACCTGGGCGAAGCCGTTGGAGGTGCGGCTCAGTAACGCAACCTTGCCAGGCGTGGCGGACGGTTGGGACAACAGGACGAAGGCGAGCAGAGCGCCGACCCATGCACCGGCGGCCATCAGATGAGCGATATCCGAGCTCAGGTGAATGTAGCGTCGAATGCCATCATTCATGACGCCATGGCCGCCCCAGGCAAGCGTCGACAACGCGATGCCGCCCGCTGCAGCCAGAACGCCGAATTGAAACCCCGGCCGCTTGCGGACAAACAACACGACCAGCACGCAGAGGAGCAGGGCAACGAGCCGCACGGCCCAGGCCGCGCCAAACGCGGTGCCTGTCACGATCATTTCGAAGACATGGCCTTGCAGTTCGGCGTAGGACGCGGCACCGGTCATGGCCTTGGCCATGATGGCAATATTGGCCATCGACAGGATGATGCCCAGGGCCGCAACCATCATGCCGATCGTCAAAAAGCGCGCACCAGTTGGCGACGCCATTTCATCATGGCGCAGTGCGTACAAGCCAAACAGCGGCAAACCAAACAGCGCGGCCAGATCGAAATAGAGTGCGAAACGCACTGCAACAGTTGCCCAGTCCATCGGCGGATCACTTCACGGTGAACGCGATATTGCCGTTAATCGGGTGCGTGTCGGACGACACTGCACGCCAATCGACGCGGTAGCTGCCAGGCGCCAGCGTCTGGGCCGGGGTGATCACCATGGTCTTGGGATCGTCGCTGCCGGAAACCTTGGCGGCAACCTTCATCGACGCATGGTTGGCCATGCCAGGCATGCCGGTCATGACGAGGTTGGCTCCGGAGAACTGGGTCACCAGGTTCTCTGAGAATTTCAGTTCGATCTTCTGTGGCGAAGAAACTTCAGCCTTGTCGGCGGGCGAAGAAGACTCCAGCTTCGGATGCGCGAAGGCAGGGGAACTAGCCAGCACGGCAGCGACGGCCAGTGTGGCACGGATCGTGAAGCGGGGCGCTTGCATGGTGAACTCCAAATAAGAATGTGGGTTGAAAAACGTGGTTAGAACCACATGCGAACGCCCGCTACGAAACGGGTTTCGCCACTTCGGCCGCCTGAGGTGCGAACCATGTCGGCGGTATTGCCAAAGCTTTGGTACCGTTCAATGCCGATATACGGCGCGAACTGACGGCTGACCTCGTAGCGCAGACGCAGCCCCACGGCACCGCTGGACAGCCCGCTGCCCACGCCGACCTCCGGATCGTTCTTTCCGTAAAGATTGGCCTCGACTCTGGGTTGCAGGATCAGGCGCTGGGTAATCAGCAATTCATACTCGGCTGACAGGCGCAGCGCGGTGCGGCCTTCGGTGCCGATATAGCCGGTGGCATCGACCTCAAACCAGTATGGCGCCAGGCCTTGCACACCGAAGGCCAGCCAGTTCCGGGTCGGTCGGCCATAGCCGGCATCGTTGCGGATACCCAACTGTGTGTCCCAATAGGCGGAAATGGCATGGCCCCACAGCAGCTCGGTGCGGGCCTCCGGAATCCTGCGTTTCTCCGATTCACCCTCGGCCTTGATCACGAGGCGGTTAAAGCTGCTGCCGATCCACGCCTGCGCCTCATAGACAGCGGCATTGCTCTCATTTCCCTTGACCCATTCCAACCGGTCAACGAGTACTGAGGCAAACACGTGTTCGTCTGCCATGTGCAGTGAACGGTTTGGACCGATGGCATATTGGCCTACGCCGAGCTGATACCCACCCGAATACCCATGCGGATCGCGCGCGGCCGCAGGTGCGCTGCCACCCTGCATCTGCATGTCGCCATGATCCATGCCTTGCATTTGGCTGTGGTCCATGCCCTGCATCGAACCCATGCCTTGCATTTGGCCGTGGTCCATGCCCTGCATCGAACCCATGCCCTGCATCTGGCTGTGGTCCATGCCCTGCATCGAACCCATGCCTTGCATCTGGCTGTGGTCCATACCCTGCATCGAATCCATGCCTTGCATCTGGGCGTCCGTCGCCGCAGTGCCGCCAACCTTGTCCGAAGACTTCGATTTCGGAGCGGATTTCGCCTCCTGCGCAACGGCGGGCGACGAGGTTTTCGCTCGAACCTCTTCGGAGTGTGAGTGCTGAGCCCAAGCCGCACTCATGCCCGCGGACGCAAGCAAGGCGGCAAGTACTGTTCTTGTTGGTTTATCCATGTGCGTATCGGTAAAGGTCAGGCCACAACCACTTCGCGGAACATCCCGGCGTCCATGTGCAACATCAGGTGGCAATGCCACGCCCACCGGCCCAATGCGTCGGCCGTGACCAGAAAACTGATGCGTTGCGCTGGCTGCACGGCAATGGTGTGTCGTCGGGCCAAGAAGGCGCCATCCGGCGACTCAAGCTCGCTCCACATGCCATGCATGTGCATCGGATGCGTCATCATCGTGTCGTTGTGCAGAATGACGCGCAGCCGCTCGCCGTATTTAAAATGGACCGGAGTCGAATTCCCGAACTCCACCCCATCGAAGGACCAGGAGTACCGCTCCATGTTGCCGGTCAAATGCAGTTCCACTTCGCGCCCCGCACCGCGCTTGTCCAACGGGCCGCCAATGGTATGCTGATCAGCCAGTGTCAGAACGCGGCGTCCGGTGTCGCGCAAGCCAATGCCCGGGTCATCCAGATTGGTGCGCGCCATGTCGACACGCATATCGGTGGTGGCGCCGTACTCGGTCTTGGCGTGCCGAGCCTTGGTGCTAGGCACCTTCAGCGACGCCTCGGTCGCCATGCCTGCCATACCTGTCATGTCCCCGGCAGCATGCTGGCTGTGATCCATGGCTATTGCGTCATGGTTCATGCCGTGCATGGCCATGCTGCCATGGCTCATTCCGCCCATGGCGCCGTGATCCATGCCTCCCATGCTGCCCATCATGTCGGCCATGGTGAGCCACTGCGGCTTATCCACCGCGGGCACCGGCGCCGTCAGCCCGGCCCGGGTCGCCAGGGTGCCACGCGCGTAGCCGGTGCGGTCCATCGACTGCGAAAAAATGGTATAAGCCTCGTCGCGCGGCTCGACCAGCACGTCACAGGTTTCACCTGGTCCGAAGCGGAATTCGTCCACAGTCACCGGTTCAATATTCTGCCCATCGACTTGGACGACCTTGAGCTTGAGGCCAGGAATGCGCACATCGTAGAACGTGTTACCCGCGCCGTTGATAAACCGCAGACGGACCTTTTCGCCCGGCTTGAACACACCGGTCCAGTTGCCGGCGGGGGTGACGCCGTTAGTCAGGTAAGTCAGCGTGGCGCCCGAGAGATCCGCCAGATCGGTCGGGCTCATCCGCATCTCGTTCCACATCTTGCGCTTGGCGAGCGCACTCTTCATTCCCTCATTGGAGACGTCGCGGAAGAAGTCGATAGCCGTCGGTTGGTTGTAGTTGTAGTAATCGCTCTGAACCTTCAGTTTCGAGAGCACCCGCATCGGATCTTCGTCGGTCCAATCCGAGAGCAGCACCGTGTAATCGCGATCGGCTCGCACACCATCCACGCCAGTGGCCGGATCGATGACAATGCCGCCATACACGCCGGTCATCTCCTGGAAGCCCGAATGCGAGTGATACCAATAGCTGCCGGTCTGATCGATCTTGAAGCGGTAGGTGAAGGTCTCGCCCGGCGCGATGCCGGCAAAGCTGATGCCTGGCACGCCGTCCATCTCGAAGGGCAGGATGATCCCGTGCCAATGAATCGACGTGTGTTCGCGCAACCGGTTCGTGACCCGAATCGTCACTGTTTCGCCCTGGCGCCAGCGCAGCGTGGGCCCCGGCAACATGCCGTTAATGGTGGTGGCCACGCGCGGCGTCCCGGTGAAGTTGACCACCGACTCGCCAATCACGAGGTCGAATTCGGTTCCGCGCAGCACTGGTGCTGTGCCGGATAAGACATCTGCCGGTCGGCCTGACGGCTGGGCCCAGGCCGAACCGCCCAAGCCAGACAGCCCCGCCACCACTCCACCGGCGGCCAGGCCCTGTACAAAACGGCGGCGCTGCAGGTTAGGCAGAACAAGGCCAGACGGTCGATCACGTCGCATGAAATAGTCCTCTTTGCTTGAATGGCCGCGTCGGAAGGCGGCAGCAAGAGAGTAACGAGAGCGAGGCTACCGTCAACTTACCCAAACATTACATTCTGGTAAGGTTGGGATCATTCGGGAAGCGGCTGGGTAGACTACTCCCGCATAGAGTCGGCCCCAACGGGCAGGCACACAGTCCGAAGGAACAGGGGGGAGACTCGAAGATGAAGCTGCTGGTGGTAGAAGATGAATCCAAAACCGGCGAGTACCTGCGCCAGGGGCTGACCGAGGCTGGGTTCGTGGTCGACTTGGTCGCCAACGGGCTGGACGGACAGCACATGGCGCTTAACGAGTCGTACGACCTGATCATCCTCGACATCATGTTACCGGAGCTCGATGGCTGGCACATTCTGCAGGCAATTCGTGCCACGGACAACCCAGTGCCGGTGTTATTCCTAACGGCCCGCGACAGCGTGGCCGACCGGGTCAGGGGGTTGGAGCTGGGCGCTGACGACTATCTCGTCAAGCCGTTTGCGTTCGCGGAACTGTTGGCGCGCGTGCGCACGCTACTGCGCCGCGGGACCGTACAGCTGGCCATGGACCGCATTCAGGTGGGCGACCTCGTGCTGGATTTGGGCAGGCGCCGGGCGTCGCGGTCAGGGCGCCGCATCACGCTGACCAGCAAGGAATTCGCGCTGCTCGAGTTGTTCGCGCGCCGGCACGGTGAGGTGCTGCCGCGCTCGTTGATTGCCTCCCAAGTCTGGGACATGAATTTCGACAGCGATAGCAACGTGATCGATGTGGCCATTCGCCGCTTGCGGGCAAAGATCGATGACGACTTCGACACCAAGCTGATCCAGACCGTACGCGGCATGGGCTATGTGCTGGAAGCGCCGGAGGAGCAGCCATGACACATCGCCTGTCCCTGACGATGCGGCTGACCATTCTGTTTTCGCTTTCGTCTGCGGTGGTGTTGCTAGGGCTCGGCGTGGTCATCTGGCTGGCGATGGACCGCCACTTTGCCACCGAGGATTATGTGGTGCTCGGCGACAATATTCGCCTGATCGAAAAGATCGCGAAGGAAACGCCGGCCGAGCGATTGCCCCAGCGGCTTCAGGAAATGGTCGATCACCACCCTGGCTTCGTCGCTCAGGTGCAGACGGCACAGGGCCACAAGGTGTATGCGACCAAGGATTTCGATTTTGCGATTGCTTTCGAGGTAATCCCACGCGATTTGGCGAGTGACGATACCTTCGTCTGGCAGCAAGGCGAGCAGGAATACCGCGGCATGCGTGCGCAGGTGAGTGCGGCTGACCCGCGGATTGCGCCATTGCGCGTCGTGGTCGGCATGGACACGAAAATCCATGCGCATTTTATGCATGCGTTTCGCCATTCGCTGGCGTTCTATACGGCATTGGCGGTGGCCGCTAGCGGCCTCTTTGGTTGGTGGGCGGCGCGACGCGGACTGGTGCCCTTGCGCATGATGGCCACGCGAGCCAAGGGCGTCACGGCGAACAAGCTGGATGCGCGCATGCCGGTGGAAGCGGTGCCGGTGGAGATGGCAGATCTGGCGGCAACGTTGAATGCCATGCTGGAGCGACTGCAGGCTGATTTTCGGCGGCTATCTGAGTTTTCTTCGGACCTGGCCCACGAGTTGCGGACGCCGATTACCAACCTGATGACGCAGACGCATGTCGTGCTGTCGCAACCACGGGACGCCGCCAAGTACCGCGAGGTTCTTACCTCGAATGCCGAAGAATTGCAGCGCCTTGGCCGGATGGTCTCCGATATGTTGTACTTGGCCAAGATGGAGCACGGCATTACACTGCCCAACGAGGAAGCAATCGACGTGGCCGCTGAAGTGCAGGCGCTGTTCGAGTTCTACGATGCGCTGGCGGAGGACAAGGGCGTCAATCTGCGCCTTCACGGTCAAGCGAAGATTACCGGCGATCATCTGATGCTGCGCCGGGCGCTCAGCAACCTTCTGTCGAACGCGCTACGCTACACACCACCAGGCAAGGAGATCCGGGTCGAGGCGCGCGAGCAGGGCGGCAATACGACCATTGTGGTCGAGAATGAGGGCGAGGAAATCAGCGCCGAGTTGCTGCCTTTGCTATTCGACCGCTTCTTCCGTGCCGACAAGTCAAGGACGCGCGCCGATTCCGACAACGTGGGACTGGGACTTTCCATCACACAGGCCATTATGGTCGCACACGGCGGCTTGGTTTCGGCGGAATCGTCGGGCGGCAAAACGCGTTTCATCTTGACATTCCCGCGCCACCGAAATGTCGGTCGCAGTGGGGGGGCATCTGGAATTTGACCTCAATCGCTTCCCATTGCATGTACCGCGAGCCGGTCACCCCCGAGCAAGTCCAGAAGCAACGCGCGCAGCGACGGGCTGTGCCTATTGAGCAAGGGATGTCGATCGAAGAAAAGCCCGCTTGCGCGGGCTTTTCTTGCGGCGGATATTGGCGAAGCTTAGATAGCAGCTGGAGGGTTCTCCATGGAAGATCGGACGAACTCAGCAAACGGCCGTATGTCACCGTCGAAGCTGGCGGCATTGAGCGCTTCCATGTATTCCGCGCGGCGCGGAAGCTGGATGATCGTCCAGGGATAGCCCCCGGAGCCCAGCATCGCGTTCATCAAGAATCGGCCTAGGCGCCCGTTGCCGTCCATATAGGGATGGACGAACACGAAAACGAAGTGGCCGAGCACCGCTCGGACAGCCGCGCTCGGCTCGGCCCGGAGCTGCTTTATCAGCTCAGGCATCATTTGCCGCACGGCGTCTTTGGGCGGAGGGACGTGCTTCGCGTTCCTGATATACACTTGGTGCCCGCGGTAGCCGGCTAGATCTGCCGGGGTCAGAATCCCGGCATCGACGCTTGGAGCGAACAGCTGCCGGTACCATTGTGCATGGTCGGCTTGATATGCTTGGCCAGCATTTGCGCCGGTCAGGATCTTTTCGATGGTTCTCTTCACTTCGATGTGCGCGAGCCAATAGCCTCGCGCCGCCATCGCGTTCTTCGCGTCCTTGTCGGACTGGGATTCCTCGGGGTGCCAATCACCGTTCGCCACTTTGCTGATCAGCGCGTCGGAGACCTTGTAGCCCTCGATTGACAATGAGTGATATGCGTCCGTCTTGTAGACATCCTCCAAGGCACTCAAATAACCGGCCACGTCAGCAGGCAATCCGGGCTCCGGCGGGAAAATTTCCAGCACCCGCTCTCGCATATCCGCCCACATGAGCCGCACCCGCAGGGCCGCTGGCCCCGCCGCATCCTCGGACGAGATGGTATGCACAAACTCGAAGGGGTTTACCTCCGGCGCTGTATAGCCAGCCGCCTGCATCACGCCCAAGATGTCGTCCGCAATATCCTGGCGCCCTATGGCTCGAAACGCGCCAGCCAAGCGTCCTGCGAAATGGCTTCGTCCTTCTTCGAGAAGCACTCGGTTTAGTTCTGACGCGTCCGGTATCTGAGCGAGCACGATTTGCGCATCGCGCGGATAGCTTCGATAAAACGGTTGCTCGACTCGGCTGAGAGCCGTGGGTAGCCTCAAAACGGAGATGCCACGGACCTTTGTTAGCGCATCGACTGACGGCATCGCCTTCACCCTTAGGTCGAAGAGCGAATACCCATCCGGCAGCCGGATGTTGTTGTTGCTGCCCGTAAGGCTGTGGATGACGAATTGCTTGGGCAACACCGTTGTTCCCGCATGTAGCAAGATGGAGAGGTCCGGGGAGGCGTGCCAGTCGTTGCCAAAGCGGTGGGTTGCGTATGCTGCTAGGAAACTATCCATTGCCGCATACCAGGGGGTCGTATCTCCGGGCTTTTCTTCGGGCCGGCTCGCCATGTACCAACCTTTGATGACGGGCTGTATGAAGCCAGCCTTCTGGAGGGATTCGCGGTGGCGCCGAGAGAATTCGTCAGTCTGGAAGACGGAGGATCCCTTGTCTTGAAGCGCCTTAAGCGCCGCAAGTGCCTCGCTAAGTTGCCGTGCTGCTGGCGAAGTTGCCATCTCTCACCCTATGAAAGTGCGCTATGAGGCTAATAAATTGTTTTGCAAGTATTTTGTGTTTTGGTTATACACGTATTTTTTGTTATTCTATCACAAGTATTCTATGATTTTTAGTGACAAGTATATTGTGTTATGTCAGGACACGTAAATTATGTCTGGGTTGCCTAAGGAGCGTCTCAACCTGTCGAGGAAGGGAGTTGCGGCCTGGTGCCTGCGCAGGGATGCCTGACGGTCTCCCGCGGCCGTCCAGGCGGGCAAAGACGGTCGCAAGCTCGCTGGGAGGCGGCGATACAGGTGCCGCAGGCGGGGCAACCTTCGGGGCTGGGGGAAAGCGGGGCGGTGCTGGACGCGGCTCGTCTGCTGGGACGGCGCCGGCGACGGTTGCCGGTGTAGTTCGGCCCAGCGGACGGGTATGGTACCGGGGCGGCCAACGTCAGCCGACTAAGATGCCTGGCAGGAGCGGGCGATGAGGGCCTTGCTAGGCGCGCTGGGAGCGTGTGATCGCAAGGTGTTTGAGTGGCGGCCTCGGACGCCCTTCAACGCCTCTTGGCAATGGTGCTCAAGAGGTGGCGCCCGTGGTTGGTGAGGCGGATTTCGCTACGGCGGCTGTGTGCTAGCTGGTCCAACTGTACAAGCTGCCGATGCACGAGGGCTTTGATGTCAGCGGGGTCTAATTCGAGATTCTCGTTTGCGCTGTCGAGAAGCATCAAGGCGGCGATTTCATGAGGACTGAGCATCTTCGTCTCCTGCGAAGGGGATACGGTTGCGCGAAGGCCAGACAGCCGAGCAGCCGCGACATGGAAAGCCCACCCACTGTCTATCGACGCCCCTGACCTCGCAATGTTAGATACATTTCTTTACTGCGTATGACAAGAAAAAGTCAGCGGGTACCACCTGCAGATATAGGGACGTGACGGGCCGTCCAGGCTGGGCGATGTGGATGCTGGGACGGGCGCCGACGAGCAGATGCGTTGCGCGACCTGTTGGTATATACTTTTGCTATATCTCAATCGAAAGGAGTGACGCATGGATACTGCAAAGATCTTCTGGTCCGGTCGCTCGCAAGCTGTGCGGCTGCCGAAAGACTTCCGTTTTGAGACAAACGAGGTGCGCATTCGCCGCCACGGCAATGCCGTCATCCTTGAGCCGCTGGTTCAGGATTGGGCGTGGCTCGATCAGGTCGTTGGACCGCTAGACGAGGAATTCGCGCAGGCGGCAACTGAGCAGCCGGCTGAGCAGGATCGTCCGGCACTGGACTTCTTTAAATGAAGTTCCTGCTTGACAGCAATGCTGTCATCGCCCTCCTTCGGGGGCATCCCGGGTTTCTCGGCCGGTTGAGGCAACACCAGCCGCGAGATTTCGGAATCCCTTCCATCGTGGCGCACGAACTGTTCTATGGTGCCTTCAAAGGCCATCGCACTGCGGAGAACCTGGCTCGAGTCGAAGGGCTGCAATTCGAGGTGCTGGACTTTGACCGGGAAGATGCTCGCCACGCAGGTGAACTGCGGGCGGAGCTAACTGCTGTTGGCACGCCCATTGGTCCCTATGACGTACTGATAGCTGGACAAGCCAGAGCCCGGGCGCTGACTCTGATCACCCACAATACCCGCGAATTTCAACGGGTGGCAGGTCTGCGCGTCGAGGACTGGGAGAGTTAGCGCATCAGCCTGTCGAGGAAGGAGTTGCGGCTTGGTGCCTGCGCAGGGATGCCTGACGGTCTCTCGCGTCCGTCCAGACGGGCGAAGACGGTCGCCAACTCGGTGGGAGGGGGTGGTACAGGTGCCGCCGGCGGGGCAACCTTCGGGGCTGCGGGAGAGCGGGGTGGTGCGGGACACGGCTCGGCCGCTGGGACGGGCGCTGGCGACGGCCGTGACCGCAAACTGCCTGACCGCATCGCCTTTTCCGGTAGTCATTCCGCGAATAGATTGCAGCAACTCTGTAGCCAGAACACGCTCGGCGTTGCGAGTCAACAGATCGCCCACCATCGGTGGGACTGCCGCTGCGGTGGCGCTACAGCGCGGCAATCAGAGCGGCGACATCAGCGGCGACTTTGCCGAGTTTGACCAGCGCATCGGTGACGTCTGCCACTTTCCTCGCGGTTTGGGCTGCGGCTAAGGCCTCCTCGCCAGCCTTTTCCAACTGGTCTACGGAGGGCCGTACCGTTGTCAATGCGCTTTTGAGCATTGCAGTTTGTGCAGCAGTCACTGCAGCCTCCGCCTTGGCCAACTCTTCCTTTGCAACGTCATGAATTTCATCGCTCAGCGTTTCATCGTCGCGGACTTTCCTAACCATTAGCACCACGTGCCGAAGTTGCGCGAGAAGGAGAGCATTCTGGAAAATCTGTGCTTCGTTGACTGCCATGATTGCTCCTAGATTACTGCTTTCCGGCTACTGCCGCGTCGGCGCTGTTTGCCTTGCCGGCATCGCCTTTGGCGGCGCCGGCGCTCACTGCGTCATCTTGGTGCTTGTGCCGAACCACGCCGCCGGCCAAATTGTCGAGCCGTGCTTTGAGCGAGGCCAAGTCCTGCCGAATGGCTTCGGCTTCGTCATCGGCGGCCTTCTTTGCCACGGCCGCGTCATCGAACAGCACTCCCCGTTGGAAGACCAGCAGGTATTGGTCGTTAAGCTTGGAAGGCACCGTCTTTATGCCGGCGGCGGTCAGGTAGTCCTGCATAGGCGTTGCGTCGTCAAGCATGCCCGCCTCAGAGAGCTGGGCCCGGATCGCGGCCCGCTTGGCCGCCCGATCCTCTATCACACTTGCCACTGGGACCTTGGCGTAGGCGATGTAATCCGAGAAGTACTCCGCGAGTGGCGCCGCGCTCTTCGCGAAGGCTTTCACGTCTTTTGCCCGAATCGCGTCCGAAACACCTGCGGCGATCGACCCGATCTTCTTCTTGTCGTCGTCCGTCAGCTTCTCTTTGATGACCCTGGACGACTGCAGCAAACTCGCTGCTGTCTCCACGTCCTCAGCGACATCAGCAGCTGCCTTGCCAATGTCTTCTCCGGCAAGCTTGCCCATGGACGTGAAAGCTTTGGTGAACGCATCCGCCACCTTGACGCTGTCCTGGAGCACTTCGATCTGAGCGCGTTCACCGCCCCTGCCGTCGCTCCCGTCGAGGCACACCTTGTATTGGCTCGCGGCCTTGTCCGCCGCAGCCTTGAACGCTGCCGAATCGAGCGGTGGCGCATGGTTGTGTTTGGCCCGTGCACTATCCTGCAACGATGCCTCAAGGCGATCGTCAGCGCACCGTCCCTTACGCGCGGCGATTCCCTTAGCGAAGTACGAGCTCATCCGGGCGCCGACGGCCTGGCCTTGCGAGCTCACCTTCGCCGCGTCATCCAGGTAGTTGCAGCCACCGAGACTAGATACAGCGACGCCGGCGAGTAAGGTCGTAAGCCATAAATTCCGAATTGCGTTCATCATTCTTCGCGGGAAACCTCAGCGGTAAGGCTGGAGAGGGATAGCGCACGACGCGATGCGCCGCCCCTTCTGTCCGCTCTCCTTTGCGATATGCGCTACTAGTGAGTAACCGTATCCGTCGCGGGGTGATGGAGCCGCCGCACATCCAACCATCGGCATTTCTGCCGCAGCGGCTCAGTCGTCGCGATGACCAGGATCATTCTTAATGACCCACCGGACCGCGGTAACGAGGGCGGCGATGAGACCGGCAACGTATCCTGCTGCAGCTGCGAATTGCATCTTGAACCCCGTTAACGACAAATTATGAGGAACGACAGGTTGGGAAACTATTGCCCGTGAGAGGGGATCTCTGAGACTACGGAGCTAGTCAGCCTGCATGAGCAACTCGTGTGCCTTGGCCTTCTGCCTGCGCTGATGATCCTCCTGCTCTGCGATCACGCGCAAGGTCGCCTGCTTGAGCAGAGAGCCGTCAGTTAGCACTGAGGCGAACGATCTCAATTCCTCTAGCGAAATTCGAACCGGTTGGCTATCTGGCTGCATGTCGATTCTGCTTGAGAGCGAAAGGAAACTATTGGCCGCAAAGCACGGACTTGCAAGCTGGGCAACTTTAAAGGTAGGCAGATCCTCAAAACTCTGCGCTTGAAATAATTTGATGCTGACTCGCCGTCGTCAGTTTTGTATGGGACGGCGCGTTCGCATGACCACGGTGGGTGCCTTGGGATCGCTCTCGGAACCCGCGCCCGGCGGCCGGACAGGACCTTCCAATTGGACGGACGTGATGGCGTGCTTGTAAATCGCGTGTAAGCCGTCCGTCGTGTTCAGTAGCACAACAAAATTGTCGAACGACTCGATTGAACCTGCCAACCTGACGCCAGAGACCAGATAGACTTTGACACGCTTCTGCCGTTGCCGCGCGGCGTTTAGGAGCCAGTTCTGTGGGCCGACGGCGACATTTTCCATTTTAGGCTGGATGACTGGCAAAAGAATTCGCCGCTCTAGGATCGGCAACTTAACGGTGTTTCGACCGGACGGGGGCCTGGCGACGAATCCAGCATAGACGATTTAATGCGATCCCGATTCCAGCGTTGGTAGGGATTAATACAATGCGCTATCCATATATTGATGGCGTAAATGAGATGGGGGACGTTTGCTTTTGGCTGCGAAATCCTTAACGCAGAAATGGAAAAGCCCGCCGATGCCGGCCTTCTAAAACGCAGAACCGTCGCTCACTGAGTCGTGAAGCTCCAAGTCTTGTTGATCGGCTGGCCGTTGTTCGTGCCAACCAGCTTGGCGGTGTACGTCGTCTTGGCCGCCAGCGGCGCGTCGGGGATTAGCGCCACCACGTTGCTCGACAGCATCTTGTTCGGGTCTGTCGCGCTCGTGAGCAGTATCGCCTTGAGCGCCGCTGTTCCACCGGCGGGGGTGAGCGAGAACTCCGAAACGGTGAGGGTCTGATTGACCCTCACCGATGCGATGATCACTCGACCGGGGCGATTGGTTGAGAAATCGCGCCCTGGGATTGGGCTCGGCGTCTCACCGTCATGGATTCGAGTCACCCCCGAGCGCAGCACACACCCGGCTTACCGTGTCGAAGCGAGGTGCGCTGTCCGGCCGCAATGCTTTGTACAAGGCCTCGCGGTAACACCGGCTGACTTGGCGATCTCAGCCATTCCCCGGGGCACGCGCAATGTCGCCGAGTGCGGCCGCGAGGAGGGACGCATCATTTGCTTCCAGAATATCTGTTGGATATCCGGCGATCGCCGCCTCGCTGTCGAGATACGGCGCTGCGTCGAAGTTGGGGAGATGTTCCAAGTTGATGCGTCTACTCATGTCCCTTTTCTGTTTTGGTCAAAGGCATCGCCCAACGTCAAGCCGCAGCCAGGTTCTTGGGCTTTTTGGGACGCCCGCCTAATTTGCCATTTTCACGAGAAGCCGCTGCCTTGGCTTCGCTGGACGTGGCACCGCCAAGCTTGCCCATCTCCGCCGCCATCCATCGTCTTGAGCCTAAAAAACCTTCCAATAGAGCCGGAATGTACAAGTCAGCATCGAGCCGCGGAAAGTGAATGCCGAGACCAGATGGCGAAATTTCGGCATCCAGCAGGTCGGCAGGATGCGCGTGCTTTAGACCTTGTGCGTACTTGGGAGAGAAGGCCAACTCCAATCCGGTTGCAAGGGAAATCACAATGCGGGCAACGCGGCGATCGTAGCGCACGGCGACTACGGTCGGGAACGCCGCTTTCTTAGTGGCAGCCCGACGGCTTGCCGCCTCAAAGACATCGTTAGAAATGCTCATGAACGATCCTTTGCCGACGCATTCCCCCTCCTAGTGCCGTGAGGCTCAGGAGGGGGTCAAGTCGGCGGCAGCCGTCAGGCTGCCCGGCCTTTGCGCTGAATGTCTTTGCGCAGGTTGCACACGGTATTCTGCTGTTAAAGTCGTCTCATGCAAACTGGATACCGATTCCGCTGTTACCCGACGCCAGCACAGCAGGCTGCTCTGCTGCGCTGGATTGGTTGCCAGCGCTTCATCTACAACGCCAAGGTCGGCGAGGATCGATATTACCGAGCGTTCCAGCGCAAGACGCTCTGCTTGACGGGACAGCATCCACCCATCGATCAGGAATACGCACGCTACAAAGACCCGGAGCTGACGCCATGGCTCTCCGAGGTCCCGTCGCAAGTGCTGCGCAATGGCGCGGTACGCTGGAAGCAGGCCTACAGCCGCTTCTTCCAGAAGCTCGGTGGCCGACCAACGATTCAGCGCAAAGTCGGGCCGTAATCGGTCTGGCTCACGAGCGAGCTGTTCTCGTTCCAACCGATTGCCGACACGCCGACCGGCGAGACACGCTATCGCCTGCACGTCGGCAAGGGCAAGTTCCCAGTGGGCGAGATCGCCTATACAGCGCACCGTCCCCACGCGATGCCGGCGAGTATCACGCTGACGATTGACGCCGGCCGCTGGCACGTCTCGTTCAGCACAGATGACGGACCGCCGGCGGTGACGCCAGAAGAGGTCGCGGCCGAGTTGGCTACATGGTCCGATGGCGAGCTGCGCACCGCCGCGGTTGGCGTCGATCGGGGCATCACGGTGCCGGTCTATGCGGCAGCTCGTCCCATAGCTCAGCGCCCATTGAGGCCAACAGCGGCCAGCGCTCACGCGCCTGCAGGACCGAATCCTCACGCACGATTTGGCGATAGTCTTGGGGGTTGCCGCCAATGCGCTGGAACAGTTTCGATAGATCGTCGGAGTACATCGAAGAATTTCCTCGGTTGGGATTGAGACTTAGCGAAATTGTCCGCTCGTCCCGTGCCTTCGCAACCGAAGCAATACCCCGCATCGATGGGGATGGTCCGCATCCCCCGCAGTTTGTCGGGCCTACGCTGTAACAAAAGGGGAGCGCCCGAGATCATTCACGTGCCCGTCCGGCACGCTGGCGAAATTCTCTGCCAGCCACCGGCGATTGACGCTGATATCTTCGCTCGTCTCCAGAAACGCCAGTTCCTCCGGGCGCAATAGCGTCAGGGCCACCATGCGCACCTCGCCGTATGGCGTATCAAAAGTGGCAGGCACCGATTTCGCCGGTAGCCCGATGAGCACTCCGGCCTTGCCCTCTCCCGACAGCCATTCCAATGGGAGGCCCTTTACCTCCAACAGCATCGAGAGCACTCCATACCGTGCCAATAGGTCGAGACACTGGCCGTGGCTCGCTACGTTCTGGCTCACCTGATACGTCAGATCGAACAGCCACGAACGCGACATCTCTGCGATCTGCCCTCGGGCCTCCGCGAACACCTCAATTCCGAATCCGAGCGCTACCGGCGCAGCATTCGTCTGCTCAAACGGATCGGACAGGCCGTTGCTTGCCACGGCGGTCGAATCTGGCCTACGGATCACGCTCCAAGCTTGCCGCAGTGCCGGCCACGTCGGGCCGCCCATGAGAGCCGGATTGATCAGGGGCGCTAACACATCGGGTTCAAGCGCGCCGAGGCTGGCGTAGAACGCGTCTCGAGAGTTGGCAGTTGCTTCCAGCATTGCTTGCGTCGCGGCATCGCAATTGTCGCCAATACCAGTCGTCACTGGCGCGGCAGCGGACCCCAGAGCAGGATCCGGTGCGTGCGCATCCTGCTTCGTGTTTTGCTGCATTTCCCCCAACAGCCTTTCCCACCAGCGCATCTTTCCATCTCCGTGGCATGTCGAAGAATACCTTGCATCGTCTTCGCGCGGCGCAAGCGAAGGGCGATCCAGATTGCAGAAAGAGCGAGCGAATGTTGCTCGGGCAGCAATCGCCGATCCTCCAGCCGCTCAGTCGTCGCGATGACCAGGATCATTCATAATGACCCACCGGACCGTGGTGAGGAGGGCGGCGAGGAGAACGGCGACGTATCCTGCAGCAGCTGCGATTTGCATACTTGACTCCGCTCGAGACAGATTATGAGGAATGACTGGTTGGGAAGCTATTACTTGCGAGAGACGATCTTTGCGAGTGCGGAGCTGGTCGGCTCCGGATCCAGTCGATCGTGTGCTTTGGCCTCCTGCCGGCGCTCGCGATCCTCTTGCTCAGCAATGACGCGCAAGGTGGCCTCCTTGAGCAGGGACCCGTCAGTCAGAGTGGCGGCGAACGATCTCAATTCCTCGAGCGAAATTCGAACCGGGTGGCTATCTGGTTCCATGTCGACTCTGTGTTGGAGCGTAAGGAAACTATTGTCCTCAACGCAAGGCACTTGCAAGTGCGATTGCCTTAATGGTGCGCAAATATCACAAATCTTGCGCAAGCGAGATTTTTTCTGCGGGCTGGCCGCCCTCATTCTCGTATCGAACGGCGTTTTCGCACGACCACGACCGGCGTCTTGGGATCGCTCTCGGCGCTCTTGCTCGCCGGACGGACAGGATCGTCCAACTGGATGGACGTGATGGCGCGCTTGTAGATCGCTATTTGCGCGCTGACCTGATGCAGGTACTGCGTTCGCAATTATCGCGCGCTGACATTTAGAGTGACGACTCCGATCACGATGAAGGCGAAGCCCAGCAGGCGTACGGCATGGGCCGGTTCGTTGAAGTAGAGCATCCCGACCAGCGCGGTAAGCGCCGTGCCGCTACCGGCCCACACGGCATAGGCGAGGCCAACTTCGAGGTGCCTCACCGCCAGGGACATGAGCCAGATTGCCGCGCCATACAACAGGAAAACGGCGACGGACGGAAGCAGGCGGGTGAATCCGTCTGCGAAGCGCAGCGCGATTGTGCCTGCAACCTCCGCGACGACACTGGCTGCGATGAGCAACCACGGGAAGACCTGTGAGTTCATGGCGCACCGTCTCAAGTTGCGCGCTTGTACCGAGCGCGATCATGAGATTGGGAGCGGTACCCCAGGGAAGCAAACATCTTATCTCATGCGGGCCTGCCGTCCTCAGTCTCTTATGAGACGGCGCTTTCGCACGACCACGATCGGCGCCTTGGGATCGCTCTGGGAGCGCTTGCTCGCCAGATGGCCAGGGTCGTCCAACTGGACGGGCGTGATCGCGTGCTTGTAGATCGCGTGCATGCCGCCAGGTGTGTTCAGTAGCACAACTAGTCTGTCGAACGACTTAATCTTGCCAAGCAACCTCGCACCGGATACGAGATAGACCTGCACACGCCTTCGTTCCTTGCGCGCGGTGTTTAGGAGCCAGTCCCGGGGACCAACGGCGACATGTTGCATTTGATGCTGGTGCTTAACGAAAAAAAGTCGCCGTCCAGGGAGGGGGTGGCGACTTAAAGGAACGTCGACCGAGCCGGGGAGCCTAGCGACGAGTCCAGCATAGACGATTTGATGCGATCTTTTTTCCGCCTTTCGTGGGGATTAATTTTCTGCGTAATTTCTATATTGGTAGCGCAAAAAGAGATGCCAATATTTCGAGTTGGACTTGCGAAGCGGGTATGAGCGAGACGGCGGTACTGTCGGCTGGAGCACAGCGTTGGGCGCCGCCCGTCCCAATGACTAGAGTCTGAAAGCGGGGTTCCAGTTTCGGTTTTGCGTCTTGTAAATGAGGCCAAGGGCTCCCGTTGTGTCGGTATAAAACAACTCCAATTGATTCTCTAGAGGCTGAAATTTCACTCCCAAGGCACTACCTGGTTGTGCGGCACCTCCAGCCGTGAGAGGAACGAGCGGCTTCCAAGTGCCATTTTGTGCCTTCCAAAGCAAATTGACCGCACCGTTTGTGCCGATGGTAAAGACTTCAAGCTGGTTATTGGGTGGGTAAAACGACGCAACTACCTCCTTTCCCGGAACGCCAGCTTGCGGCGGACTGATGCCAACAGGCGGATTCCAAGCACGGTTCTGCGCTTTCCAAACGACGTTTACCTTCCCCGCATTATCCACAAAAAAGGCTTCGAGTTGATTGTTTGGCGGGTAGAACTGCAGAGTGATTCTTGCGCCGGCAGGCGTGATATTGCCGGGCGAAATACCGACCGGTGGGTTCCATGCCCCATTATTAACCTTCCAGGCGACACGGATACCTCCATCATTTGCTGCAAACAGCGCTTCAAGCTGGTTGTTAAGCGGATAGAATGCTGCACTAATACCGCCGCCTGACGGAGCTAGGTTTGGCGCGCTAATCTTTGCCGGTGGCTTCCATTGCCCGTTCTGAGCTTTCCAAAGAACACTCAGAGCTCCATCTACCCCAACATACAAAACCTCAAGTTGATTGTTCAGTGGATAATAAACGGCACTTAGGTCGCCTCCGGCGCGCAACGTGTTGGGTGGAGTGAGGCGGATCGGCTCGGACCAAGCGCCATTATTGGCCTTGTAGGATACGTAAATGGCTCCATCATTTCCTGCATAAAACGCTTCCAATTGGTTTCTCAACGGGTAGTTAACAACAGAAATATAAGCATTACGCGGAAGAAAATTTTGCGCAGATAGAAATACCGGTCCTTTCCAAACTGAATTGTTTATTTTCCAAACGAGGCCCAGCGCACCCGTGGGACTTACAAAAAGTGTCTCTAGCTGCTTACTATCCCCAGAAATATAAGATGCCATTGAAGGCCCAGCGCCGGGAACGGGTGCAGGCCCCTTACCGTACAAAATGTTGGCGCCGATCCTATCAAGGTCGCTGAGTTGCCCGTTACCATTCCAATTAGGATTGCAGTAATTCATGACCGAAGCAGTGTCGTATGGCGTGACGTTGAAATCAGGATCTGTACCCTGGTGGGCCAAGGTACAGTTGAACCTATCCGAACGGTTGTGTTCATGGGCTATGCCAAGGGCATGACCAAACTCATGTACCGCAATAGCCTCGATGCAGAACTGGGTTCTTGGTTGACAAAAGGCGCTACTGAACGTGTTGAATGTGAAGTTAAGTTGCATACCGTTGGCCTTGCCGTCAAGGTGGTTCCCCAAGCCCTCGGTGTGTGGGTTATTGTCAATGATCTGTATGCGTATACCTCTGGAATTGGCGGCGCATTGTCCCCATCCAGTAAAACGGACGGCAGAGGCTGTTTCCCACGTGCGTTGCACGGCCTGCTGCACCCAGCCGCGCTGCTGTCCATCATTGCCGGGGTTTTCCCAGCAGACCGGGATCTGGTCTGAAGGCCAAACGCTTTGTCGTTGAATGCTGAGCGGTTCCCGCGCAGTTCCTATTGTTTCCGCGCGAGAATTTGCCGCCACCGTGAATAGCCAAAAGACAAAAACTAGGGCAGTTTTTAGTTGGTGACTCATGATATTCTCCAGTCGCGCCCCGGTAGTCGGAGTAGCCGAGCAGTCTCGGAGCGTCGGACGTGCTCGGCTGTGACCTAAGACGCCCAGGAGTAGGCCTAGTTATGGGCTGTTCAACTCGCTCCGCATAAATCTAAGCGACAAAGGCAGCCTGTCAAATTAGATATAATTTACATCAGATGTTATGGATTTGAATTTCGTGTCAATGATGAAACTTTTGGCGTGAGACGGAAAGCCTAAATGCCATCTCCCGAGCGCGCCAAGTAAGTGTATGCGCGGCTACGGCCGGACCAATCAAGTGAATGATTTATCGTTAAGACTTCCGTGGAAGACGTCGCCTGAGATAATGAACGCGATGGCGCTCGCTGCAGCTTCGCCAATAAGTACGATCTGAGGTGCGGAGGTGCATGCAGTAGCTGTTGCGAATAGCATAGTCGGCTCCACCTGTGCGAGAGGTGGATCCTCGCGGCACGTCTTGCCCGCTTAGTCGGGCTGCATGCGCAGCTCCAGCGCTTTCGCCTCCTGCCGACGCTCACGATCCTCTTGCTCAGCAATGACGCGCAAGGTGGCCTCCTTGAGCAGGGACCCGTCAGTTAGCGTGGCGGCGAACGATCTCAATTCCTCGAGCGAAATGCGAACCGGGCGGCTATCTGGCTCCATGTCGATTTTGCTTGAGGGCGAAAGAAGACTATTGGCCGCAACGCAATGCCTTGCAAGCGCTGTGGCCGTAATGGTGCGCAAATTGCACAAATTGTGCGCATGCGAGATTTTTTTGCTGCGGGCCGGCCGTCCTCACTCTCGTATGAGACGGCGCTTTCGCACGATAACGACCGGCACCTTGGGATTGCTACCGGAGCTCTTGTTCGCCAGAAGGCCAGGGTCGTCCCACTGGACGGACGTGATGGAGCGTTTTTCGATTGTGTGCATACCGCCAGTTGTCTTCAAGCAGGACAACTAAGTGGTCGAACGACTTGACCGTACCAACCAACCTGACGCCGGATACCAGACAAACCTGAACAAGTCTTCGCTCTTTGCGCGCGGCATTGAGGAGCCAATTCTGGGGACCGAGTGCGACATGTTGCATTTGGATCTGTACCGACTAACGAAAAAAATCGCCGTCCAGGGAGGGGCCGGCGACTTAAAGGAGTGTCGACCGAGCTGGGGGGCCTAGCGACGAATCTAGCATAGACGATTTGGCGAGATATCTATTCCAGCTTTGGAGGGGACTAATACAATGCGCCAACCATATATTTCTGGCGCAAAAGAGACGGAAGCCGTTTGCTTTTGGCAGAGCAATACTCATCGCAGAAAAGGAAGAGCCCGCCGAAGCGGGCCTTCCAGGACTCTACGACGACGCTCACAAAGTCGCGAAGTTCGATTACGAGTACGAGCGAACTAGACGGGTTTTCAGCGGCCAGGGGCGGAAAGCAAGGATCCAGATGCAGATCAATGGGCCGACTAGGGGGAGCAGCGCTATCAAGGCATAGTACCCGCTAAAGCGAGCGGCTATGAAGACTTTTCTGAACGGGAGGAACCACGATGCTTCGAAAAGAAGTAATCCTAAAAGATAAATCATCACAGCTGCATTTCCCGCATCTTGTTGATATTGCGAAAAGGACGGGTGTAGGCGCAGGGAGTTGACCTACACCCGCGAAAACGGCAACACCGAAGGGTTTATCCTGTTGCCGCCCGGAAGTTTGCCGCATCGCAGCAGTCTCCATACCCCTATTAAGTGGCGGGCACCGATCGGAGGGGTACGTGCGCACAGCAGCACTTTTCGCGTCTACCCTCGAAAGGAAAAGGCCTGCCGAAGTGGACCTGGGACCTACATGACGAAGGGCTTCGTCGCATCGCGAGTAACCAATCGCCCGTGACGACACAACATTGAACTCAGATTATCTAGTACGCGCACTGGCTGTCGTAACAGCGCAGCCTTTTACATCGTCGTCACAAAGACCGGTACTGTAAGCAGGAATGGTCGCCTAATCTAAAAGTGCCGCAGGACCATGTGGCACCTTCTACGTCCACCGTGGCGTATGGGTGGAGTCGGTAGCCGGAAGCTGGAAGCCTCCCGCTGGTGGTACCCGTCGCCGCCTGATATCTCCTGGCATCACCACGGCCCGCTTCGGCGGGCCGTGTTCTTTCCAGAGCGTGAGCTTGTTGACGATTCCCACGACGAGCCAATTCCGACGTCACGCTCACCACGCAATGCCCCAAATCCTCCCTGGCCTAACGCCTTCTGGATCTTCTGAACCGTCTTTTTCTGGCCGAGCGAGTACACATCCCAGATCGTAGCGGGAATCCAGCTGATCAGCGTGCTATCCAAAAACCGCACCGCCGCTCACAGCGTTGTGAAGCTCTAGATATTGATTCGGTACCGTATAGGCGCGAGCCTGCCTAGCCACTTGTCCGTTGGAGAGTCTGCTCCTGAGAGTTATTTTCCCCCGCTAACGTTGGGAGCGGTATCAGGTGGCTTTTCGTTACAGTGTTAGCTGTATGGAGCACTGAATGGCTATCGCAAGAATGGCCGAAACCACAGGGAGGAACTCATGAGGCTAAGACACCTCGTCGGCGCCGCTATGGCGGCTGCCGCGCTTTCGGCATGCGGAGGCGATGATACGAACGGCACGTCGCAAGGTAATCCATCAGCGGGTGGCAATCCGCCATCCGGCGGCGGTGCGCAAACACAATTGAGTACAGCAGACAAGATCAAAGCGCTTGAGCAAGCAGGAAAGCTACCAACGCTGGATCGCTCGTCGGATGTCAAAGGTCCTGATTTGAATGCGAACGGGATACGAGATGACATCGATGTCTGGATCGAGAAGCAGGGTCTCGGCAACGCTGAAAAGAAGGCGGTACAACAACTCTCCCGCGGACTTCAGGTGGCGCTCCTGGTCGACCTAACCAATCCGACTGCCATACGGGATGCGGCGGCAGCGAACAATCTCGCTGTCAAGTGTGTGATCACCCGCAGCCCGGACGCCGGGAGTGGATACAGGACCGTTACCGATCTGGAAAAGATCACGGCTAACACCAAGTCACGTGTTAAGGCGTACCTGGCCTACAACGCCACGCTGGACGGCACCGTTTCAAAATCCCCGGAAGGAGACGGCTGTGCAGAATAGATGCAAGTTTTCCCGCAAGCTGGTGGCATCGTTGCTGGCACTCTTTGTCTCGATGCCGTTACAGGGGTACGCGCAGACCTCCAATACAGACTTATGCGCGCCGAGCGGATATGTCCTTGGCTTCTTCAACGGTGTCTGGAATACTCGTTTGCAGGCAGAAGCCGGCCGGGAGGTGCTCGCCCGAACCGTAGGCCCTAAGTATAAGAACGAGGCGATCGAACCCGAACTCTTCTACAACACCTCTGGCACTGAGCCCAGCCGAAAATGGGTCAGCGGCTGGGAGGACATAGCGGAAGTATTCGATCAACGTTCTGCCGAAATGGACGGTATTCTGGGCACACGCTGGGAACTGTTCTGGGAAGTGTTGGGTGGAGATCAATCACTTTGGGATACGTTATCGGGTACCATATCGAGCGTTGAGGCTTTGAAGGCCGCTCTTATTCAAGTGATGCAGGCTAGGGCGGTCGCAACCCTCAGCGGCCTAGCCAGTAGCCCCCCCACAGCCGGTGATTATGCAATCCATGAGACACGGATCAAGGCATTGGCCACCGAGCGCAAGAAACTCCTCTTCGTAGCGCACTCCCAGGGCAATTTCTTCGTGAACAATGCCTACCAAGTGGCGCTTGGGCAGGTGAAGTCCAATAACGTCAAAGTTGTCCATATCGCACCAGCCTCAGGTACGTTGAATGGCCCTCATACGCTAGCCGCTATCGATCTAGTGATCAACGGCCTGCGCTTAACGCCTGGCAGCACGATTCCTGGGATCAATAGCTTCATTCCGCCAGCCCTTATTAAGGATTGGTCCGGGCACAAACTAGTCGAGACCTACCTCGATAGATCTCGTACTGCGCACGGCATGGTCCGCGAACAAATGCTGGCGGCTCTTGATGGCCTTGAAACGCCGGCCACGACCGGGAGTTCAGGTTTCTTCACCGTCACACTTACATGGGATGGCCCGGGAGACGTGGATCTGCACTCCTTCGAGCCAAATGGTTCGCATGTCTTCTACTCAGCGAGAGCCGGCACCGCGGGGTTCCTCGACGTGGACAACGTAGTGGCGAATGGTCCGGAGCACTACTATGCGAGCTGCGATGCATCTAAGCTGCTTACCGGCAAATATCGCTTTGGCATCAACAACTACGCTCGCGCGGCAGGAAGAACTGCCACGGTGCAGATCGCGAGTGCAGCCAACGGGGAGCTTCTGACAAAGGTGCTTGGCGTTGGCCCGGTGCTTGGTTCCGGTGGGAACAGCTCACCAATCCCCGTGTTTGAAGTCGTGATTAGCAAAGACCTAGCCGGGAAATACTCCATCGCTGCAAACTAGTACCAGCGCGGGGCCGCAATCCGGCCCCGCTGGTGGACCCGTGCACGAACGTCATGGTCGGCGCCCATCTATATTATATAGACGGAAGATCGGGCGCTACGGCAACTCGTGGCTGGCCGTCGGCGCCTATCACTCGGAGACGCCGGCGAACCGGGATGCCCATTGGCCGAAGATTAAGGCCACGGTGGAGAGCTGGACTGGGGCGGCGCGTTGAGCGGCACCGGCTGGACTTGGCCAGGTAGCGCTTGGGCGCGGGCTACGCCGGCTCGGGATGGAAAACGCGGATGCGCGGCGCGATCTTGTCCTTTAGCTCGCGTGTGACCATGCGCATGTCGTACTCGCTCTGGAGATTGGTCCAGTACCGCGGCTCCATCGCAAAAAAGAGCCCTAGGCGCAGAGCGGTGTCGGCGGTGATGGGCCGCGTGCCATGCACGATCTCGCTTATGCGGCTTGGGGGCACGTCAATATCAGCCGCAAGCCTTCGAGCCGTGATGCCCATCGGCCTCATAAACTCTTCCAGCAGAATCTCGCCTGGATGAATCTCATCTAGCAGTTCAGCCACGGTGATCTCCTTTTCAGTGATAGTCCACGATCTCGACCTGGTGCGCACCGTCCTCGAGCCAAACGAAACATACACGCCATTGATTGTTAATGCGGATGCTGTGCTGGCCTTTGCGATCTCCTTTTAGCGCTTCCAGTTGGTTGCCGGGCGGAATCCTAAGGCTGGCCAACTCGGAGGCCGCATGCAGCTGCAGGAGCTTGCGGCGGGCAACCCGTTCGATGTTCTTGAAGCGCCGCACGGCGCGGCTTTGGAACAGAGCGGCGGTGTCAATGCATGCGAACGTTCGGATCATTGCTTATGATGTTCTGTAAAACAGAATCTGTCAAGTGGAATTCTTGCCAGCGAAAAGCTGGCCTGGAAAGTGTCGTTTGCGTCTCAGTTGATCCGCTGCGCTAGACGGCCGGGTACTCGCCGGACGGCTGGATCTCGAACGGCTGTCCATCGGCGGCTCCCGTCTCCAGTAGCGCGCGAGCTTCACAGGCCCTGCGCAGATGAGGGTATCTCGCCGAGATCGCGTCAAGGATGCGAAGGCGCAAAGCCTTCCGCGCTTCCCCGATGCCAATGTGCCAACGATAGAGGTCGATCTCATACTCGAACACCCGCATCCTCCGCGCCAGCGCTTCTACCGCGGCCTCGGCGTCCGATAGCAAATATGATCGGCCGACGAGCAGTTCCTCCATCTCGACCTGGGGTACCTCGATGACGGTCTGCTGCGAAATTTCCATGATGAGAGCGCGCTTGCGCTCGAGCGTAGGAGCAACTTTGGCCGCCCGCTCACGGGAGGTCGCCTTGGCCCGGGCGAATGCACTGGATTCCTTGACCGCCAGGACTCGGTAGCGCCAATAGATGAGTGAGGGGCGGCCCGCATCCGTGAGACGGAAGGCATCATCGGCATCGCCAAGTAGTCTCTGGATGAGTGACTTGTTCCAGCCGCGCTCTATTAATTGGGCGACCGTAAAGTACCGATCAGCAGGGGGCGGTGGGGGGAGTAGCGATGACATGGGGATAGTTCCTTTCCGGATCGGAATGCGCGGAAGCGGCCAATTTCTTGCTGCAAACTGGCCGCACTTGGATGATTTCACTAGAAAAATCAGTGACTTGCGAGAGCCGGTTTTGCCCGCCGTGGGCAAAAACCGCGTCGGCTAGGTTGGGGAGGACGTCGATTTTTGTGCCCCCCAGAGGTAGAAGCCATTGGCGTTCGCCATGAGCGCATTCGGCACGGTCCGGATGATATGGGTCGCAAACCGCTTGCGGATCGCCCCTTCGAAGAGCGTTAGCGCCCCGCCGGTCAGGACGACGTTGTCGTAGTTGCCTGCCTTTAACCGCATAGCAAACTGATCAACCACTTCATTAGCGAGTTCCCGCGCCTTCGCGTGAAACAGGCGCATATCCACTTCGCCCAAGCCGGTGAGCGTGAGGCTATCCCGCTGCAGTGCCAATTCAGCAGTAGGGTAGTCGACGTGTATCCCGAGCGCCTTCGTCATCGTGCGGGACAGGGTGAGAATGATCGAGGACATGCCACCAGGTAGCGCATCGGATTGGTCGTAGATCGGCTTGGCGCCGCGTGCGGAATACCAGTCGAAGGTCCGCGCGCCTGGATCG
Organism: Cupriavidus sp. 96C5-1; assembly: GCF_057798855.1. NCBI lineage: Bacteria > Pseudomonadati > Pseudomonadota > Betaproteobacteria > Burkholderiales > Burkholderiaceae > Cupriavidus > Cupriavidus sp. 96C5-1. Next base: position 16,114 of record NZ_JBYOJU010000053.1, on the reverse strand, counting down.
ATCACGAGGTTGAAGCGGTCACTGGCGATGTGGCTTGAGTTGCCGGTGCTCTTCGCCCACGAGAGGAGGCTGCCAACCGGTCGAGGGACGACTTCGACAATCTCGACCATGACGTCCACTTCTCTGCCGTAGGTACTTTGGAGTGCCGTTGGAACTGGCACACTAAGCGGCTTTCCCTCGTAGGCCTCACGCAGGGCGGCGCGCCGGAATACAAAGTTCGAAACCGGTAATCCCAATACCAAGCTTCCGATCGTCCGCCGTACCACCCCCGTTCTCCGAAAGACATAGTGCAAGGCGCCGATCACTTGAGCCCGATACTGTGGCAGGCAACAGTAGTCGTCCGCGACAAGCGGCTCCTGCGTGTGCAGGTGCGTGTCGGGCCCGACCAGGTAGTGAGTTCCGTCCACTCGAACGCGCACTTCATCAAGACTGGTAGCGGAATGATCGAGCTTGTACTGGTCAGACGCCTTTTCCGTTCCCTCGCACTTGACCCGTGCCGGATAGATTAGATCGCCGCCTGCCTAGACAGCCTTTAGATTGCCGTAGCCAACGTCGAGACCGAGAACGAAACGGGGAGAGTTCTGATTGAGCATGGTTTTTCTTCCTAGAAGATGTGCTTGTCGAATATAAAGTCATCGACCACCGGCGCAACTGTCGATTGCGCCATTGGAACGCCCAGCATTTGCCTCTGCTCCAGGATCGCGTAGGCCTGGATGAGTAGCGATTTGGCGTACTGCGCCCGCTCTCGTCGGCCCTTACCTTTGGGAAATTCGAGGAGACGAAAGAAGAGCGGACCGTCCTCGGGAGAGACCGACATCTCGACGCAAATGTTTGATTGTTTTCGCATGAGTCTGGCAGTTCGTATTTATCTCCGAACTGATCCTTGCTAATGGCATAAATGGGATTGGAATTGCAAGCGAATTTGGTTTCGGCGCACCCGAAGTTTCGTTGTATAAATATTGGGCGGCGCGGATCGCGATGCGCCCCATTAACCTTGGAGGAAATCGCATGGCTGTTCATCAACTTTATGAGTCGTTCGGCGACAGGCAACGGCGGGCGGACGAGGTTGTACCCTTCGCGTACGGCGAGGCAACTGTGCGTTCCATGCTCGATAAGGATGGCCAGGCATGATTCGCGGCGCTAGACGTCTGCAATGTGCTCGGCTACGCCAATGCTCACGCCGCAATTGCCAGTCATTGCGACACGGAAGACGGATCCCTCGTGAAACGCGAGGTGTCTACATCGACCGGTCTCAAACCGGTGAATTTCATTGACGAAGGAAACCTCTACAACCTGATCTTTGCCAGCAAGCTACCTGCCGCCAAGGCCTCTCGCCGCTGGGTAACGCGTGAGGTGTTGCCTGCCCTGCGGACCCGCGGTGTCTACACGCTCAACGAGGCACAGCCGGTGGCGCCACTGACTTTCCCGCAGGAGCTGCTGCAGGACGCCTACGTGGCCGTAGGGAAGATGCCGCATGCCCTCGGGTTGGCACAGGCCGAGGTGCGCAGTCTCAGGCTCGACTGTCTCGCGAAGGACATGGAGATCCAAGCGCTGCTGGGAGCGGCCCAAAGCCAAGGTGCGATGGTCGCCGCAAAGCTCGCGCTCCTGCACCACGCGGCCGTGTTGCATTCGCAAGGACGCTCGTATGCGGAGATTGCCTATGTCCTGAGAATCGAAACTGAGCAAGCTCAGAATCTGGTGATCACTTGGACGACTCTTTCGAAGTTCGACCTCGTGCCGGCGCTGGAAGCATCGGCGTACTCTTCCCTACGGTGACATGCGATTTCTCTCGATAGCGGAACGAATCGCTGCCGTGCGGGCCGTGCGGCCGGCGTCGGGCGTCTCCGGCGCCAGGCCCCCGGGCGGGCGAGGTGTTGCCGGTAAGCCCGGTGCTCGGCGTGGCGGGGACGATGCGGACACCGGTACCGCAGGCAGGGACTTCACCACCGACGGCGGCCACGAACCGCCTTGGACGACCGCGCCCGGGCCGACTGGCCATGGTGGGCAGTTCGATGGCGGTGGGGCGAGCGGCGACTGGGATGACTAACGGCACCAAAAACGCAGGACTTGCTATGGCAAGCGGAAAGAGGGGCGAAAGCCCGACCAACACGATCAAGGCGGTGGTGGCGCTCTGCACCGTGCTTGCCGTCGTCATCCTGGCGGTCATATTGCTTTGGCCCGAGCTTGCCGAAAAGCTAGCAGCGATCGCATTGCTGTTGGTTGGGCTTCTGGCCGCGCTGTTCTTTGAGCTGCACGATGGGAGGATTGCGGTGTGCCGCCGCAGCGGACGCGCGGATCCGCCCGTCGACCCCTGACCTTGGAATACCAGTGTGATCACAATCGACTACGCCGCGATCGCCGAGCGATCCGGCCTGCCGCCGTCCTTCATCGACGCCTTCAAGCTGCTCGCCGGCCAGCACCTCAAGAAGATCCGCAGCCCCGCCCGGTTGAGCGACAAGCCGGTCTCGTTCGAGACCCAGTATCGGCGTGTCGTCAATCTGCTAGCGGCATTCCGCGAATTACGGGAAGACGGCTATCGCTTAACCAGCCCCTGGAACCTCAAGCTGAAGCACATCGAGCACCTTGTGCGCAAGTGGGTGCTGGAGCTGAAGCAGGCCCCAGGGACGGTGGAGAACAAGCTGACGTACCTGCGCACGATTGCCGCCTGGATGGGCAAGCACAACCTGGTCGGCAAGCTTGACGACTATGTCGAACGTCCTGATGACTACCGGCGCACCGACTTCGCCGAAGTTGAAAAGACGTGGGATGCGAGTGAGGTGGACGTGGATGGCCTGCTGCGGAAGATCGAGCAATCCGACCGGCATGTCGCAATGCAGCTGAGGCTTCAGGCTGCCTTCGGTCTTCGGAAGAAGGAGTCCTTCCTGCTCAAGCCGCATCGACTGACAACGCGCGGGAAACTGCGCGTGGACGACGGAACGAAGGCAAATCGGCCCCGCGAGGTGCAGATTGAGTTCGAAGCACAGTACAAGCTGCTCGTTGACGCATGTCGGCTTGCCAATAGCATAGGCGGGACGACGATTCCAATCGAGTACAGCCTGGACCAATGGCGCAATCACTATGACTATGTCTTGAGAGTCCATAGGGTGACAAAGCGCGAGCTGCAGATCACCTCGCACGGATTGCGGCACCAGTACCTCAATGGCCTGTACCACCGGGTGACCGGGGAACGTTCGGCGATCCAGGGGGGAACGAAGCCCTCGGACGCCATGCACCGTGAGGGGATGCGGCGGGTTGTCGAGGCCGCGGGCCATTCCAGGGAATCCAAGAGTAACGCTTACCTGGGCAAGCATACGCCGGCGCGCCGGCAGCCGCCGTCACGCGATGCGGTCAGGGCTGCGTTCGATAGCTGCGGTCAGGAGAAGAAGGCGGCAGCGGCCAGGCTGGGGATCTCACGGCAGGCGCTGTACCGCATCCTGGCGAAGTCACCGAGCCATCAATAACCTCATGGCGACTGATCGTCGCCGACCAACCTGGAGAAGGACATGCACGAGAACCGCGAATACACGGATGGGGAGCTTGCCGAAATCCTGGCAAAAGGTATCGGCGTTGAGGCGTTGGAGAGCTGGCCGCTGGCGTCCTTGCCGGAATATGTCATTGGCGTTGCCAGGGCCGAGGCAGCCCGTGAAGGCGGCGACGACTTTGGGCAATTGGACGATGCGCTTCGCCCGCGGCGCGCGCTGCGGACTCAGTGGGGCATGCTGGCGGTCGATCATTATCGTGACTGTGACGGGCACACCGTGGCGATCCTTGGCTATCTCAAAGCCGACCCCTATCTGGAGTTGCCTCACTTGAGGAAAGAGGGGGAGACGGTCGGGATCTATCTGAGCGACCTGATCAGCGATGAACTCGTGACGTCGGTTGATCAGAGCCTTTTTAACGATGGGCTCGACGGGGCGGAAAACGACGATACGGGACAGGTCTTCTGTCTGATCGGTATCGACGAACCGGGCGATCCACTGCCGTTCGGCGAGCTTGGGAAGGCGCTCGGCCGTTGGCTCGAGGAGGCAGGGATAGAGCGACTGGCGGAGGCCTGCCAGAAGCCGGACTACCTGCGCAAGATTGATTGGTCCTCTGGCTTGCCAATTTCGCAGCTGCTAGCCCATTGATCTGTAACAAGCGATCGCGCTACCTCAACGCGGGGACCTTGATATGCCGAGAACGCAATTCATGCCGGCGGTGACGACCTTGGTCCCGCTTTCTGTCGCGGCGACCCTTGGTGCCGTCATCTCGCATCTAGTCCATGCGATCTGGCCAGAACGGGCAGCCCACGTCGAGTCGGTGCTTCGTGAGCACCTCCCCGGGAAGAGGCAGGGACCGCCGACGTTCTAAAGGAGCTTCGGCGGGTAGGGCGGTCAGAACTTATGCCGTAAGCCTGCGGTGACGCCAAGGCGGCTGCCGTGGCCGTACATTGGGGTGGCGAAATTTGTCTGCCCACCCAACGTGCGCCACGCGTCAGAGAGTGTGGTGTAGTCGGCTTCCAGATATACGTCGGTACGCTTGCTCAACGTGTAGTCGAGCATTAGGGCACCAGTGAAGCGGTTGCCCGCATCTGTGCCATGCTTGAGGCGGTCGTACGTGCCCATTGCGATGAGCGACCAGGCAGGCGTAAAGGCATACTTGATGCCCGTATAGATCGCGTTGTTGCGATAGTCCGCGGCGCCGACCTTGCTATTAGTGTAGCCGAGGTAGAGCGTGGCGGGGCCAGCGCTGTAAGCGCCACCGACGGTCCAAACCTTCTGGTTGCTGTTCGGCACCGCCACGCCATAGTAGGAGGTGATATCCCGCATGACCTGGTAGCCACCGGCGATCATGAAGGGGCCCGCTGCGTAGCTCAGGCTGGCGCCGTCGGAAGACGATTTGGCGATGCTGCCGGCAACTTCGCCGAAGGCATGCTGTGCGGCCACGCTTAGGCTGCCAAAAGTACCCGTATACTTGAGCATATTGTCCTGGCGCACTCCACCGGTATACGGACCGCCCTGGAAGCCTACAATAGCGAGACTGGCCAGCGCCATGGCGTCGTAGCTGGCCATGACCTCGTGGATGACCGTGAACTGTCGACCCAGGGTGACGGCGCCGAAGTCGCCCTGCAATCCGATGTAGGCCTTGCGGCCGAACAGCCGACCGCCTTGCTGGCTCACCCCGGTATCCGGTGCAAATCCGGATTCGAGGACAAAGAGGGCCTTGGTCCCGCTGCCGATGGTTTCGCTGCCGTGAATGCCCCAGCGACTGCCCGTCAGCACGCCATCGCCCATCTGCAGCTTACCGTCGCCAGTGGCATTCTCGTTGGTGGTATAGCGAATCGTATTATCGAGAAGCCCGTACAGCGTGAGATTGGATTGTGCCATTGTCGGCATTGCAATCACGCTACCCGTTACAAGTAGTGCCGTTAATTTGTAGTTCAAGATTTTCCTCCATCTCAAAAATATGCGAAAACACAAATAAAAGGCGTGAGTCTGGCCATGGGTAATGGAAATTCCATTTCCCTGCTCTGATAAACACACCGATTTTTCTTGAACCTGACTCGCCGGTTCAAAAGAAAACTACCAAGTGCCTGGAATCAGGCGGACTACGCATTTCCCTCGCGTAAGGTCAGCCGAGTCAGCCGATTGCAACGTTTCGACAGGTGCCGGAATCCCTCCTGGACGGTTCCGCCAAAGATGCCGACGCGAGGCAGTCTGCAAGGCAGACAAGCAGGGAGTCGATATCGTCGAATCGCTCCGCGCCGCGTACCTGCGGCGCATCGAGCATGGTGAAGACCCGCTTGCCCCACTGCAGGCCCAGGGCCATCTCGGACAGGGTGCCGAGCCCGCCCCCCACCGCGACCAGACACAGGGATGCACGCGCGATCAAGGCGTTGCGCGTGATACCCATGCCTGTCGGCAAGGCTACGGTGAGGAACGCATTGGCGGCCGTGGCGTCGTCCTCCGGCAGCAATCCGATGGCGATGCCCCCTGCTTCCACACAGCCGCGGGCAGCGGCCTCCATCACCCCGCCCTTGCCGCCACAGAGCAGCGGTATGCCACTCCTGGCCAGCGCGTAGCCGAGGACTCGCGCAGCATTGAGCTGCTGCACCGTGGCCTCGCGCGGCCCGATCACGCCAACCGGCATGGTGTGCCGCGCCGGCCCGGTCTGCCGGTTGGCCATGCACTCCAGCGCCAGGAGGGCAGCGCCGGACAATCCGGTACTAGCGTCGGCGGACAAGGCATTCTCCAAGTGCAAGCACGCAGGTGCACAACGCTGTCAGCAGCAGGGACAGGGCGGCGGCCTGCGGGAAGTCGGTCTGTCCGTCGGAGAGCTTCAGATAGATCAGCAACGGCAGAATATTGATTTGCGTTCCAGCGAGCGCGAGCGCGGTGCCATAGGTGCCGAGCGCAATGGCGGTAACGAGGCACCAGGCAGCGGCGATCGATGGCCAAAGCTCCCGCAGCGCGATATCGATCAAGGCGCGTTGCGGCGACGCGCCGAGGGTGAGCGCGGCTTCGATCGGGCGCCGGTCCAGATTGGCAATCGCCGGGTACAGCATGAGCGCGACGCGCGGAATCAGGTAGTAGGCATAGGCCGCTACCAGCCCTGCGGTGGTATAGATCAGTGTACCGACCGCGGCTGGATCAGCACCTGCGAGCGCCAGTACGTTCGTCACGAAGCCGGCGCGTCCAAAGGCGAGGATGAAGCCATAGGCGATCACCAGCCCGGAGAAGGCCAGCGGCACGCCAAGCAATGCCAGAAGCCAGCGGCGCCGCGCGGCCGGCTGCCCCGCCAGCATCGCTGCCAGCGGCAAGCCCACCGCGATCGATACGGTGCCCGCTGCCAGCGCCAGCAGCAGCGAGTTGCCGAACGCACTGGCGACGAGCGGGTCCTGCGCCAGCGCCATGAGGCCGACGCCGCCGCCCTCGCCGCTCGACGCCACCAGCGCGGCGAGCGGCAGGAGGAAGAAGAACGCCAGCAGCAAGGCGGCCGGGACCGCGCCAAAGCGGCGTATGAGGCCGCAGTTCATGGAAGAAGCATGCATCGCTTCACCTTACTTGGCGAGGGCCGCCTGTGCCCACAAGCGATCCACCTCGGCCTTCTTCGCCGCGGCCTTCACCACGTCGAGCGGATGCACTTGCGGTGCATCGGGCATCTTCGCCCGGATATCGGCAGGCAGCGGTACACCGGGTACGGCTGGACGGACATAGCCCTGCGCGAACAAGGTCTGGCCGACATGGCTCATAATCAGATTCAACCAGAGCTTGGCCGCATTCGGGTTAGGCCCGCTCTTTACCAGGCTGATCGCATACGGCGCCGAGACGCTCGCTTCCTTGGGAATCACCACTTCGACGGCATCGCCCATGCCGTCGGTATGCTTGGCCTTGAGGCCGTCATTCTCGTAGCCGATCAGGATCGGGATCTCACCCTTGACGAACTTCGCATAGGGCGTGGTTCCCTCGATGCGCATCACGTTGCCCGCCTCGCGGAGCTTGCCGAAGAATTCAGCGCCGGGCGTCGGGTTATCGACATTGCCGCCGAAGGCATAGGCCGCAGCGAAAACCGCAACCTGCCCCTGCCCGGTCGAGCGCGGATCCAGATAAACCACCGCATTGCGATACTCCGGCTTGAGCAGATCGGCCCAACCGCGCGGCACTTCCTTCACCAGTTTCTTGTTGACCAGGAAGGCGATGTTCAAGGAATGCACCGTGAACCAGCGGCCGTCCTGCTCGCGGAATACCGGCGGCAGCTTGTCGAAATTTTGCGGCTTGAATGGCGCAACGACATCCTTGTTTACGGCGTCGAGCGCGGAGGCCGCAAAGTAGTACGCGGTGTCGGCCTGCGGACGGCGGCGGGCCTTGTCGAGCGCCACCACGGTGGCCGCTGAGCCGATGTCGTTGTAGGTCAGCTCGACCTTCGGATAGCGCTTCTTGAACTCGGCGAAGAGAGACTTCCAGTTGGCCCACTCGGGCCCGGTATCGAAGGATACGACCAGCCCTTCATCGGCGGCCTTCGCGTAGAGCGCCTCCTCGCCCGGATAGAGCGCCTCCGCGGGGGCGGCGTGGGCAGCCGGCGCGGCGATTAGCGTCGCCAGCGCGCAAACAAGTCCAACAGCCTTGAGGATTCGCGACGGGGGGCGGTGATTTTCAACGGTAAGCATTGTGATACTCCAGAAAACAAGGTGAGTTATTGGGGGTCATACGCGCGATGCCGGCAGCACGCGCAAATGCTCGGGCGCGATGGCGATGCGATGCGTGGCAAGCTGTCGCCCTTCGCACAGCAACGGCTGCGACGCGCCATGGGGAAGGAAGTCATAGCGGCACGTCGCGCCAAAGTAGCGCACATCGCCCCGATCGCCGCTCAAGCGGTTCAGCGTGCCTTCGGGGGGATCCGGTTGCACATGCTCGGGGCGGACCAGCACGTCAACCTCGTCCCCCGAACGAAAAGCGCCGGTCTCGGCAAACAGCACAGCAAAGGAGATATCCACGGAGCCCGACGCGACGACGCGCCCCGGCATCACGCTGGAATGCCCGACGAAGCGCGCCACCTGTGCCGAAGCCGGCCGCTCGTACAGGCGCTGCGGCGTGTCCACTTGCAAGACGCGGCCGTCATCGACCACCGCCACGCGGTCAGCGATACTCAAGGCCTCGTCCTGATCGTGGGTGACTAACAGCGTGGTGGCATTGCAGGCCCGCTGCAATGTGCGGATCTGGTCGCGCAGTTGCTGGCGGATGCCTGCGTCGAGCGCGGCAAGCGGTTCGTCGAGCAGCAAGACCTGTGGTGCGAACACGAGCGCGCGGGCCAGCGCCACGCGCTGTTGCTGCCCGCCAGACAGCGAGGCGGGATGCCTTTCGGCATGCTCGGCCAGACCGACGCGCTCCAGCATCTCGAGCGCGCGCGCACGGCGCGCAGCATAGCCGACGCCGCGCATGCGCAGGCTGTAGGCCACGTTGTCTATCACGCTCAGGTGCGGGAAGATGGCGTACTGCTGAAACACCATACCGACCTCGCGACGCCAGATCGGCACGCCCAGCATATCCTTGCCATTGATGGCTATGCGCCCGCGATAGCCATTCAGCAGCCCTGCGGTAAGGCGCAGCAGGGTCGACTTGCCGGAGCCGCTTCGACCCATCACGGCCAGCAACTCCCCTTGCGCGACAGACAGCGTTACGGTGTCGAGGCCACGCTGCGCGCCAGCGTATGCAAAGCTCACGTTTGCGAATTCGAGACTCATGGTTCCCTCTATTTCAATCGTTGAACCGTATTGACCGATATCAGCGTCGCGAGGATCGCCAGTCCGAGCAGCACGACGGTGGCGGCGCAGGCCATGCCCGTGGCACCGTAAAAGGCCTGCAGCAACACCACGGGATAGTTGCGGTAGCGAAAGCCGGCGATCAGGTTGGAGACCTGGAACTCGCCGATCGACAGCGCGGACACCATGACCAGCCCCGAGAAGAGGCTATGCCTGAGATTGGGCAGAACGACCGTGAAGAACTGCTTCATCGGCGTTGCGCCCAGCGTTGCCGCACAGGCCTCGAGACGGGCGAGATCGAGATGGCGCAGATCGCTGAGAAGCGTCTGCACCAGATACGGCAGCGTCAGCACAGCATGCGCGGCAATCAGCAGTGGCAGCGATCCGAGCCAGGGCAGCGTATCGCTGCTGAATACGAGGATGTAGCCGAAACCAAGGGTTAGCGCGGGAACCGCTACCGGCAGCAGCGTGATGAGCCGCGTTGCCGTGCCGCGGCCGGCCAACGAGCGATGATGCAGCGCGTACGCGAGCGGCAGTCCGACTGCGGCGTTGGCGCAGCAGCAGGCCAGCGCAACGATCAGGCTCACGCCAAAGGCCTGCCGGAAGTTCGTGTTCCCGGCCAGCTCCATGAACCAGCGACCGGTGATGCCGCTCGGCAGCAGCGTGTTGGTCCAGATCTCTCCCAAGGCCCCGATCAGCAATAGCGCGATCGGCAAGCACAGATAAATCGAGAAGAGCGCAAAGACGAGAATGAGCGAATAGCGCCACACGGATACGTTTCCAGCCCGATCGAGCCGAGGCGGAACGTCGGACCGCATGGCCGGCGCGGTGGGAGTATGCATGGCGCATTCCTTCTATGGAAAGACCGCAACAGGCATGGCGCCTGATCGACTGCGGCACGGGACTTGGAAGTTGACGCATTGTTCCAATACGACATGACGTGGTCATGAAGAGGACGTACAAAAGGCGCACGCATCTATGCGCATTTGGAACAGCCCGACAGAAGACACAGATGAAACACCTGTATCCCAGCATGATCGAATTGCTTGCCTTCACGAGTTCGGCAAAGCACCTGAGCTTTTCACGGGCGGCACGTGAACTGGGCCTCACACCCAGTGCAGTCAGCCGACAGATGGCTAATCTTGAGACCTACCTGGGCGTTCAGCTTTTCGTTCGCGATGGCCGCCATCTCGCGCTCACGCGGTCCGGCAATCTGTACCTCGCGCGCATCGCCGAGCCGATGCGCGATATCGGCGGCGCGTCACTCGAACTATTCGCGTCCCGGGTGGAGAGCGATCTGCTGACGATCGCCAGCGTACCGACCTTCACCACGAAGTGCTTGATTCCCCGCCTGCCGGGCTTTCTCTCTACCACGCCTGGCGTCACCATCAGCTTTTGTCGCCACCTTGCCCACGGCGATCCCTTCCCGCTGGATCTGGACGCGGCGATCCGCTACGGAAACGGCAACTGGGAGGGAGTGGTCAGCGACTACATCGGCGGGCGCACCTTCGTGGTAGTGTGCGCGCCGGACTTTCGGGACCGGCATCTCCTGCGCCACCCACAGGATGCGGCGCGCCTGCCCCGCCTCCTGCATGGGCAGGCGGAGGACGTCTGGCGCGAGTGGGCCGAGCACTATGGCGTGCGGAACATGTGCGCGCTAGCGGGACCTCGCTTCGAGCAATATTCGGTCTTGATCCAGGCAGCGCAGGCGGGCCTCGGGCTAGCGCTTATCCCCGCATTGCTGGTAGGCGACAACCTGGCGGCCGGATCGCTGATCGAACCACTGGCGGCGCCCATTGATGTGGAACATGGGCACTATCTCTGCTATTTCCCTGAACGTATCGAAACGCGGCCCCACTTGAAACGCTTTCGCGATTGGCTGCTGTCTCAGGCGACCGAGTGCTGACCATCGTGTGCCGGTGCGGTCATGTGGGGATGCGGGGAACTTACGATTACCGGCTAGTTTGCAGTGGCAATGTTCGTTAGATTTGTCTGCGGAACTGATTGGCCGGCAAGTGCGGACCATGATCGTGGTCATGCCTGAGGAGACCAAGCGCAGTGCCTACCTCGGCCGGCACGCGTCTAAGCAGCGGAAGCCGGTTATCGAGAATAGTCTGCACGGCATTGAAACGCGTGGGCAGGAGAAGAAGGCCGCAGCGGAGGTCCGAACGAAAGACATGGCCGCTGGAAGCTATCAATGCAAGCTTGGCAAGCTATAGTAGCCGCGGCCGCCATGGCTGTCCCTCTCGCCGCCGGCGCCGCAGCCGCAGACATACGCGGGCTGGACGCGGACGCCAATGGGATCCGCGATGACGTCGATGCCTGGATTGCCGGGGAGCGCTTCTCGGGGCCGCAGCGTCTTGCTGAACAGCAGCTCGCGCGTGCGCCTGAGGCAACGCTCCTGCTGGATCCGGGGAATGCTCGCGCGGTGCGGGATGCGGCCGGTGGCGGTATCTCTCAAGATTCGCTCTAGCTAGCGCGAAGGCGGAGCCCTGCCGGGTCAGGCGTCGAGTCCCGCCTCGTCCAGGTCCGCGAACAGGATCGTGCCGGTCTCCGATTCGGTGACGAACAATTTGCGCCCCTGGAATGCCAGATTGGTCGTGGTAGCGCCCGCCGGGCTGGCCAGGATGGCTTCCGGCTCGCCGCGCTTGCCGAGCACCCACACGCAACCCAGGCTGGCGTGGGCAACGAACAGGCGGTCGCGGCCATCGATGGCCATGCCGTCGGGGCCACTGGTGCCATAGAAGGTGAAGAACTGCCCCACCTTGGACACGCTGCCATCCGCCTGCAATGGCACGCGCCAGATGCAGTTGCCACGGGTGGCGGCCACGAACAGCACTTTTTCGTCGCAGGACAGCGCCAGCCCGTTGGGACTCGGCACATTGCCAAGCAGCAGATCGAGCCGCCCGCCAGCGCGCAGCCGGTAGACGCGGCCGGTGGGATCGTGCAGGCCGGTCTGGCCCTGGTCGGTAAAATACAGGTCGCCGTTGCGGGCGATCACCAGGTCGTTTACGCCCTTGAACTGCTCGGCATTGCGGCGGCCCAGCAGGGTGCTCACTTCCCCCGTATCCACCTGCACGCGCAATAGCCCGTTGCGGTAGTCGGCCACCACCAGCTCGCGCTCGCCGAGGAACTTCATACCGTTGGGCTCGCCGTTGTACTCAGCGACTAGCGACCACGCCCCGGCCGGTGAAATGCGAAAGATACGGCCGAATGGGATGTCGGTCACATAGAGGTTGCCGGCGGCGTCGAACACTGGCCCCTCCAGGAAGCTGTCGATACAGGCCCCGCCCTTGTTGGCGTCGGCCCATTCGGAATGTACGCCGGTCTTGCGGAAATGCATGGGCATGGCCGAGAAAACCTGCAGGGGAACCTCCCGGGGCACCGTTCTGAAGTACATGGTCGTTCCTTTTTCTCTCTGAGACGCGCTGGAGGTGCTGGAGGTAGCGGTGGCTGCCCCGGCCCATGCCAGCATTCGGCCTACTCCGCTTTCACATCGGCGGATTTTGCCACCTGGCTCCACAGCGCGGTGTCGTCCTTGATGCGCCGGGCGAAATCCGCCGGGGCAATCCCGCCCGGCTGCGCGCCCATGCTGGTCAATCGTTCCTTTACCTCGGGACTGTTCACGCTCTTCTGCACTTCCACCTGTAACTTTGTCACCAGCGCCGGTGGCGTGCCCCTGGGCGCGGCCAGCCCGAACCAGTTGACGACCTTGTAGCCCTTCAGTCCGGCTTCGGCAAAGGTCGGCACATCCGGTAGCGCAGGCACGCGCGCGCCCCCGGTGACCGCCAGCGCGCGGGCCTTGCCGCCCTTGATCTGCGGCACCGCGGTCGGCGTGGCCGTGATCAGGATATCCACGTTATTGCCGATCAGGCCCATCAGCGCATCGCCGGCGCCCTTGTACGGGATATGGGTGAGCGTGACTCCAGCGTCTTTCTTGAACACCTCGGCGGACAGGTGCGTCGAGCTGCCAGCGCCGCCGGAGCCGAAATTGAGCTTGCCCGGATTCTGGCGGGCAAATGTGATCAGCTCCTGCAGGGTTTTGAAGCGGGAACCCGTTGGCACGATCAGGATCACCGGCGTCTGTGCAATCGTGGTGACAGGTACCAGATCGCTGTTGTAGTCCCAGGGCAGCGTCTTGAACAGCGACGGCAGCATGGTGTAGGTGGTGTCGTTGGCCAGCAGCGTATAGCCATCGGGCGCGGAACGCGCCACCTGCAGCGTGCCGATGGTGCCGCTGGCACCGGGCTTGTTCTCCACGAAAAAGGACTTGCCCATGCTCTCAGTAAGCTTCTGCGCCACTTGGCGGGCAACGAAATCAGTGGTACCGCCGGCCGTGTACGGTACCACGATGCGCACTGGCTTTTCGGGCCAATCCTCTGCAAGGGCCGGGAGGCTGGTGCTCGCCAGGGCGATGACTAGGCAAAGCTTCTGAAACATGACTATCTCCTTCTGTTATTTCGGCGCCCGTTTCTGTTTACAGCTTTTTTGAGGCAATGAGCCCGGAAAAATGGCGATCAACGGACGTTGGCTTGCATCCACTGCTGCAACCAACTAGCGATATCTAGATTGTTCTTCTCCAGCATCATCATGTGGCCGTTACCTTTGATGCCGAGATTTTCCAGGCGCCAGAACGTAATTGTCGCGCCGGCTTGCGTCAGGTATTTCGCGGTGCAATGATCATAGACCGCGTGATAGGACGCTTCGCCCACGGCGATCAGGATCGGGATGCCGGCCAAGTTGGGTAGTTGTCGTGCAGGCTCACGCTGGCGAAAGCACCTTGCCAAGTTTGGCGAGTCTGGCTGCTCTTCCTGCTCTAGTGCAAGGTTGCCTGCCAGTCCGACTGGTGGGTCGTAGTTCAGAGGGATATCGGTTGGTCCCCACGGGCGAGCCTTCTGCTCGTTGGATACCGCGTTCTGTGCTGGCGGACCGAGTGGTTCGACTGCGACAATGCCTCTGACCGCTTGCGGTCGCGCGTCGGCAATTAGCCAGCCAAAGGCTCCAGCCTGCGAATGGGTGAGCAAGATCGCGGGCCCGATGCGGTCAAGCAACGCTGCCCCTGCGGCCTGTACACGCCGCTGCGTCTCTGCATTGCTCGCCAGATATTCCACCTGGGTCGCGTAGAAGGCGTCAAAGACCGGATCGCCGCGCCTGCCGGATCCTGGCCATTGCGTATGTTGTTTGGCCTGCGGCCAGTTCCCTAGCGTAGCGCTGGCGGTGAAGAGTTTCTCGATCGCCGGCACCGGGAAGTTGGCTAGCGCTCCATCCAGGCCTGGATGCCAGGCGGAGCGTCCTCGCGCCGGCTGGTCTACCAAGTAGACGACATACCCCTGCGATAGGAAATAGTCGGCCCATCCAGGCCGGCCATCTGGCGTCTGCAGCCAATTGGTACCTGTCTGCGCCGCACCGTGGAACATCACCAGAGGGTACTTCTGAGTGATGCGCGCAGGCGTCAACTGTTCCACATACATCTGGCCCTGCATGACCTCCTTGCCAGCCTCCCCGGTATACCCGCCACCCATATAGAAATAGCTGCGAATTACCGGCTGGGTAGCCAATACTGAAGGCTGGGATCGACTCGCATTGGCCTGACCATGGCAGAAGCCGAACAACGTCGAAAGCAGTACAAACGCAGATACCGTCGCGCGTCGGAAGCGCGAGAATAGCGTCACCATGAGGTCTCCATCGTATTGTTAAGGGCGGCTACGGTCGAATCTAAGCTATAGCGGATCGCCCAACAATCAATGTAAACCCGGAACGACGTTCTATACTACGGAATCGCGGAGTAATATGTGAAGAAGCAGCGCGTAGCCAAGGGTTGGCCGCAAATCGCAAGTATCTGAAGCTTAAGATCTTTGCGAATCCCGGCCGACCCTCAGCATGCCCTGAGAGTCGCCAGGACTTCGTTCGCATTGTGCCGGGCTCAGCTCTGGACGGCAGATTCTGGTCTTGGGGTACTAAGAACCTGTTTCAAAAAGACCAGCTGGGTACTGTTAACCGCAAGGCGAAGCTGTTAACCTCGTCCGTTGTGACAACAGGATAGAGAGGATGGGCAAGCCGATCATCGACGACGAATTGTGGGCATTGATCGAACCGCTTCTGCCGCCAGCCAAGCCGCGGCGATTCCGGTATCCGGGTCGTATGCCGGTGTCGGACCGGGCCGCATTGACCGGCATCCTGTTTGTGCTGAGAAGCGGCATTCGCTGGAACGAACTACCCATCGAAATGGGCTGCGGCTCCGGGGTCAGTTGCTGGCGGCGGCTGCGCGACTGGCAAAGCGCGGGGGTATGGGATCGCCTGCACGAGATCTTGCTGGCAAAGTTGCGTGCAGCGGACCGCATCGATTTCTCGCGCGTCATCATCGACTCCTCTTCAGTTCGGGCGGTTGGGGCGGGCCAAAAACAGGACCGAACCCCACCGACCGCGCGCGACCCGGTTCCAAGCACCACGTCGCTACCGACGCCAACGGCACGCCGATTGCGGTCATCCTGACCGGCGCGAACCGTAACGATATCACCCAGCTTTTGCCTCTGATCGAAGCGATTCCTGCGATCCGGGGATGTCGAGGCCGTCCCTTGCGCAAGCCAGGTCGGATCTACGCAGACCGCGCATACGACCACGACAAGTATCGTCGACCGCTTCATGCTGCCGGCATCCCGACTTCGATCGCCCGGCGTGGTCAGCCCCACGGTAGTGGACTCGGCAAGATCCGCTGGGTCGTCGAGCGTACTCATGCCTGGTTGCACGCATTCCGTCGTCTGCGCACCCGCTTCGAGCGTCGCGCAGACATTCACGAAGCTCTTCTCAAGCTGGCCTGTTGCCTTATTTGCTGGCGCACCCTTCAGCGTGAAGAGAGTTCATTTTGAAATGAGTTCT